>CAZRPA010000285.1:0-2562 GCA_964601855.1 uncultured Flavipsychrobacter sp. | reverse complement strand
GAACCCACGGTCAGAACAACACCGAGCAGAAAACACTACAACCTGCAAAAATGAACAGTGTTGATAATCAACAAGTTACACCCCAAAATCCAAAAACAACCGGCAACAAACCGGAAATTAAACATAAACTCTATATGACTACACATAACAATAATACGCCATCACTCATACAGCCCAAATCCTGTAAATCTAAAAATCCAGAAATCGTGTTCCAGACTAACCACCAACCGGCAAATGCTTACAACATGCAAAAATGAATAGTATTGATAATCAAGGAGTTATCCATCAAAACGCATGAAAACACCGGCAACAAACCGGAAATTAAACATAAACCATATATGACTACACATAACAACAATACACCAACACTCATACAGCCCACATCCTGTAAATCTAAAAATCCAGAAATCGTGTTCCAGACTAACCACCACCGGCAAATGCATACAACATGCAAAAATGAATAGTATTGATAATCAAGCACTTAAGTACCAAAACCCATGAAAACACCGGCAACAAACCGGCAAAACCATAAATGAACAATAAACTAAATATGACTAGAAACCACCAACAAAACAACCCACGTAATGAAAATAAAATGAATCAGATCAATCAGTGGCTCAGACTAACTACCAACCGGAAAATGTATACAACATGCAAAAATGAATAGCGTTGATAATCAACCACTTAAGTACTAAAACCCATGAAACGACCTATTAGTAGCCATAGCTTTTTAGCGAAGGCTACGGCAACTAACCGGAAAACAGCCCCTTCGGCTGTCCCTCCGCTCTCGCTCTCTTCCCCGCTCTACCCCCCAAATACCTGATATGCCAAATAATACATAATTAACCCACACATTCCACACCGCATAGCAGCTATCTCACATTAAATGAGTTACCTTTGCGCCTCATTTTCTTATCTATAGTATTTTTAAATGGATCGCAACCAGATTATCGGATTCTCACTGTTGGCAGTTCTGCTCGTAGGGTACGTAATGTACAATCAGCACGAACAAACAGTATACCAAGAGCAGAAACGCACTGATAGCATAGCTTATGCCAAGGCGCACCCAAAACAGATGGTAGACAGCACCACTGCTTTTACTGCCGTTAAAAGCAATGACTCCCTCGCCGACTCTGCCACCTTGGCATTGCGTGCGCTGCAACCACCAGCTTACAACGGCACAGCACAAACCATTACCCTCGAAAACAAAAAACTATCGCTGCAGTTCTCTAGCAAGGGTGCATTCCCCATGTCTGCACAGCTAAAGGACTACAAAACCTACCGCAAACAACCGCTATACCTGTTTAATGGTAAAAACAACCAACTAAGCGCAATACTACCTATAGATAACGGCAAGTCTACCGCCGACCTATATTTTGTGCCAGTTGTAAAAAAAGAATCTAATGGCGATAACACCATCGACTTTAGTGCCGACCTCGGCAATGGCAAAAAAGTAGACATTATATATACACTCCCCGCCGATGATTACATGATGCGCTGCAACATAGTACTCACAGGTATGTCTACCCCATCGCTAGATATGAAGTGGAACACATTTGTGCTCCCCACCGAAAAAGACCTGGTGAACGAGCGAATGAGTACGCAGGTATACTACCGCAACAAAGATGCCGAGCACGATTACTTCACCGTTCAGCAAGACGAAAAATCGCTGGGCAATACAAGCAATGCTGCACATTGGCTCGGCTTTCGAAAGCAGTACTTCTCTACTGCCCTAATAGCCGATGATGGCTTCACCAAAATGGATGCTAAGTTCAATTACAAAACAGGTGACACTAACTTTGTAGCACATAGCCTTGCTACACTGCAACTACCCCTCAAGCCACTTGGCGCAAGTAGCGGTGCCACACTGCGCTGGTACATAGGCCCTAACGACTACCACACACTTGCCGCCTACAAGATAGATATGGACGAAATGGTACCACTAGGCTTCGGTATCATGGCATTTGTTAAGTACATCAATCGTTGGGTGATCATACCTATCTTCTATTTCCTCAGCAGCTTCGTAAGCAATTATGCAGTCATCATCATGCTCATGACCTTGCTGATAAGGTTGTTTTTGTCATTCTTTACCTACAAAAGCTACCTATCCAGCGCCAAAATGCGTGTGCTGAAACCCGAACTTGATGAACTGCGTGCCAAAATAGGCGACGATCAGCAGAAGTTTGGCATGGAGCAAATGAAACTCTATCGCTCTGCAGGCGTCAATCCGCTGGGTGGTTGTTTACCCATGTTGTTCCAGTTGCCCATACTGCTATCTATTTATTATATATTTCCATCATTTATAGAGTTCCGCCAAAAAAGTTTCCTTTGGGCAGATGACTTATCTACCTATGACAGCATCTTTAATTTCGGCTTCGAGATACCCTTCTATGGCGACCATATCAGTCTGTTCACCCTACTCATGACGGCATCGAGTTTGTTCCTAGCCCTCTACAACCGCAACATGACCCCACAAGACCCCAACAACCCTATGCTGAAATACATGCCGTATATATTTCCTATCATATTGATGGGCGTGTTTAATAAAATGGCAGCAGCACT
>CAZRPA010000284.1:0-2578 GCA_964601855.1 uncultured Flavipsychrobacter sp. | reverse complement strand
TTTGTGATGCCATACACCTCGCCGATGCGCGATGGTGCTACACCCAAACCACTACATACACCAGCGGCTATTGTGTTGGACGAGGTAACAAAAGGATAGGTGCCAAAATCTATATCCAGCATACTTCCTTGAGCACCTTCTGCAAGTATTTTTTTACCCGCTTGCAGATGTTCGTCAAGCCAGTATTCTGCATTTACAATCTGCAAAGAACGCATACGCTCCACTGCTTCAAAAAATGGTTGTTCCCACTGCTCCCACTCTATAGCAGCACCTGTGTATTGGCGCAGCATTTGCAGGTGCTTTTGTTTCAGTTTGTTGTATTTGTCCATGAAATTGGGCGATAAGATATCACCAACTCTAAGCCCGTTTCTACCGGTTTTATCCATGTAGGCAGGGCCAATGCCCTTAAGTGTAGAGCCTATTTTATCTGCTCCCTTTGCCGACTCAGACGCAGCATCCAGAGCCCTGTGTGTTGGCAATATAAGGTGGGCTTTCTGGGATACAAACAACCGCTGTAGCAGGTCAGGGCAAAGAGGAAGTATTTTTTCTATTTCAGCCCTTAGGGTCACGGGGTCTATTACCACTCCATTGCCTATCAGGTTGAGGCAGTGTTTCTGAAACACGCCTGATGGTATTGTATGCAGCACTACCTTGTTACCATCTATGTACAGGGTGTGTCCTGCGTTAGGGCCACCTTGAAATCTGGCTATTATATCATACTTACTAGCAAGGAAATCTACTATCTTCCCCTTGCCTTCGTCGCCCCATTGCAATCCCAACAAAATGTCTATCATACTCTTGGTTGAATTAATCTGGCTGGTGTGCCCGATGAGAAATAAAATCAGACATCAAAAGTAAAACTTAGTGTTTGAAAAAGTGAACAATACTCACTCATAAAAATATTTTTTTATTGGGTCGAAGGGTATATATTCCCCGCTTTTCCTCACGCTATCATTTTCATCATTTTTTGCACTTGCAGGCCATGAGATTTACAGGTTTTTCCTTGCAAAACAATGACAAAGTACCTGATTTGCGTCAGTATTACAGCTATTGAGTAGTTCTAATTTTGGCAAAAACGTACACATGCGTCTTGCCAACGATCAGTTACTAAGTAAGTACAATATTCCAGTACCTCGCTATACTAGTTATCCTACGGTGCCTTATTGGCAAGAAACTGACAATCCATTGCCGTGGTTGCAGGCATTTGCCAGCGATTTTTCTAATGTTCCAGCACAGCAGGGCTTCAGTTTGTATATCCATTTGCCATTTTGCGAATCATTATGCACCTATTGTGGTTGCAATAAAAAAATTACCAACAATCATTCTGTAGAAGAAGAGTACATAGCTGCTATACACAAAGAGTGGCAGCAATATCTTGATTTAATGCATCATACTCCACTATTGAGAGAGATGCATTTGGGTGGAGGTACCCCTACCTTTTTTTCTCCTAACAACTTAAAACGTTTACTGGAGCCTATCTTGGCCACCTGTGACTTGCACCCAGAGCACGAGTTTAGTTTTGAAGGGCATCCCAACAATACTACAGCCCAGCATTTGCAAACATTGTTCGATCTTGGTTTTAGACGTGTGAGTTATGGAGTTCAGGATAATGATCCGGAGGTGCAGCACATCATAAACAGGCTACAGCCTTTTGAGAATGTAGTTTCTGTAACAGATACCGCCAGGCAAATAGGATATGAGTCTGTCAATTTCGACCTAATATACGGGCTGCCTAAGCAAACACAAGAAAGTATGGTGCGCACTATTGCCCAAACAATATCTCTGAAACCTGATAGGGTGGCTTTTTACAGTTATGCCCATGTACCATGGACTAGCAGAGGGCAAAGATTATTTGATGAGAATGACCTTCCCAGTACCGCACAAAAGCTAGCGCTTTACCAAACCGGTAGGGAGATGTTTCTGGAAGCAGGATATGTAGACGTGGGTATGGATCATTTTGCACTACCTACCGATGAACTTTGTGTAGCATTGCAGCAGGGTAGGTTGCACCGTAGTTTTATGGGGTATACTACTCAGCGCACAGAAATACTGATAGGCCTGGGTGTATCTGCCATCAGCACTACTCCTAGTGCCTATGTACAAAACGAAAAAACACTTCATAATTACTACAACCTAACCAATGAAGGTAACAGCCCGGTGAAAAAAATATGTATGAGAAGTGATGAAGACAGGCGTTTTGGGAAGTATATACTAGATGTGAGCTGCACTGGTACTACCACCTTTCACCCACTGGACGCTGATGCTATAGCTACGTATGCAATGCCACTGCTGCAAAGCTTGGAAAAAGATGGCCTAGTGGTAGTAGCAGAACATGGTGTGACACTGACTGTTACTGGTAAAAACTATGTACGTAATGTGTGTAGTGCCTTTGACCTGCACCTGCAAAAGAACAGACCCGATACTGCAAAAAAAGTATTTAGTCAGTCGGTATAAATAAGTCTAAAAAGGAAATGGAACTGATTTCCGAAAAAATATTTTATTTTTCAATAAACTTACGTATCTTTGTGTCTCATTATTTAAAAACAGTAAAATGCAAGAAGGTACAGTAAAATTTTTC
>CAZRPA010000283.1:0-2628 GCA_964601855.1 uncultured Flavipsychrobacter sp. | reverse complement strand
AGTGAATGTAACACAGGGAGATTATATAATATGGCTGGCACAGCACACCAAAAGATACCTGATAGAAACACTTGAACCCAATGGACCAGATGGTTTTTTGGCATGGAACTTTTTTGATGGTATTCTCCAACAAAAGGAATACTATAGTGCATATGTTTTTGAAGACCTGGCAGCTGATATCTTAAAAAAAGACCCCGAACTAAAAAAGAAGCTGGAAGAAAAACGTAAAAACGATGCCGATTTTGCCAAAGACGGACATGCTCAGCTCGATTTCGTGTACAAAAACTCTATATACTTTGAGCAGGAGTATATGAGGTATCCAGTATTCAGGATAGAGGAATAAGCAAGAATGGAATTATAGATCAGTCAGATTTTGAAGGGCTAATGATTTTTCTGATATCTATAATGTAACAAAGCAGCATGAGTAGCAATGCGCCTATTACATTTAGCCACAGAAAAGATACTATATCAAGCATGTATATAACTACCACGGCTACTTCTGTTATTACAGCAGCTACAAAAACTGTTTTGCCATTTACTGATTTTATGTAAAATGCTACCAGAAATATACCCAGTATAGTACCATAGAATAGTGATCCCAAGATATTCACTGCTTCTATGAGCGAGCCCATTTTGGCTGCAAACATGGCTACACCAATACAAAAAACACCCCAGCCTAATGTATGCAAACGCCCCAAACGAAGCTCTGTTTTTTCGTCTTTTTTATTGTCTAGCAGGTGAATGTCAATGAGTGATGAAGCTGCCAAAGAATTGAGTGCAGCAGAAATAGACCCCCACGATGCAAGAATAATAACTGCAAATAATAAACCTATAACCCCTACCGGCAATGAGTTTCTGACAAAATATAAAAATATATAGTTAGTGTCGCTGGTGTCGGGTGTGTAGTGTTTCCTATCTAAATGGCGTGCTACACTATCTCTCAATAGTTGAATTTGTTGTTGCGTTTGTTTGAAGCTGTTTATCGTTTGTGGCAACTCGTTAGTTTTGTTTTCCTTTCTTAGTTGTGTTATGGCTACCGCTTGTTGTTGGTGTTGTTTATTTAGCTGAGCGTGTAGTTCAGAATTCGCTATTGCATTTTTGGGTTCGTATCTTGTATACACATCATATGCAGTAGTGTTGAAGTAAAGTGGGGCAGACTGAAAACTATAAAAAACAAATACCAACGCACCTATAAGAAGTATGAAAAACTGCATAGGTATTTTCACCAACCCATTTAGCAACAAGCCCATTCGGCTTTGGCTGGTATCACGTGCATTAATATACCTCCCCACCTGACTATTGTCCGTGCCAAAATAAGACAGCGACAAGAAAAATCCACCTATCACACCACTCCATATATTGTATTTATCGCGCCAGCTAAAGTCGGTAGTAATCACATTCAGCCTGCCCGATTTGCCCGCTATGTATAGTGCATCGCTCATGCCTATTCCCTCTGGCAACTTATGTACTACCAGATACCCCGCTAAAGCCATGGCGCCTAGTATGATAATAAACTGCAACTTTTGTGTGTGTGCTACCGCTTTTGCTCCGCCCGAGTAGGTGTACAACATAAGCAGTCCACCCATAAATATGTTGGTGATATATATATTCCACCCTAGTACTGATGACAATATAATAGCGGGTGCATAAATGCTAACCCCGGTAGACAGTCCTCTTGACAACAAGAAAAGAAAAGAAGTGAGCAACCGTGTTCTGCGGTCAAAGCGTTGTTCCAGATATTCATAAGCTGTATATACCTTCAGCCTGCTGAAGACAGGAATAAACGTAACGCATATCACCACCATAGCCAGTGGCAGCCCAAAGTAGTTTTGCAAAAAGCGCATACCGTCGGTATATGCCAAACCCGGTGCAGACAAAAAAGTAATAGCACTTGCCTGAGTAGCCATTACACCTAGCAGTACTACATACCAAGGCATTTGTCTGTCCGCAAGCAGGTAAGAGCCAGCACCGGTTTGTCCCTTACCCTTGTGCATACCATAACCTATCATTGCAGCCAGAGTTACTATCAGCACTATCCAGTCGGTATTACTCATCAGCTCGTATTGTATGAATGGTGTGTAATTTAGTAAAATACGGTGTGAATATTGTGTTGTAGTTGTGTATGTGTATAGGTTAGGGTGTACATTTGTACCGATGGAAGTGAAGCAAGAACATTTAGTGCGTTTATCAGAGTTGCCCGCTGGTACCAAGGCAGTTATTGACAGTCACGAAGAGAGTGAATTTCAGCTAACGCTGATGGAGATGGGTTGTGTACCAGGTGAGCCAGTATGGGTAGAAATGATAGCACCCATGGGCGACCCAATGGCTATAAACATAGCTGGTTATTACCTAAGCATAAGAAAAAAAGAAGCTGATAAGATATGGGTACAGTATAATTAATGTGTATATCAGATACTGTATTTATCAAAGTCTGTGTTAGAAACAATGTCCATTCTTATTTTACTAAAGCGTTTGCCATCATTTGTTAGGTCTACACCTTCTAGTATTTTCAGTTCCACAATAGCACCTTGCTGAAAGGCAATATCCAGCATTTTTAATATTTCTTCCTTCACACTATTGTCGCGAAGAGCTACATTAGTGATTTCAGCATTGCTACTTTCTACGTGA
>CAZRPA010000282.1:0-2866 GCA_964601855.1 uncultured Flavipsychrobacter sp. | reverse complement strand
AAGCGAAAGCAGGTACTACAGGTATCTCATTGCCAGCGGGTCTTACAAATGGTGTATACATGCTGCGCTTCAATGGTGCAGATGGTAGCAGCAAAATGGTAAGACTGGTGTACCAGCAGTAAGTAAACATTGAGTTTTCAAATAGTGAGTGAATGTAAAGAGGGGGCTGTCTCATTTTTTGAGATGGCCCTTTCTGTTTTGGGGTGTATGGCGCATATTGTGAATTTTATTATAGTTTATGAGCAAAGCTGCTTACTGCCCCGCAAGTAGAAGGGAGCGACGCAATGCCGGCTGATGGGTGTGGGAAAGCTGGTGACCTAAAAAAATATAGATAGTGTTGGTGTAGGGGGCTGTGGGGTGGACTACTGAGGATGTGCTAGTGAGAGGGTAGTGGGTGTGGTGGTGGATGGTGGCGCGGTATGTGGAAAAAAGTTTTTATTTTATTGCGATTGTGTTGCGTTTATGGAAAACTTTATTTAGATTTGCAATTGTGTCGCAATAAACAACGATATGGAAAGTATGCAACTGTTAAAAATAGCTGTACTGGCTGTAACTGTACTGGTGGCTACGAGCAATGCCAGCGAAGCCCAAACAAGTGGTAGATATAGAACAAGGTTGACGAATACTCACCCAAAGTGGTATGGTAATGGATATTATTATGGACCTGATGGTGGCTATGCGGCTATGAAAAAGGGTAGTGGGAGGGTGATGGATGCCAATGAGTTTTGCTACTACGAAAAAAGTAAAAGGGGTGTAAGGACAGTGTTTAAGCGTGCCAGATATGCACAGGATGGTGCAGGCAGGGGATATCTGTATGTGGCTAATGACTAAAAAACACTGGTGACTATTATAAACGGTGATATTGGTAAAAGATACTGTATAAGATCCTAAGTTTCATGCGCAAGCATGCGCCGACCTGTTCTCAGGTCGGCTTTTTTGTTGGTGCTGCTATCTGCAACTGGGGCAGATGCCAGTAATGAGGTTGTTGGTATGGATAATTTGGTATTGTGCTGGTAGGGTGGGGGTAAGATTGTCGTTGAGGCACGAGAATTTGTTGCACTCTACGCATCTGAAGTGGGAATGCTCGTCGTGGTGATGTTCTTTACTACATCCGTTTTGGCACATAGCAAAAAAGCTAACGCCATCATCGGACATTATTTTGTGAATATATCCGTCTTCCACCAAACGATTGAGCACACGAAATACTGTGGCTCTGTCGGCAGGAACGCTGAGGCGTGCTTCGACATCGGAATGGCTTAAGGCATTAGGTGAGTTGCTGATTATTTCCTTAATATCTTGTTGAATATGAGTAGACCTTCGTTTTACTGTCATTGCCTTCGATCATTGTTAATTGTTATTACCAATTACGCCTAAGTAGTGACAAAGTTCCGCAAGATTTCCTTGAATTCAAAAAGTATTATCGTTAATATGATTTTTTGGTTTTGTTTGGGTTAATTGACGATAGGAAAAGGATCTGGAAATGGAGTGTTGGAGGTAAAAAGGTGGTTTTCGTGAGGTTGTAACAAACAACATTCAAGTTCATGTAAGATTTCTAGATGGTCGATGTGCTGGCCTATGAAAACTATTTCGTTCATTCGGTCGCCCCAAAGTTTACTCCATCTGCTTTCGATTTCTTGTTGGTTATCTACAAAAGCAGGATGCAGAATTCGTTGGCTATAAGGCATTGAGCACCACCACACTCCCGTATTCTCTAGCCGAGAAGAGCCACCAGCTTGTGAAAAACTTAAAGCATCGTTGGGGCGAGATGCTAACCAGAATAATCCTTTGGCTCTTAAGATAGAGCTAGGGTAATGGTCGTTGATATAACTCCAAAATCGAACAGGATGAAAAGGTCGTTGGTCTCGGAAGACGAAAGAGGAGATGCCGTATTCTTCAGTTTCGGGTGTGTGACTTGATTTTTCTAGTTCTTTGACCCATAAATCATTTGATTCGGCATCATTGATGTTAAAACTTTTTGTATTGAGGATGAGGTTTAAATCTACATTGGCAAAAGAGGTAGTTATTATTTTTGCTCTGGGATTTAGCTTTTGAATAGCACTCTTTAGAAGGCCGATCGTGAAGGTATCAACTAGGTCACTTTTGTTAAGTAATATAGTGTTGGCAAATTCAACCTGGTCTGTAATCAAGTTAACAATAGTTCTGTTATCACCATCGATGTTAGTAAGGTTTCTGTGTGATAGCAAATCTGTGGTACTGAAATCACGGAAGAAATTAAGACAATCTACTACCGTTACCATGGTATCTACATAACAAATTTCAGGAAGGTTGATGCCGTTAGAGAAATCAGTGAATGTGAATGTTTGTGCAATGGGAACTGGTTCGCTTATTCCGGTGCTTTCGATAAGTAGGTAATCGAATCGGTTTTCTTTAGCTAGTTTTTCAACTTCTATCATAAGGTCTTCCCTAAGTGTGCAGCAAATACACCCATTACTCATTTCTACCAATTTTTCTTCGGTACGTGAGAGTGAATTTTGGTTTTCAACTAAACGAGCGTCTATATTTAATTCGCTCATGTCGTTGACTATTACGGCAACTTTTAGTCCTTGTTTGTTATGGAGTACATGATTTAGCAAAGTTGTTTTGCCTGCACCAAGAAAACCACTTAGAACTGTGATGGGAAGTTTTTTGTTCATTTTTATATTTTTTTCAGCCATTTAGGATGTTGTTTTTATATGTGGCGTAGTTAAGTTCTACGAATTTTATTGTTTCTGGATGGTCAGCGTTTTGGTAGACATTAGTTCTGCTATCTGCAAAATCTTTAGTTAGAGTTATACCGCATTGTACGGTGATACAATTGCTCCATTCTTCAAATGTTAGGGGGCATGATAGTATACAATTATTGAGC
>CAZRPA010000281.1:2441-2928 GCA_964601855.1 uncultured Flavipsychrobacter sp. | reverse complement strand
GGGCTACGTGCTCTAGTGTTATTGGCTCTAGTCCTTTTTGCTCAAAGGTAAATTTGATTGTGTACATGAATTTAATTGTGTGATCGATCGTTGGCGGCAAAGTTAAGCAACGACGGTTATAAAACTGTATCTAAGTTGTTGATGATTGTATAGGTGTATAGGGCGATTGTCATAAAGTATTAAGTGGCATTTTTATTATGACTAAAAAAACACAGGCTGACAATATGCCAGCCTGTGTAAGTAGTATTGTGGTAACAACTTTATTTAACAATATTAAAATGTATAGATTGGTGGTTTTGGGCTGATGTAATGTGCATGATGTAAGTGCCCGCTGGCATGTGCTGCAATGAACAGAGTTGTGTGATAGTACCATTGGCTGGTGTAGCAGTGGTGGTGTAAACCACCTGACCGAGGGTATTGACTACTGATAGCGAGACAGCATCGGCAGCATGACCTTGCAAGGTGAAGTTGCCTGTAGAAGGGTTTG
>CAZRPA010000281.1:0-2431 GCA_964601855.1 uncultured Flavipsychrobacter sp. | reverse complement strand
ACTATAACAAATGGCATACTATTGATGCTATGTGTGCCTACTCCCGCTGGGAATACATTGACCAATACTGACTTGAGTGTGAAATTAGCACAAGGGTCTTCGTTAGTGACCTTGCAAGTAATGATGTCGCCATTGGCATACATGCCGCTGGTGTAAGATACTGAGGTGGCACCAGCGATGGCTACGCCATTGAGCACCCATTGGTAATTAACAGGAACTGAAGTACCAGATACGGCAGCTGTCAGTGTAATATCGGTGCCAGGAGTAACTGTTAGACCCGGAGTAGCGAGGATCTCGACTACTGGTAATGGGGCTGATGGTACTACGGTCATGGTAATAATGCTGCTTAATGTAGTATCGATAGAGCGGCAAACATAGTCGGAGGTGAGCATACAATACACTACATCGCCATTGACAGGCACAAAACTGTAGGAGCTGCCAGTGGCTAGGTTAACTCCGTTTTTGGTCCAGCGGTATGAAGGTGCTGTACCACCAAAAGAAGGTACGGCAGAGAATGTAACTGTGCGACCGAGGCAAGAAGGATTGGATGGGGCAGCAGCGATAGTGACACCCGGCGCTGATAATGGGGTAACTATGACTGTATAGTTGTCTGTAGCACTGTCTGGCACGGCACAGATGCCACCGGGGTAAAGCGTAACAGAAACTACATCGCCCGATGATGGGGAATAAGAATAGGTAACGCCAGTGCCCGTGGGTGTGCCATTGACATACCACTGGTAAAATGGTGTGATGCCTTCATTGATAGGAGATGCAGTGAATGTAGCAGATGCACCAGCACAAATAGTAGTGGTAGGCGCTATGATACTAACGGCAGGAACTACAGGTGTAGTAATAGTGATGGTGGCACTACCTGTCATATTTGACGAACAGGTAGTAATAGTACTGGTAGCTGTAGCGGTGTATGTAACTGCGGTAGTAAATGTGCCAAAACTGATAGCTGCACCTGTACCGGGAGTTGTGGCAACAATAGAGGCACCATCCCATAGGCTGTAATTGACACCTGCATTAGAGCCACTAAGACCAATAGCTACTCCAGCCCCTGAGGCACAAAAGCTGCCACCACCTGTAACTGTGAATGCTGTGGGTGAAGGATTGACAGTGAGAACGGAAGTGGTAAAACAACCAGTAACCGGCGCAGTGTAAGTAATAGTACTCAGCCCAGCAGCAACGCCTGTAGCTACACCAGCAGCAGAAATGGTAGCGTTGGCAGGAGTGGAGCTACCCCATGTACCGCCTGCGGTGGCGCTAGATAATGTGGTAGTGCCTGTGATACAAGTAGATAGTGTGCCAGTAATAGCAGCTGGCCTAGGATTAATAGTAACCACACGAGTAGCAATACATGTACCCACTGTGTAGGTCATAGTAGCTGTACCTGCTGACACACCTGTGATGGTAGCTGTGGTGCCGCCAGTAACTGTAGCAATGGCAGTGTTGCTACTAGTCCACGAACCCGCTGCAGTAGCGTGGCTGAGTGAAGTAACGGTACCCGGGCAAGCAATGCCAAGACCAGTAATGGCAGGCAAATTGCAGTAAGACAATGAAATACTATCTACAGCTGGAATACCGATATTACCTGCACCATTGTTGACATGGGTGAATACTAATCTAACGGTAGTACCGGCAAACGATGTAAGATCTATAGGACCCACCTCTACAAAACCAGGGAATGCTGTTGCTGTGTTCTGGTAGAGTCGGGTATGTAATGCATTGACAGTGGCACCAGCTACAGGCGTAGGGTTGGCGTTGTTTGTAACTGAAACAATGAAAGAATCATTACCAGCGTCAACGACTGGTTGCCTGTAGCGGAAGTACAGACGCACGTCTGTAACCCCTGCAGGGATAGCACTACCACCTGTACGGTAAAAGTGATTAATAGCAGGAGTATTAGTGCCTACGAAAGTAGTAGCATTGCCTATATAAGCTGCTCTTACTCCAGCGAATACTGTACCATTGCCGACAGCCCACTGATTTGCAGCACCATTTACAGAAGTCCACTGGTTGATGCCAAATGATCCTCCGTTTTCAAAGCCTCCACTATTATTGGGCGTGAAGATGAATGTCTGTGCAAAGCCTATAGAACTGATACAACAGGCAAGGATAAGTAAGTAGATTTTTTTCATACAGTATAATTGATGGTATGCGTAATGTACAATTTAATAATAATTTAGGTTGCGTTGAGCCTTGCAAATCACTACTACAAGACTAAACGATATAGGTATCAAAATAACAATATTTTGTTGACAATTTATTTATACCTGTCAGTTAAAAATACAAACTTTCTTTTCGAAATAGAAAGAGGCTACAATTTTAGTAGTAGCCTCTTGTATTTTATGCATGCTATAAATAAATCAACATCTACTGCTCCATCACAAAATGGAACACCTTGCGCTCGGTGCCGTGGTGGAGGGTG
>CAZRPA010000280.1:0-2931 GCA_964601855.1 uncultured Flavipsychrobacter sp. | reverse complement strand
TATTTATTGTAATGATTTGGGATGCTGTGTACTGACATAATGATTGAGGGGTTTATTAGGTAATGAGTGAATAGAATATGCTCTACTAATGCCGCAAAAAGTGAGCCAACTTACCAAAATACTGGTGGTGGCGGTGATTAAGATATCCACAATTTGAAAGTTGATGAACTTGTAACCACAATTTTAATGTTTTAGCCAACGTTATTAACTATTAGTGTTGTCTATGTTAATGAAAAAATATTCTTATGAAAAAAAACCCACAAATTTTGATTGCGCTGACCCTAGCGGTAGCCACGTTCGCATTGTCTTGCGGAAAAAATTATGAGCCAGGACCTGGTCCAACACCTGTAGCAACAGACAAAAGTCAGCTAAACACTTTGTTTAAATCATTTAGGAGCACCCCCGAAATAAAGTGTGTGACAGCCGGAATGCAGCAAACGGTAGTATTCTCGAAAGGTACAAAACTCACTTTTTACCCTAACTCATTCAGAACCGCAACTGGCAGCCCTATAACAAGTGGCACCGTGTGTCTGGAGGTAATAGAAATGTATAAACCCGGCGAGATGATAGCAAACCGCGCTACTACTACCTACAACAACGAATTGCTGATAAGTGGCGGACAGGTATACATAAAGGCCACTAAGGACGGCCAAGAAGTATATGCTAACAAATATGGTATAGGCTTCAGACAACCCAGCGCTTCAACGCAGCCCATGCGCTTGTTTTATGGCAACACAAATAATGAAGACTCTGTAGCAACATGGACGACAGATACTATGGTAAATAATATAGGTAATATCTCTGAATCTACAGTTAGGGACACTACTGGTATATCTACTGCCCAGGGTTGGTACTACCAGTTCGATTCCTGCACCGATTTCAATTGGATAAATTGCGACTTTTTTAGAAATAACAATGATCCCAAAACAAACATTACTATAAACACGAGCGACACAACTTTTAACAGAAAAAACACAACGATTTACATTGTATTCCCAGCGCTAAATGCCGTTTCCCCTGCATTTGCTTACTATGATATAAATTCATTTGTAGGATTTAATTTCCCAGTTGGTTTGAGTATGAACATAATAGTGCTGGCTAAGAAAAACGGCGAATATTACTACGATGAACAAACAGGATTGACGGTAACTGCAAACGCAGTAATAAACAGTACTCCTACCAAACAGACAGAAGATTATATTAAGAACAAACTTAGCAATATGTGATGCTGCTGAGGGATTACCTAACAGCTGCGCTATAGTCTAGAAAGCGTTCACCCTCCCTGAGTTACACTTGTAGCATAGAGAGGGTGTTCTGCTGTAATGGGTGAAGAGTGGCGGTGGACACCTTAATAGTGCATTACAGTTACAAACTGGGATGAGAGGGAGAACGATTTTTATAGGCAGTTCCAGTTGTCCCTTGGGAGCAGCTGGAACAACGAGGAAATGATGTAATAGGCTTGCCAACAGTAAACGTTGTGATAAGGTATTGTGGTTTTAAACTGGAATGAGTGAAACACCATCTAACGAAATTACTACCGTTTTGTAAACTATTTCGTAAATTCCAATTATGATATTCTCGAGATGGAGATTACTACTATTGAAGACAATAATGACTAAAATGAAAGTTAAAGAAACTCAACAAAACACGAAAAAACATACTGATAGGGAACTGGCTGAGGCATATGTATATCCTGTAGAAAATGGCATGGTGAATGAAAAAGAGGAAAGAGACCATTGGGAACTAAGAAAAAAAAGATACGAGGAAAGAAGCCCAGAGCAAGTAGTATTCTCTAACATTCTTCAATTAAAATTTGAGATGGAAGACTATGTAAGTAATGCTGTCTATAACAGGGAAATGAGTTTCGGCACTTTTTTGAAAGGATATATTAATGGTCTAGGGAAAATGAACAAAGAATTTGCTGATGAAATTGATATCAAGCCTACTGAATTGAGTCAGTTGATAAACAACCACAGAAATCCTAATAATGAAATACTGGTGAGGCTGGAGCTACACTCTAACAACACTATACCTGCGGTGCTATGGTATAGACTAATGGAAAAGCAGAAAGAACAATACCTAATGAATAATGCGGAACTACGCAAAGCGGAAAGCAAACACGTAAAGGGTAGGCTTAGTTTTTCTTTGTGAGGGTGGGGTGATGAAAGTATAGGTTAGGGAGAAGTGGGGAGAAATAGCATTAAGAGTATCTACACCAAAACAACCTTATAATTCAAGTATGTATCCTTCTATTTCTGTTTTTCCTTTACTTATATGTTGCAAAGCTCTATGATACCCATTATATAAAACTAAGTCTCCTTTATGTCTGATGATTAAAACGGGTTCCTCTGGATGTGTATGCTTAGGTCCATCTATTCCAGTTTCTTTCTGATAATATTTCATCTCTGTAAACCGAACACTTTTTAACACACCATACTTTTTGAATATCATTTCCTTATCTTGCCCTTTATATTTTCTGTTATATAACGTGTGGTATTCTGGCGATTCATCAAACTTCCACATATTACTTTCGCAGAATTTTTGAAAATTAATTTGTTTGTATTGTTTATCACAATTTGATAACTCAATAAAACAAGCGTTTTTTATCCAAAAATCATTTGTTTCTTCTGTCATTTTTTAAACTTCTTTATTTTTACTTTTTATGCTATTTGTAAGTACGATAAGCCGCAATTTAAAGCTATTTGAATGATATTCAATTGTCATTTTTATTCTTTCCTGACCCAAAAAACTTGTAATATTTATACCTAATTTCAAAGTAATTCTAACCCACGCATCAGAGCTAAAAGCGAATACTTAGAATTGCTGTTGTTCAAATCTAGTCGTCCCCACCTATTGTTATCGTAACCCCAAAATAGTAGCATCACTCAATAGGCAAGCCCCCCCTCCCCCCAACCGTACAAGTGTGCGACG
>CAZRPA010000279.1:0-2986 GCA_964601855.1 uncultured Flavipsychrobacter sp. | reverse complement strand
AGACTATAAAATTAATTAATTTAAGTTTAAGGTCTTCTTCAATTAGTGCCGGTCTCAAGTATAAATTATAAAATAGTTATTATGTGGTTTTTTAGCTACTCGTAACTAGTTTTTATGCAAAAGTTTAATAATTTACCTTTTTAGTAACTTTTACTTTCGTATACGCTCAAATACTTGAAGGGCTAGTAGTTTTATATAATTAACATTAAGGTATAATATTATGAAAAAACATGAATATGAATCAAAATACAATCCTGCCGTAAAAGACTTAAGCCAGGCTTTAAAATATGATGGTGGTATCCGCCCGGATACATTAGAAAAAATAAACAATGTACTTGAAGGGGTAAAGCGCACAGATGAGATGATATCTCAAAAAGAACAGTTATTAGTACAGAAAGAAAAAGAATTAGTACGTTTAAAGTCAATTACCGATAATAGTTCTAAGGTCGCGCGTGATATTGTTAATGAAAGTAAAGGTAACCTTGATAAATCTAAAAATTTGTTAGAAGCAGGAAAATTTAGCGAAGCATTAAAATACTCTGATATAGCTCTTTATACTATAGGAGATATCAATGGTTTTGAGGTTAACGGAGTAGAACAAGCAAACAAATTATATCTTGAAAGATTAGACCTATATAAGGATAGCGCAGCAAAAAGAGATTATTTTTATAATCAAAGTGTAATTAATGGTGTTAATGCTTTCTCATGGGTTAAGGATAATCCAACACGTGATTTTTATACATTTTTTAGAGAAGTTTTGAATATTCCAGATAAAGAACAGAAATCACCCGAGAACGTTAATCTAATTCAAAATAGGTTATACAAAAATCTACCTAAATATTTAGAAGAAGCACAAAGAGCCAATAGTTTTTACAGTGAATATAACAAATATTATGATGTGAAGACTAAATTAGAACAAATCGTAAATATTCATAATATCAGAGCTGCGTCTAGTAAAGGCTTAAAAGATTACGAAGAAGCATTAAAAAGTTGTGAGATAGGTCTTGAAATAGAGCCAACAAGTGCTACTTTATTGAATTTAAAAAATGCTATCTTACAAGAAAAACAAGTTGTAGATGCTAAGAAGTTAAAAGAAGAGAAGCTATTAGTCAGTCAAACTCAAGAAATAGAAAAGTTAAAAGAGCTTCTTGCTCGTAAGGAAGTTGAAACTCAAAAACAAAACAAATTGTTGACTCAAAAGGAATTAGAAAAACAAGAGTTAATAGTACAAAAAGAGAAGGAAAATAAGGGATTATTGGCTTTGAAGAAAAAACAAGCTAAGGAGTTAGAGAATGCAAAAAGGTTACAGGAAGAGAATCTTAAAAAAGAACAGTTGTTATCGAATCAAAATAAGCTTCTAAGTGATAAGGAACAAAGAATAGAAGAATTAAAAGCATTAATTGAGCAAAGTAAAATTGAGAAAGAGGAATTACTTACTCAACAGGAATTGGCAGTTGCTAACAAAAGCCATATGAAAAATCAAATTATTGATGGGTTAAAGAAAGAAGTTAACTTAAAAGACAATGAGGTTGTTGATTTAAGGATTCAAAACTTAGAAAAAGAACTAATGGCTGAGCAAAAAGAGAAATTATTAATTCAGAAAGAATCGGAACTAGCTGATAAAAGCTTTGCTAAAAATCAAGTTATCGGCGAACTACAAGAGGATATCGGTTTAAAAGAAAAAGAGGCTTTATACTTACAAATTGAGCTTTTAAAGAAGCAATTAGAATTTAAAGCAAAAGAAGTAGAGTTAAAAGATAAAGCAAGTGAATTAAAAGATAAAGCCTTATTAGATGCAATGGAAATTGTAAAACAGAAAGATATTGTTAATGAGTTACAAGGAAAATTATTAGCTTTTCAAAATTTAAGTAAACATGATGAGACGTTACAACTTGAATTAAGCGTAATCCATTTTAAAGTTGAAGAAAGTATAGCAAATAAAAACGTAAATGAAATGGAAGAACTTTCAAAATACTTGAGCCAATTAATAAAAAATCCTGGCGACAAGGACGAATCTTTGGACATTTCAGAGTTATTAAATAATTTAAGTCCTATTGGTCATGTTGAAGCTAACATTGTACAAAATCCTTTAGCGGTTATTAATAATTTTGATATTAATAATATTCATACTACCCATTCGGTCTACCCAAGTGGAGAAGGGTCGTCTTTTGATGTAATTCAAGAAGAAAGTTTCCATTAAATTATTTTGTAGTAATAAGGCTCTATACCCTCACCTAAATAGAGCCTTCGTTTCAATTAGATAGAACCATATACTAGAAAGATTGTACTCTTAAAATATTATCTAAGATGTTTATAAAAAATTTGTTTTCACCAACTAAAGTACATTTAAGAAGTGGTATTATAATATCTACTTTATTTATTTCCTTAGTGGTTAAAGGTAATGAACAACAAGAATATATTTATAATCCAAGTGCAGAACTGGTTACAAAGCTAAGCAGAGGTAGAAAGATTGCTGAATTAAATTATATGCAACCTTTCTTTACAAAAGAGAATCATGTTCCTATTTTTGATCTAAAATTGAAATTAGATAACAAGCGCAGTAAAGAGGTAAACTTAGGTTTAGCATATAGATATAATTATGACAATAAGGTAATATTAGGTATATATTCCTATTTTGATCAAAGATATACAGGTAATCATTTCTCAGTAAGTGGAAATACTACTGGTGTTGAAGCTTTAAGTAAATATATCGATGCAAGAGCAAATATTTATATTCCCCAAAATAAAAGAAAAAAGATAAATCATAATAATAAAAAAGTTGTAATTAACGGTACATCAATTTTTGCAGTATCTGGGGGACATACATATGAATCTTCATTAAGAGGTTATGATATAGAGCTTGGCACTCCACTATTTAGTTTTTCAGATTCTCTTAACGAGAAGTTTGGTACAAAAATATATGTGGCTAGATATAGCTTTACAGGGAAGAACATAAAATCAATAAAAGGCACACGGTTTAGACTTG
>CAZRPA010000278.1:0-3004 GCA_964601855.1 uncultured Flavipsychrobacter sp. | reverse complement strand
CATTGGTAGTAGCAGAACCGCCACCAGCCACGGTAACAATGATCTGCGCCTGTGACCAGAAAGGCAGAAAAAGGAAGAGGAAAAGGAGGTTTTTCATAATGATGAGGAATTTATGTATGCTAAAATTAAGGGATTTTTATGTGATTTATGGGGGAGCGTGTGGATGGGAGGATTGTAAGGAGGAATGAAATACAAGATAAGCAATAACAATAAATAGATTGGAGGTAGCGACGAAAAAATGGCGACGAACAACAAATAATCAGGTAGCACTAACTAGGCATTTGAAATAGAGATAATGTACATTGGTGAGTGATAGGATAAAAGAAATGTTTGGGGATATGAGGTCAAAAAGTATTAGTTTTAAAAAATTTTTGCGAAACATTGCTTAATAATGAAATACGTAAAAGGCTTTGATGTATTGCGAGCAATAGCTGTACTGCTGGTTATTGTAGATGAGTACCATTGGGGCCCTATAATACCTGCTAATACCTGGGCAGGCGCACTAAGTAAGGCAATAGTACCAGATGGAAGGTTTGGGGTTACCTTGTTTTTTGTGTTGAGTGGTTTTCTGATATCTTCTATACTGCTTAAAGAAACATACAATGGTGTGTCTGGCAATAAAATGAGTATTGTGAAGACGTTTTATATGCGCCGTTTTTTCAGGATATTTCCTATTTACTATTTAGTAATATTGCTGTTTTTGTTGTTGAAAAACAGTTTTGTAGTAGCGCATGCGGGTTATTTTTTGTTTTATTGTTCAAATTTTTTGCAATTAAAACCCGGCAATGTATTACTACATACGTGGTCGCTAGCTGTAGAAGAACAGTTTTACCTGATATGGCCATGGTTGCTGGTGTTTATTGATAGACGCTATCTGAAATATGTTTTAGTGTTTTGCATTATGCTGGGTACAGGGTTTAAATACTATGAGTATTATGTGCTACATGGCAATGGGTACTTATTGTTGAGTTGTTTTGATTACTTCAGTATAGGTGGGCTATATGCGTATGTGCGTAGTGGTGGTGAAAGTGAAGGCAGGAAATTTGAGAATAGTTTTATAGTAATACTAACTATGATGCTATTCATAGCCTGGAGACTAAACCAACTGGGTGGAGCGCCGCTGTTAGTGATGTACCAGAAATTTGTGGATGGATGTGTAGCATTGGGTGCAATAATTTTTGTGCTACGCAACAAGAATGCAATCATTGATAAATACCTACTAAATAACAGGTTTTTGATATTTATAGGCAAGATTAGTTATGGCATATACTTGTATCACTTTTTCCTTGACCAGCCTTTAAAAACGTTGTATCTGGATACGCTAGGTATGGGTAATGGCCCTGCCATACTAGGTAGTACGGTTTTTGTTTTTGCTTTCAAATTTTCGATGCTTTTGCTAATATCCTGGCTTTCGTTTTTGCTTATAGAAAAACCGATTCTGAGTTTAAAGAAACGATTCACCTACTAGGGATACATAAAAAATATGATGACGCTGCAATACGAAAAGCAATAACATATCAGAATGAGTATGCTATGCGGAAGGTGAGCAACATATTGGGTGTGTAATATTGTCCTTCTCTGTTGGAGATGTGATATACATTAGGGTGTCTAGGCAATGCCATTTTATCGTTTGGGTTGATGCGCTGAGAATGAGTAACATCTCGGTATTTTATACCTATTCCGCCTGACATATCGAGCAGGAGGCTTTTTTTGTACAAGGGTATGACTATACCTAGACAGGCATTGACTGAATAGGTACGCTTGGTGAGCATAAAAGAATCGAGATAGCCATTATAGTAATTGGGAGTGGTGGCATTGTACTGATTAGTATCTATAAATGCATCAACAGTACTGAAGTTCATGGTATTGTACACAAAACTAATGGACGGGTAAATCCAGAAACCCTCATAAGGATGTGTGATGATATATTTTTGCTCTGCAATGAAGCGATACCCACTGTAGGAATGGTAAGAGTTAATGTTGAGATAGTTGACCAGAACTGCAGCGGAAACATGGGTAGCGAAACGACTGGCAATGCGCCGTTCGTAACCGAATTCGATGCCGGTGTTCACTAAATCTATAAGTTTTACTGGATTGAACTTGATTTGATTGGCTGGGTAGCGCATAGTACTATCTTGGGCTATTGCTATGTGTGATAGTGGAAGGCAGCAAACAAAACCGAGATACTTGAAGATGGAGTGCATGTGTGGTGTGGTGGTGTAAGAAAAAAATAGAGCTGCAAAAATTGTACCGTAAATAGATGTATAGATATGTATGCATGAGCGGGTAGCACAAAACAGCCCACTGTGCTGTAGCAAGTGGGCTGTGAGCAATATGATTACTTATAATACTATACCTATTCGGCAGGTAATGCTAGTGGGTCGGGGCCGTATTTGTTGTCGCCGGTGTTGCCACGCTTAGCTAGTAACACAATCATGTATACACTAATACCCAATAAGAATATAGCCAAAAGGAATGTGTATAGAATGAAGTTGCCCGTCATAAACATAGAAGGGTCTATATCGCCTGCTCTTATAGCATCTATGTCGGCGGCACCATTGCTCATGAGCGTCGTAACTAAGAAAACAAAATACACAATAACTGCTACAATGGCTGCAAACATAGACCAGAAATAGACCCAGCCACTCTTGCCAATATCGTGTAGGCGGCGAACGGCAATGGAAAGACTGGGTACCAAAATGACCAAAGAGTAGAGTGTGGAGATAAAACCACCATCCCAAGGTTTGACATCGTTGTAGCAAGTACCCACGATGCCATCGAGCAAGCGTGCCGCCACAGAAAAAATGAAATAGAAAAGTATAAACATCCAGTATTCCTGACGGTGTGACCTACCGGAAAATTGTGCGTATTTTTTGAATGCGAGTATGTACCATTTCATAATAAAGAAAATTGTTTTTTGTGTGTTGATGGAAAATAATGTGTGGATGAATATTGATAACGAAAGGTAAATAATTTTTATAGTATTTGTGTATAGTGAAGGAAA
>CAZRPA010000277.1:0-3038 GCA_964601855.1 uncultured Flavipsychrobacter sp. | reverse complement strand
TAATGGTTGCGTTACCGTTGTACACTGTTTGTCCCAACATGTTGGTTACTTCGAGTGTTACGGTTTCGTTGCCATTGATGCTTACAGCACCTTTGATAACAAAAGAACCATTGTTAGGATTAGGCACCAGAACGATGTTGCCACCAAAAGCAGTAGTAACTACACCATTTGTAGGTGTAACTGTTACAATTACAGTGTTGAGCGAAGCTACACCACATAGACCACTACCTGTAACTAAACAAGTGACAGAATCATTGTTAGCAAGGTTAGTAGTAGTGTAAGAACTCAAA
Organism: uncultured Flavipsychrobacter sp.; assembly: GCA_964601855.1. Classification (GTDB taxonomy): domain Bacteria; phylum Bacteroidota; class Bacteroidia; order Chitinophagales; family Chitinophagaceae; genus Nemorincola. The sequence continues at coordinate 2,748 of CAZRPA010000277.1, read as the reverse complement.
GTAGCTCCTGGTATTGCAGCACCATTTTTCAACCACATATAGGTTGGTGTAGGACCTGCATTTGTAGCTGTAGCACTGAATGTGATTGATTCACCAGCTTTGATAGTAAGACCAGGATTTGCAGTAATGGTTACCTCTGGAGTATATACTTCATCTACATTCATTGTGATTGCATTGCTCATCACATTGTCGCTAGCAAGACATACGTAGTTACTGTTCAACTGACAAGTAATTACATCGTTATCGTTTGGCGCATAAGAAAGAGAAGCAGTAGTTCCCATTGGGGTAGTACCGTTTTTCATCCAAGTATAAGCAGGAGCAGAACCACCGAAAGTTGTAGCAGCTGCAAAAGTTACGAATGAACCTTTACAGATACTGTTAGATGGCGTAACATTAACTGTTATAGTAGGATTAACGTTAGCAGTAACTGTCATTCCTATGTTATCTGTAACAGCTATCGGAGCAGCACATGTAGCATTGCTGGTGAGTTTCACGCTTATGATATCACCATTTGCAGGTGTATAAGCATAAGTACCTGTAGTAGAAGATACCAAAGTACCATTAACTCTCCACTCATAAGCAGGAGCAGATCCACCGTTTGCGATAACTGCAGTGAAATTGACAGCAGTACCATTACACAATACTGTACCATTGTCGGCTGTAACATCAACTGAAGGAATAACAACTGGTATGATGTTTACTGATGCTGTGCCTGTCATATTGCGGTTGCAACCAGCAGCAGTAGTAGCTACTACTGAGTAAGTACCAGCAGCGGTATAAGAACCAAAGAACAAAGGAGCACCAGTACCAGTGAATGAACCAGCAAGCGCTGTGCCATTGTATATACGGTAAGTAGTGAAAGCTTCTGAGCCATCAAGGTTTACATCAACACCAGCTCCACCTGCACAATAGTTTCCACCACCGCTAACAGATTGTACTGAAGGAAGTGCATTTACTACCATGTTAGTAGTTCTGAAACAACCAGTAGGCAATGCATACGTAACGATAACGCTACCTGCAGTAACACCACTTACAGTACCACTAGCATTTATAGCAGCTACAGATGAAGCACTGCTGCTCCAAGAGCCACCAGCCAAAGTATTGCTAAGTACGGTAGATGAACCTTCGCATACTGCGGCAGCACCTGAGATGTAAGAAGGTTGTGGATTAACAGTAACCATTGTTCTGCTCATACAACCTGTAGGCATAACATAAGATATAGCTGTAACGCCAGCAGAAGCAGAAACAACCTCGCCAGATACGATACCAACAGTAGCTACCAAAGTAGAACCACTTGCCCACACACCACCAGTAGTAGTAGAAGAAAGCGTAGTGGTGCCACCGTTACATACCTGAGTAGTACCAGTTATAGCAGCAGGAGTTGTATTTACTATTATGTTTTTAGTGCGCATACAGCCTGTAGGTAATGTGTAGCTGATAAGAACTGCACCTGATGCAGTACCAGTAACTATACCAGTGGCAGCTGTAACAGTAGCCAGAGGGCTGCTATTGCTGCTCCATGTACCACCAGACATTGTGTTGGTGAGTGTGATTTGACTGCCTTCGCAAACTTCGCTTTCGCCAAAGATATTTGAAGGAAGTGGGTTAACTACAATTGTTCTAGTGCGGCTGCAACCTGTACCTAAAGTATAAGTAACAACAGATGTACCAGCTGAAGAACCACTCACTTCGCCCATTGCAGTGATAGCTGCTACTGATGAAGATATGCTCCATGCACCACCAGTTGTAGCAGAGCTAAGAGTAGTAGTGCCACCAACGCAAACACTAGTAGTACCAGTGATAGCTGCAGGTAATGGATTAACAGCTATAGACGCTGTGCGTACACAACCAGTAGGTAAAGTATAATTTACGTTAGCAGAACCTGTAGCTAAACCAGACATAACACCTGCTGCATTTACAGTAAGTACCGCAGTGTTTGAGCTGCTCCAAGTACCACCGCTAGTAGCATTTGACAAACCAGAAAGCTGACCCTGACAAACGCTAGTGCTACCTGAAATAGCTGCTGGCAGAGGGTTAACCATGATAGTTGTTGTTTTGCGACAACCAGTAGGCAATTGGTAAGTTACTGTTGTATTACCGGCTGCGATACCAGTGATAGTACCAGAAGCATCTATAGATGCACCTGCACCAGCAGTCCAGTTACCGCCTGTAGTGGCATTGGTAAGAGTAGTGCTAGCACCTACGCAAACGCTGCTGCTGCCTGCTATATTTGCTGGCAATGGATTAACAGCAATAACGGCTGTGTTGCGGCAAGAGGTAGGTAATGTATAAGTAATAGTAGAAGAACCAGTAGTAACGCCAGTTACGATACCTGTAGCACTTACAGTAGCCACAGAAGCAGTGCTGCTGCTCCAAGTACCACCTGTGGTAGTGCTGCTGAGTGTAGTAGTCGCACCCAGACAAACATCTGAGCTACCAGTAATGTTAGCAGGAAGTGCATTAACGTTGATGTTAGCTACACGAACACAACCAGTAGGCAGCGTGTAAGTGATAGCAGACACACCAGCAGAAAAACCTGTAACTACTCCTGATGCAGATATACCTGCTACAGAAAGGTCGCCAGATTCCCATGTACCACCAGCGGTTGTATTGCTCAATGTAACAGTGTTGTTTACACAAACGTTAGTAGCACCAGTAATGTTAGCAGGCAATGGATTTACCACCATTGCTACACCTGTACGACAACCATTGGTAGCTGTGTAAGATATGTTGGCAACACCAGCAGAT
>CAZRPA010000276.1:0-3088 GCA_964601855.1 uncultured Flavipsychrobacter sp. | reverse complement strand
CAGGTACCTTTTGGTGTGCTGTGCCAGCCAAATTATATAATCTCCCTGAGTTACATTCACTTTGGTTTTGTAAGGTGTAACTTTTATGTTTTTGTGCAGGTAGTGGCGTTCGTATGGTCTAGGGGTGGTTTCATAGTCATCTATGTGGTAGGCAGTCACCTCCATCAGGCTATCGTAGTTTATTCTCTGCATACGCACACCACTTGCCCTCAGGCATATTATTACATTTGTCCATGCTTTAGGGATAATGTATGCTTTTGGGGCAGTTACTGTATTTGTAGGTGTATAATGACTATAAAAAGGTACTGTTTTGGTAAATGGTTTCTTGCGGTCGTAAAATAGTCTGGGCTGTCCACTTACTTCACTAGGTTTATAGCCAGCTTCGTATCCTTTGTATACTATACTATCGCATTGAGTGGTATCAACCGTCCAATCAATAGCAAATTTTTTCTGGGTCAGTAAATTTTTTCTGTCATTTGCTCTGGCGGCTTTTATTGCCACTATATTATCGCTTCCAGCTTTTATAATGGTTTGCATCAATGTGTAAGTAGCCTTAACCCTATCAGCAAAGGGCTTAAGCATATGTGTTTCAGGTACATATGCCATGGTCTGAAACAAGGCTGCATATCCGCTCAAAAACCTGGGCGACTCATAAAACTCTTGCCAACCTTTATCGGGTGTAGTACCAAAATGATTGACATAAGGCACCAAATCATACCCTCTGGCCTTCATTTCTTTATACAATAGCGGGGTAAAGGTATTGTACATATAAGCGCCACTCTCACCGCCCAGCTTATCGTGTTGAGTAGCCAAAAGGGTCATAATGTGCTGATAATCAGCACCATTGCTTACATGGTTGTCTATAAGTATATCTGGATTCATGCGTGCTATAAGGTCGCACATTCCTATAGTTTCAGCAGCATCGCACTTCACAAAATCTCTGTTAAGATCCAGATTGCGGGCATTACCTCTGAAGCCATAACTTTCCGGACCATTTTGATTTACCCTACTGGTACTATTGCGGTTCATAGCACCACCCAGATTAAAAACGGGTACCACTACAAGCAACACATTGTCAGGTATCTGTATCTTGCCAGTAGCCGCATCGCGTAGCAACATCATACTTGCATCAACCCCATCAGGTTCGCCTGCATGTATGGCATTGTTGACTAGTATCACCAGTTTGCCACCTGTGCGTATTTCATCTTTGTCAAAGTTGCCATCATTAGTATAAGCTACATACCGCAACGGATACCCATTGTCTGCTGGCCCCATATCACCGATACTAATAGTGGTGTGCACGGCTTTTAACCTTTTAAAGAAATCATTCACTTCTTCATAAGTGGCAGTCTGCTTTCCTTTACTTCGCTCAAAAGGAGTAATGAAAGTAGTATCCGTTGCCGCATAGGCACTCATACCCACCAATGCCATGTACAAACTAAGTGCTATTTTCTTCATTTGGCTGTAAATATAATAACCTTATACCAAACCATGTTTGATATACTTTATACTGAGGCTACTTACCGAATTTGTTTTTCAAAGCACTCAATGCATCATTCATACTTACCGGCGGTGCTTCTTTTTCTTTGTTTTGCACGGCTGGTTTTGGCGTATTTCTGGGCGCACCTGTGTTAGGCTTACCTTTTGTAGCGGCAGGGGGTTCTTGTGCTTGTTTTATAGACAGCCCTATCCTTTTGCGAGCTTTATCTACCTCCATCACCTTTACCATTACTTCCATATTGAGCTTCAGTACTTCATTGGGGTCTGTGATGTACTTGTGTGCTATTTCAGACACATGCACTAGTCCGTCTTGTTTCACACCTATATCTACAAACGCACCAAAACGGGTAATATTAGTAACAATACCGGGCACTATCATACCCGCATGAACGTCTTCTATACCAAATATATTAGCAAACTCAAACTGGCGCACCTCGCTACGAGGATCTAAGCCCGGCTTTTTCAGCTCGTTGATGATGTCGCGTATGCTGTGTTCCCCTATATCTGAGGTAATGTATTTTTTAGCGTCTATCTGTTTTATAAGGGTTTCGTTTCCTATCAGTTCTTTTACCTGCACTGATAGGTCGCTTGCCATTTTGCTAACGATGCTATAAGCCTCGGGGTGTACGGCACTGGCATCAAGCGGGTTATCGCCCTCTTTGATACGTAAGAATCCAGCACATTGCTCATAAGCCTTAGCGCCCAAACGAGGCACCTTCATCAATTGACTACGTGAGCTGAATCTGCCCAACTCATTGCGATGCGCTACAATATTGGCAGCAATAGATGGACCAATACCACTTACATAGCTCAGCAGGTGTTTACTAGCAGTATTCAGATTTACTCCCACAGCGTTTACACAGCTTATCACGGTTTGGTCTAACCGCTCTTTTAGTCGCACTTGGTTTACATCGTGCTGGTACTGCCCTACCCCTATACTTTTGGGGTCTATTTTCACCAGTTCTGCCAGCGGGTCCATTAGTCGTCTGCCTATACTGGCTGCACCACGAATGGTAATATCTTGATCAGGAAACTCTTCGCGGGCAATCTCTGATGCCGAATAGATAGATGCGCCGTCTTCATTGACCAAAAAAACCGGCAAACCTAGATTCAGTTTTTTTATAAAACCTTCTGTTTCCCTACCAGCTGTACCATCGCCTATAGCTACCGCCTGTAGCTGTTGCTGCTGCACCAGTGTACGTACTCTATGCTCAGCATCAGCAAGTCTGTTAGGCTCATGTATGTAAATAAGGTCAGTTTTTAGCAGATTTCCTTTTTCGTCTAGTGCCACTACTTTACAACCTGTGCGATAGCCGGGGTCTATGGCTAGTATTCTTTTGCTACCGAGAGGTGAGCTTAACAATAATTGCCTCAGGTTTTCTGAAAATACATTTATTGCCTCTTCGTCAGCTTTTACCTTGAGCGCCATCCTGAATTCGCTTTCCAGACTCACTTGCAGTAACCTGCGATAAGCATCTTTTACAGCCTTTCGCACTTGCTCACCTGCTTCATTATTACTTTTTACAAATATATCTTCTATCAGCAGTAATGCTTCTTCTTCATTGGGGGCAATGCTGAGGCGCAATAC
>CAZRPA010000275.1:0-3093 GCA_964601855.1 uncultured Flavipsychrobacter sp. | reverse complement strand
TACAGTACTACCCACGGCAACAGCAAAGAAACCTGAAGCGCTACTAATACTGCTAGGTGTGGGGTTTACGGTTATTACTTTAGTAGCTACAGCAGTGCCACATGTATTAAATAGACTGTAGGACATAGTACACGTCCCCGCTGTTAATGCCGATACAGAGCCAGTAGTACTTCCGATGTTGGCTACCGTTGCATTGCTACTACTCCATGTACCACCAGTAGGTGATGCAGAAAGCGCAATATTGAATTCTGCACAAACAGCACCAAGACCAGTAATAATAGGTGTGGCTGGCGCAGGAGAGAGAACAGTTATTAACAAAGTTGCTGTGTCTGTACCGGTACTGTCTGATACAGTGTAAGTTATAATACATGTACCAGAAGTCACACCTGTTACAATACCTGCAGACGATACTGTGGCAATAGAAGTATTACTGCTTATCCATGATCCACCAGAAACAGAAGCAGAAATAGTGGTGCTGCTACCAGGGCATACTGAAGAAACGCCCGACAAAGTTATTATGTCTTCTGGGCTAGTATTTACATATATCACAGTGGTAGCTATAGGGCTAATACAAGTATCTGCAAGCATGTATGATATAGTTGTAGTACCCACAGATACTGAAATAACCTTGCCAGTACCGTCTACTGTAGCTACAGAAGTATTGCTGCTACTCCACGTACCTGTAGGCAGTGATGCAGCTAATTGACTAGTATCAGCCAAAGTCAGTGTAAATCTACCAGTTATAATAGGGCTGTATAAATCAGGATTTTGAATTTTCCGTATTCTATTTTTCACACCTTCTGCTATTACCAACCCACCGTCTTTGTCTACGGCAATGTCAATGGCAGCAATGTTTGCAACATCTGCATTTTTACATTCACCATTGTAAGTTGTACTTCCTGTACCTCCAAAAGCTGTAATAATACCTTCGTTGCTAATTCTTCTAATTACAGAACCGTTAGATATAAATAAGTTTCCGGTGGAATCTACAGTTATCTTATTTACTGACACTCTTGAAAGTTTTGCCGGACCACCATTACCATAGTCGGAAGAATACATTAATGTTTCACCAGCAATAGTATGAAGTATGCCAGAAGTATCTACTTTTAATACTTTTCCACCATAGGTTTCAGCTATGTAGATACTTCCATCTTTACCTACAGCTACATCCCTTGGTTCATTAAGAAAAGCTACAGTTGCTGGCTCATTGTTGTATGTGTGATAATATTCATACGGTGTGGGGGAGAATCCAGTTCCATTTCCAGCTACAGTATTAACACGGTTAGTAGCAATAGTAATCTTGTTTACTGAACCCATATAATAGTCGGTATAATACAAATCACCATTATTATCAGTACACATTCCGTTTACATAATTAATTGTGAAGCCTGGAGCTATTGCTGGTTCATCAATTAAAACACCTGCGGTAGAACCAGACGCATAATAATGAGTATAACCTGCGACTAATGACAAATGACCATCTGAACTTATTCTTTCAATACCACCAAGACCATATACATATACATTGCCTCGTTTATCAACTGTCATAGCTTCTATACCATCTCTAAGTGGAATTCCCGTAGCAGGAGTAATACCAAATTCTGAGTCGAATTCATTACCATCTACTCTACTTAATCCATTACCAGCTACAGTAGTAATGATGTTATCAGTACTTTTCTTTCTTATGTACCTACCTTCTACGTAGTAGATATTTCCAGCACTATCAATGTCTATTAGATTTGGAGATGTAACCATAGCACTTCCTGCCAAAGTACCATCTGGGCTATAGCCAGCAGTACCATTACCTATTATTGTGTTGATTTTTCCTACAGCATTTGGGTATCCGTCGTCAATAGCTACGGGTAATGATTTATAACACCCACCAATTTGTGTGTAACTGATTGTAGTGAGACCAGGAGATAGGGTTGTAAGTATTCCCGAAATTGAATTTATAGTGGCTCTACTAGGATTACTACTACTCCATATGCCTCCTGGCGAAACGCTGGTTATAGTATCTATTTCACCTACATTCATCATAGTATTACCAACAATATTTGTTGGTATTGGCTTTATTTCTATATTAACACTATCTATATGGGTTCCACAAGCATTATAACGGGCATAATATACCGTTGCATTAATAATTGTAGTACCATCATTAAATACCTCCGTTTGACCAAGACTTGGATAATCAATATAAACATTAGGATGATATGTAAAAAAAGTCCCATCATAGACTACAGGAGAAGTTTCATATTCAAATATTTCTCCGCCACATAAACTTGCCGGTACTATCAATGTAACTGCATCAGGCAGTGGATTAACAGTATAGACTGTTGTACCCACACATCCACCGCTTACAGTGTATGATATTATTGCAGTCCCAGCAGCGACTGCCGATACTACCCCTGTGCCTGATACCACAGTAGCCACACTGGTGTTACTACTGGTCCATGTGCCGCCACTGGTAGTACTGCTCAGTGTGCTGCCACTGCCTGCACATTCTGTCAGCGTACCTGATATAGTAGGAGTACTGCATGGTGGAGTTTTTGCTTTGGCGGATATTACCCAACAAAGCAAAAGCAGCAGCAATGTACTCGGTTTAAGCAAAACAATTTGGGACGATAGAGCGCTGGCAGAAAGTCTCCTAACATGAGTCTTTACTTCAACGATATAACAATTTTTCATTGGGGGTATATTTTTATGAAATAAAATTACAAAGCAATTATTGATTTTTTTGACATTGGCCATACCACTCACAATATTTAATATAAACAATTATAGATTTAGTGTAAATTGCTAATTGTCGACTAATACTGTATTCATCTCTTTTTTCGATCATTTTCACAAATACTTTTCACAGTTGCACCACATGAAAATTACAGCTTTGTACAATTTCGCCTGTCTATTTGCTGCAATTAATACTTTGTATAAAACATCATTTCTCATACACTCCTACACCTGCATATCGTATTAACTGGTGACCTTTACCAAAACAAAAGAGGACCACCAATCGGTAGCCCTCTCTATTGAAACTTTATTGTTATTGTACCTCTTATTGTTTCACTACAAAGTGGAACACTTTGCGGTCGC
>CAZRPA010000274.1:0-3112 GCA_964601855.1 uncultured Flavipsychrobacter sp. | reverse complement strand
GCACATGAATGTGGCAAGAAAAATACTAGCCACCGGTGGAAGCATATGGGGCGATGCCGCATTTGTAAATCCTGCAGCTGGTGTAACTGCTTCTCGCACATATAGCTACATATTACCTATGGGTTACAACGCCAACTTTGTGAATGTAGTAGGCATGGTACAAAAAATGGGAGCTACAACTTCCGACAGAGTTGTAGAAAACGCTATATCATCGAAAGTAAGATTTATGCCACCTGCCAGTGCCGGCAGCATAGCAGATAGTTTCGAAGTGTATTTGGCAGCTAATTGTTCTGGGGCTGATTTCTACCTCAACACCAACTCCTTTTACACTGGTCAGAATGTCGTTACAGATTATGGCGATGGTTCCTCTACTGCTAACACTTTACTTGCAGGCGGTGCATTAGCTGGCTATGTCAATTTTTCTCACAGCTATGCTACACCTGGTACTTATACTGTAAAACACGTCCTTCGTAACGGCACCACTAGATTAGATTCGATTTCTTATTCCTACAACTATAGATTGTGTAACAACCTTTCTGCTCGCTTTTACTTTGACGGCAACAGTAACTGCACCTTCGAAACCGGAACTGTAGATATCCCTATTCATTCACCTATTACAGTAGCTATCGACTCAAATGGCACAACTGTAGATACATTAATGTGCCTCAGCGGAATGTACTACATAGCTTATGGCAATCCGGGCGATGTGTACGGATTCAGAGTTTTATCATCACCCTCTGGTCTTACTTTAGGTTGTCCAGCTACAGGTATATTATATGATACACTGTACAGTGCAGCTACTGTTTCACCTTCTAACGATTTTGGATTTGTGTGCAGTGCCAGTACTGGTTTTGATTTAAGTGTGAGTACCAATACCCGCTCTTATACTAACCGGGCTTTCTCAGACATTATTGTGAGCAACACTAGTTGCACACCTACGTCGGGCGTACTTACTATGAATTTCAGCCCTAAGTACGTTTTCAGTAGTGCATCTATTCCCCCCACATCCGTTAGTGGTACTACTTTAACCTGGAACATTGGTCCGTTATCCTTCCTTACCCCCAACACCATAATACATGTAAACCTTGTACATGCCCCTGCTGGTTTCTTACCTACTTTCGATACCGTGCATACACAGTTCACGCTCACACCTTATGGTGGAGATGGCGACACTTCCAACAATCACACATTTGAAATAGATACAGCTATAGGATCATACGACCCTAACTATGTAGAGGCAAAACCTGGTTATTGCATCCCAACATCTATATCTGAGATAGAATACACTATAGGTTTTGAGAATATGGGTGGAGATACTGCTCATAACATTTACATACTGGATACTGTAGCGTCAAACTTGAATTTTGCAACACTTAAGCCAATATCTGCTACACACAATATGAATGTTCTTAAATATACCAGTGGCGGATACAATATTGTAAAATTTGATTTCCCTAAAATAATGCTACCCGACAGTTCACATCACGATTTTTGCCATGGTATGCTACGCTATACTATCAATACCTTTGGTCCTATGAGTTATGGCACTACCATTGCTTGCCGTGCGGGTATATATTTTGATGCTAACCCTGAGGTAATGACCAATACTTATACCAATATGGTTTGTTTTCCAGCGGCAATACCTAATGTGAAAACCGAAGACATAGAAATATTCCCTAATCCCGCTACCGATCAATTGCAGATCAGATACCATACCGAACAACTTACGGGAATAACCATTACCAATAGTATTGGTCAGATAATGTTGCAACAACCCATCAACCATGAACTTACCACACTAAACATAAAAGAGTTGCCCGCAGGTATTTACATTATTACACTGAACAGAAAAGCGGGCAACACCATGCACAAATTTGTGAAACTCTAGCTGTATGTGAAACTCTAGCTGTATAGTATAGGTAAATAGTTTACATAACAATATCAAAAAGCACTCCATCAGGTACTATACTTGGTGGAGTGTTTTTTTGGGTATCGTATCGAATCACAGCGTAGAAACACTATTTATGATACTAAATGACACAAAAATAGGTAATAACAATAGTTATATAAATTACAAATAGTATACACCTTAGGCAAACTAATAATTAATAAGAATTTACAAATCGAAAATAAAATAACTACCTTTGACACAAACATTTGGATATGAAGCAATTATTGTTCTCAATTTATTTCATAGTGCTCTGTTTTGTAACACAAGCACAACCACCTCAGGCAATTCCTTATCAGGCAGTTGGCCGTAATAGTAGCGGTGCAATCTTAGCAAGTACAGCCATCTCAGTAAGGTTCACTATACGAGATAGCGTAAGCTCAGGTGCTATAAAGTATCGCGAAACACATAGTGTTACCACTACCACACAGGGTATGTTCAGTGTAAATGTTGGCCAGGGCACACCCGTATCGGGCACCTTTACCAGCATCAACTGGGGCACCAACGCAAAGTTTCTACAAGTAGAAATCGACCCTATAGGTGGTAGCAGCTATGTAGATATGGGCACTCAGCAAATGATGAGTGTTCCCTATGCCTTAAATTCAGGTTCATTAAAGTTGACAGTAAGCACTACAGGCGATACTTTATATAGCGGCGGCGGAAATTATGTTATTGTACCTGGTATAAGTGCTGCCAATACTCCTCCTACAATTGGTATGAGTTATGGTGGCGGAAAAGTAGCTTACATATTACTACCAGGCGACCCCGGCTATATAGCAGGTGAAACACATGGATTGATAGCGGCAACCAGCGATCAGAGTGCCGCTACAATTTGGGGATGTAATGGCACATTAATTGGAAGTACTCTGTCTGCTTTAGGCAGTGGCGCTACCAATACTACCATAGTATCGTCAGCATGCGGAGCCGGTACAGCAGCACGTTTGTGTGCCGATCTGGTATTAAATGGATATAGCGACTGGTATCTACCAAGTATAGTTGAATTGCAAAAGTTATATACTAACAGAGTAGCAATAGGAGGTTTTACAACTGGCACTTATTGGAGCAGTACAGAAGGAACAAGCACAGGTGCATGGTATATCTTTTTTAATGACGCCAGTAGTAACCCTTATAACAAGAACTATGCAGCCTATGTCCGTGCAGTTC
>CAZRPA010000273.1:0-3118 GCA_964601855.1 uncultured Flavipsychrobacter sp. | reverse complement strand
GTATAATGCATTATGATAACGATAAAATGAGAAATGAATAAACAGGAGTAGCGATGCAGTTATTGCCAAAGCAAGAAACACCAGTATATATGATCCAATTTTATACATATCAGAAAGTTATGGAAATACCTGTATGAAGTACTTCATTTTGCAGCCGTGGTTTTACGAAGTTTTTCAGAAATTTATCTTCAAAAAATAAACCCATTGTTTCTCTCATTTTCACCCTGCAAGGAGCTGTGAGTGTTTCATCTACGGGGTTAGGATAGGTCATTAGCATATAAGGATGGGTAAGGTCTTCAAGGAGCCAAGGGGATAGGCTACGAAGTTTTGTAATGCCATATCTATTAATTATTTTTTAAATATGGCATTACTTAGTCTCATACCTTCTTTCAGAAGTTGTTCATCTAGCACAATATTTGTTTTCATTTTGAAGCAATTATTAGTAAAAATACAAAACAGTCAACATTCTGAAAAAGAATTGTAAAAGGTTGTATTGGTTTGTAGTTTGACGAGGTTGTATTTCATGCGGTTCTAGTAAGCTGCTACACTGTGCTAGGCTACAGGTTTGCGATAGTGAGTAGTAATGTGGAAGAGCTGCCTAGACGAGAGGGGCAAGTGAAGACGTTCGGGAGAACGAATTTTATTAGCTGTTCCGAGTTGAGCCGAAGGGAATAACGAGTTTCTGTATTTTTACAAAAACCAAAGCGGATGACCTATGAAAAACTGGCAGTAGAAAGCCCTTCAGAGCCTGTTTTGTACCAGATAAAGTATATGTCACCACTAGCGCAGACTATCGGTGTTGTGACAGCAATATGCTCCCCCGTCTTGTTTATACTGATTATTGCCATCTTGAAGTTGAATGGTTTGATACTTATCTGCGGTTTACCAATACTTGCTGTGGCGATTTACTATTTCTTCAAGAATTTCCTAACTCAGAGAATGACCGTTTCGTTTGCTGAAGGAGGCTTACACGTTAAATATACTTCAAAACCCTTTTTCGATAAGGAGTATGATAGGGTAATTTTCGCTACTGATATCTTGTCCTACGAAACGATAGATTTTAAATATCAAGGCCTAATACTTCACTTAGTAGACGGAACAAAACTGGGAGCTACAAAAGCCGAGCACGAGCTAGAAAATGATTTTGTAAAAGTTAAAGAACTTATTATAGCTATGATAGCGGTGGGAAACGCTTCTGGAAGCGCACGAATGGTTGAAAGGACTGACAATCAGTTTGAAGGTAAAAGAGGAGCGAAGCTAGCTATTGTTTTTATTGTGTTGATTTGCCTGATGCTCATTGGTATATTATTTTTCCCTGACCGACATAAACCCAAAGACGTAGTTTTTGGGCTTGGGTATGTAATGGTGATGCTTAGCTACGTGATTTACATATATAGTCAACAGAAAAAGAATAGGGACTAAATTTCTTATCACAGCAACTAGGGAAGAATGTAAACTGCCGCTCTATGTTTCTACCGGGATTGCCCTGGTCATGGTTGTACATTTCGCTTTTTATAGGGTCAGGAACCAGCCATTGCGCCAGCCATAAGGAATAAATTCAGCTTCGGTACCCTGATGTCGGTGGGTTCCTCGCAGAAAAAGCGGGGAGACTCACCGAGGACGGACGGTTATAATTTTGCTGAAAAGAACTTTGTTGTTGTCTGAAATTTTTATCAAGTAGTTGCCATTGTCTAAGTCACCTACATCAATAGTTGTTTCGAAAGTATTGGACTTAATGTTAGTAGACTTAATAGTTCGTCCTTGTGTGTCTGTAATGGTAACAAGATGACTGCTCAGCCACATGCTGCTGCTTATGTGTAGGGTATTTTGGGTAGGATTAGGAAATATAGAAAATTTATTCTTTTTAGTATCGGTTACATTTGCAACCCATGGAGCAAAAACTGTATGAAATACATCCATTAGGCCAAAATGATTTAAGGATGAAAAAGATGAGTTGCTAATCCTGTAATGTCCAGCAATAAACACTAAATTATTTTCTAATGCATGTATTGTTGTGCCTCTGTCTTGCCCACTGCTTGACATCACCTTTTCGTGCAATAGATTGCCGATACTATCGGTATGAACCAAGTACACATCATCGTAATTTTCATAATTAAATCCATTAATCCACACGCTACCATCTGTAGCCTTGCATATAGCCAAAGGTACTTCGGTATTGGCAGTGCCATAGCAGTTGCTCCATACTATGCTGCCTGAGGTATCGACCTCTACTACCCAATAGTCGCCACCACCGTGATAATTAACGACATCGTGGTCTGATGAACTGGTATTGACAGCCATAATGACTCCACCTGAGCCATTGCTACAAGCAGCAGTGGCAGCATCGTGCGAGCTGCCCCCCAAACAACGATGCCATATGATACCGCCAGTATCATTGAGCCTAACCAGATATGCTGACCCACCACCAGGATTGCCAGTGCAATCATAATCGTAAGACCCTGTACCACCTACTACATAAAACCCATTGTCGGGGCCAGGTACAAGCGAAGCGCCACTCTCATGCTCAGTGCCTCCTATTACCCTACTCCATGCTTTGTATCCATTACTGTCAACCTTGAGCAGCCAGATATCGAATGTACTCCAAGAGCCATAATGTGTAAGTACATTGGTATCTGTAATATGTGATTCGCCCATCATTATAAAACCACCATCGCTGGTAGGCATCATAGCATTGAGTAATGAACCGTTACCCTTGCTGTAGTTGCGCTGCCAAATAGTGTTGCCTGCGGCATCTTGTTTGGTGATAAGCCATCCCCAACCTACTGTTGTTTTGAACATTCCTCCCAAGATAATGTTGTCGTTGACCTGTGGAAACAAGAAACTAAAAGCACTATCCCCCTCTGTCCCAAAACATTTAGACCATACTATATTTGACGCATTGTAAGCATATTTTATGAAAATATTCCTATCACTGGTAAAGGAACAAAAACTATCAATATTTCCAGTATTAGCAACAGCAGATGTGATAAGATTAACTATAAAACCATCATCGTTTGTTTTGAGTACAGATGATCTAATTTGATCTACTCCTCCGCCCCCTATCCCTTTCAAAGAAAGCATGTGTGGCTCTGGTACCTGCGCCTGAGACATAAAAGGT
>CAZRPA010000272.1:2610-3178 GCA_964601855.1 uncultured Flavipsychrobacter sp. | reverse complement strand
CCTTGGTTTTTTATTTTGTCGGGATGATAGGATTCGAACTTTCATTAAACCCACCTCCCGATCACATCTGTAATGCCCCTCACTGCCCCAACCGTACAAGGGTGCGACGCAAGGAACGGTGAGTAGCGAGGTGGACGCTGGTAGCAAAAAGTTGTTGTAAAAATTGCACACGGTGTGTGTGGTGTGAAGGGGGATTGTAGTAAATTAGTGGTACACAAAAAAACACACAATAATAGCTATGATGAGTCCTTATTTGAATTTTGATGGTACTACGCTGGAGGCGTTTACGTTTTATAAGTCGGTATTTGGTGGCGAGTTTAGTGAACTGAATGTAATGACGGATGCGCCGGGTACGGAGCATCTGCCGGAGGAGGAAAAAAGAAGAATCATGCATATATCGCTACCAATAGATGCGCACACTATACTGATGGGGTCGGACATATTACCGTCGGCTGGGCATGTGCTGGTGATGGGTAATAACATCAACTTGTCGCTACACCCTACTAGTAAGGAAGAGGCGGACAGACTGTTTAACGGGCTGAGCGCGGGTGGCACTGTGGAGATGCCT
>CAZRPA010000272.1:0-2600 GCA_964601855.1 uncultured Flavipsychrobacter sp. | reverse complement strand
TGGTATTAACTGGAGTATCAATCATCAGTATCCGGAGGTGAAGGGGTAAGCTGAGTTTTCTACAACAAATACTATAGAAACAAAAAAATGGACCACTAGCAGATGCGGTGGTCCATTTTTGGTATAAAAGAGGTATAAAGTATGCGGATAAGTAATACTAGTAGAGTCTGCAGGCTTCTACGGTTTTAATGCCATTCTGTGTTTTATCAATAGAGGCATCTTTACAGATAGATTCGGCGCCCGCTTTGGAGTTGTAAATCTTGTATTCGGTAATGGAACTGTCGGGTAAGCCGGGGTAACCATCGAATGTGGTGATACACTGACAGGTGTAACTCTTGAGGCAAGAGCTAGTAGACAAAACAGCACCTGCTGCGAGGATCAATAAAAGGGTATTGCGAAATTTCATGTAGCTGCAAATTATAAAGGGATGAAGTTACAGAGGGATAGTTAGAATTCAAAATTTAGGAAAGATAATTGTACATGAGTGTGTAGGCATTACTGCCCACCGAGGTAACGATAGTTTTTGAGAATGAGGCCTACATCGTAGCCGGGTGTGTACTGGCGAGCATAGGCACTGTTGATATTGGAGATGACCTCGTGCGAGGGCTGGTAGCCCTGCAGGACATTGTAAGGGCACAACACACTGGTGCGTATGCGGGGAAGGTGTGCAGTGGATGGACCCGGTGCATAACCTACCCATGTGCGACTGCCGGCAAAAACCCGGGCACAGTTGGTAAGGAAGGCGCCGGGCTTGCGCACCAAAAAAAGCAGCACTGGCGACAACAAGAAGAAAATGAGCGAAGCAGTGATATCGACCATACGCTTGTTGCGCAGTTGGGCGAAGTCGGAAAGATTGTATCGCTTATCGATGGTGTAGAGATCGCCAGAGGTGGCACTGGAGTTGCTGCCCACGAAGCTTTGTCCGCCGGGCAGGTGTATTTTGTATTCGTATTGGTCGCCACATTCCTGCATTTTGCTGAATACGTCTTGGTATTGGAGCCCATTGATACAGAAAATGACCTCGTTGACGTTGGTGACGAAAAGGAGCTGTTTCATGTCGTGGATGGTAGCGAGTGCATTGGTACTGGTGAGCGAGGGGCTGATGCGACCGGTGAGCTCGGGGGCATAGTTGACCTGACGCAGCACATCGGCGGTTTGTTTGTAAGCGTGCTCATCTGCCACAATAACTGCCTTGCGAGGCAGGGTGTCGTAAGGTATGAACCTGAGGATGCCCATGCGGTAGAGCAGCTCGTGCAGGCCCAGGAGTATAACTGTGCCGGCAAAACCTGTGAAGATGATGATGGCACGAGAATAGCGATACTCGGGCGGGAGCAAGCCATAATAAGCAAGGATAACGATGGTGCCAAATATCATACCCCGGCTGACCTTGAGGGAGCGGTAAGGCTGGTCGTAAGCGCCATTGAAGTACAAAGACAACAACCAGAGTGATATGTAAGCAGGGAAGGTGGCGTAAACCACGGCTGCCTTGATGGGTAATATGTTTTTGACCTCTGTGACCCAAAACTCCTTGATGCCCCAAAGGGTGACGAGGAGAATGAGTGCATCGAACAGGGGCATGTGCAGCACCTTGAGGCCCCGCTTGAGGGTACCAAGTATGGCGCGCAGCACTATACCGGCATTGATAAAGAGGATAAAAAGTCCTGCTTGTTTTTTGGTGTAGTGTTTTTTGACGAAGGTGACGAGTGCCTCATTGAATATGCGG
Source organism: uncultured Flavipsychrobacter sp. (assembly GCA_964601855.1). Classification (GTDB taxonomy): domain Bacteria; phylum Bacteroidota; class Bacteroidia; order Chitinophagales; family Chitinophagaceae; genus Nemorincola. The sequence continues at coordinate 877 of CAZRPA010000272.1, read as the reverse complement.
ACATAGGAGAGGGTCATTTTGCGGGTGCTTTCGCCCTTGTAGTGAATGAGGTCTACCTCGGGGAAATATATATTTTTGAAGCCAGCCTTCTGTATGCGGTAGGAGAGGTCTACGTCCTCGCAGTACATAAAGTAATCTTCATCGAACGGGCCACCAGCGATATCCATTGCAGACTTGCGTACCAACATGCAGCAGCCCGAAAGGACATCGACCTCGGCTATCTGCCGCTCTGCCACATGCACTGCATAGTACTTGTTGATGTAGGCAGACTTAGGGAATAGTTTGTTGATGCCAGTGGTTTTGAAGATGGCTACAGATAGGGATGGAAAGGATTTTTTGGAGTCGGGCGCAAACTGCCCCTTACCATCTATGAGCCTGGGCCCCAGCGCACCAGCATCGGGGTGGGTATCCATATAGGCTACGGTGGTGGAGAGGAAGTTTTCGGGCATGACGGTATCGGGGTTGAGAAAGAGGATATACTCCCCTTTGGCAATAGCTACCGCCTGATTGTTGGCCTTAGAAAAACCTTTGTTGTCTTTGTTGGGGATAAGTAGTACCTGCGGAAAACGATCGAGTACCATCTGGCAGCTATCGTCGGTAGAGTTGTTGTCGACTACTATGACCTCTACGGGCATATCGCCAGCGGCACGCAGCACTGAGTGCAGGCATACCTCGAGGAAATACTTCACATTATAATTGACAACAATAACCGATACCTTCATAAACTATGTACGACCTGCAAGCTGTGGAGCCAGTATGTGGTGTGCGATAAAAAAGCACAGCAATAATGAAGCCAAAAAGCAATAATCGTGCAAATAACGAAAAAACCAGTCAATAGATTGCACTGGGGGTATAATTAATGTGTGAGGGGGGGGGG
>CAZRPA010000271.1:0-3185 GCA_964601855.1 uncultured Flavipsychrobacter sp. | reverse complement strand
AAACCGAAGAAAATCAATTTAGACATAAAACAATAGCCTTCAAATTGAAGGCTATTGTTTTATGTCTAATAAAGTAGAAGTGCATTTTAATGAACTCAAACACAACAATTCTGTAAATAATATTACTTTATCAATCCAGCGAAATACTTCACTGTACGAACCAATTGGCTAACATAGCTCATTTCGTTATCGTACCAGCTAATGGTTTTCACCATTTGTGTGTCACCTACAGTGATTACTTTGGTTTGTGTAGCGTCAAATAATGAACCGAAAGATGTACCAATGATGTCGCTGCTCACTATTTCGTCTTCATTGTATCCGAAGCTTTCGTTAGCTGCTGCTTTCATAGCTGCGTTGACTTCTTCTACACTTGTCTTTTTACCTAGTACAGTAACCAATTCAGTAAGTGAACCTGTAACAGTAGGTACGCGTTGTGCAGAACCATCTAGTTTGCCTTTCAGTTCTGGCAATACTAAACCTATTGCTTTAGCAGCACCAGTAGAGTTAGGTACTATATTTTCGGCTGCAGCACGTGCACGACGAAGATCGCCTTTAGCGTGTGGTGCATCGAGTGTATTCTGGTCGTTAGTGTAAGCGTGAACAGTAGTCATAAGACCAGTAACTATACCATAGCTATCGTTCAATACTTTAGCCATTGGTGCCAGACAGTTGGTAGTGCAAGATGCACAACTGATTACAGTTTCGCTACCGTCTAGTATGCTATGGTTTACGTTAAACACTACAGTTTTCATTTCGCCAGTGGCAGGTGCAGATATTACTACACGCTTAGCACCAGCAGTTATGTGAGCTTCAGCTTTTTCTCTGTCTGTAAAGAAGCCAGTACACTCTAGTACTACATCTACTTCGTGTGTACCCCAAGGTATCTGAGCTGGGTCTTTTTGGGCATAGATGTTTATTTCTTTGCCGTTTACCACGATTGATGTGTCTGTGTGAGAAACTGTCTGACCGAAACGACCCTGAGCAGTATCGTATTTCAGCAGGTGAGCCAGTACATTTGGCTTAGTAAGGTCATTGATTGCTACTACTTCTATACCTTCCATGTTGTATATCTGACGGAAAGCAAGACGACCTATACGGCCAAAACCATTGATGGCAACTTTTACTTTATTCATTGTTAGAACGGATTAAAAAGAACGTTTTCTTAAATGTGGCGCAAAGGTAAGGAAATAAAAATTTAATACTGATTGGAGCAGAAAAAATGTATAGTTCAATCAGTTTTACAATCTATTTCCGTGATTATGTGCAGCAGATAAATAAATTGAATAACACTAAATTACTTCTCCTTCCAAATCATAATCGAAAGCTTTAGTGATTTTTACAGTTACAAAATCACCTATTGGTAGGGGCTTTTTGCTGTGAATTACCACTTCATTATCTACCTCCACACTATCAAACTCAGTACGAGCCAGATATCTGCCAGCTTCTTTTTTGTCTATGAGTACCTTGTAGGTATTGCCTATTTTTTCCTGATTGATTTCGTAAGAAATTTCCTGCTGCACCTCCATTATTTCTTGTGCTCTTGCTTCTTTTTCTTCTGAGCTCAACGTATCTTCTAGTTCGTAAGCCGATGTGTTCTCCTCATGAGAATAGGTGAATATACCTACTCTATCTAGTCGGGTATCGGTAAGGAACTGTTTGAGGTCTTCTACATCATCTCTTGTTTCGCCTGGGAAACCAGCAATAAGTGTAGTACGAATACAAATGCCCGGCACTCGTTCACGGATATTAGTAATGAGGTCTGTTATTTCATTGCGGGTAATCTGCCTTTTCATGGCTTTCAGCATATTGTCTGAAATATGCTGAAGCGGCATATCCAGATAGTTGCAGATATTATCCCTTTCTTTCATTACATCTAGTATTTCCATCGGGAACTTAGACGGATATGCATAGTGCAATCTTATCCAGTGCAGCCCTTCTATGTCAGACAAATGTTTGAGTAGGTCGGGTAGGGCACGTTTTTTGTAGATATCTAAGCCATAATAAGTAAGCTCTTGCGCTATCAGCATTATTTCTTTTACGCCCATTTTTACTAGACGTTTTGCTTCGGCTATTACTTCTTCTATTGTTTTAGATACATGGTTGCCACGCATAAGTGGTATAGCACAGAAGGAACAGGTGCGGTTGCAACCCTCGGCTATTTTCAGATAAGCATAGTGTTTAGGGGTGCTCAGCAGTCTTTCTCCTATCAGTTCTGCTTTGTAGTCTGCATCAAACTGTTTGAGCATCAGCGGTAATTCCATAGTACCAAACCATGCATCTACCTCGGGTATTTCTTGCAGTAGGTTTTCTCTGTAGCGTTCGCTGAGGCAACCTGTTACGTATACTTTATCCAGTTTTCCGCGGCGCTTCAGTTCTACCTGCTGTAGTATGGTATTTACACTTTCTTCTTTTGCTTTGTCTATAAAACCACAAGTATTCACCACCACTATGTTGTGGTCAGTTTTTTTGTTTTCGTGTATCACATCAATACCATTGGCAGATAGTTGTCCTCCCAATGCCTCACTGTCCACCATATTTTTAGAGCAGCCCAGTGTAATTATATTGACTTTGTCGTTTTTTAGTGTTCTTGTTTTCAAAAATCAGAAAGTATAAATTGGTTATTACAAGTCGTTGATTTTCAATTATTTATCAACTCAAATTTATGTTAAAGTTGAGTTGATTATTTCTTCCTCATAAAGATACGTACCGGTACTCCACTAAAGTTGAAGTGGCTACGTATCTTGTTTTCCAGAAAGTTTTTGTAGGCTTCTTTAATAGACTCAGGGTGGTTAGAGAAGAATGCAAAGGAAGGCACCACAGTAGGTATCTGCTGGACAAACTTTATTTTCACAGCATATCCTCTAGCCATTGGTGGTGGGTAGTGTTCTATCTCTTTCAGCATTACGTCATTCAATACTGATGTAGTTATACGTTTGCTCCTGTTTTCGTATACCTCTAGTGCCTTTTCCATGCCTTGGAAAATTCTTGTTTTTTCGCTGGCTGATATAAACACAATTGGCACATCTGTAAATGGTTCCAATTTTTCTTTCACATCTTTCTCATAGTCACGTGCACTATTGGTATTCTTTTCAGGTACTAAGTCCCATTTATTTACCAATATTACTACTCCTTTGCCCTTACGGGTAGCTAGGCTGAATATACTTACATCTTGTGCAGTAACACCA
>CAZRPA010000270.1:0-3256 GCA_964601855.1 uncultured Flavipsychrobacter sp. | reverse complement strand
CATTGGCTTTCAGTATATGCTCGGCACGTTTTTTCAGCTCTTTCAGTATAAACGACGATAGCTCTATAGGCGAATAAAAACGGTCACCTACTTGTATCTTTACTAGTGCATCGGTATCGTCATCTATTATGTTATAGGCAAAAAAGCCCGGCTTATTGCTTACATCCTTGTATGATTTGCCCATTAGCCTCTTCACAGAGTATATAGTACGCTCAGGCTCAGTGAGTAGCTTCTCGCGTGCCGCACTCCCCACCGTTGTATTGCCATATTCGTCAAAGTGTACTATCGACGGCACCAGTGCTAGCCCATCAGTTTCCTTTAGTGCTATTGGTTGTTTGGTATCGCTTCGCACTATAGCTATGAGGCTATTGGTAGTGCCTAGGTCTATCCCCACTATTATATCTTCAGTTTGCAAGCTACCTGTTGCTATATTGATGGCTACTTTGCCCATGTTGTTCGGTATGATTTTTTAGAAGTGCAAAGGTAAGCTAGTTAGCCTCTCACACTTATGCTTTGTACCTATGCTACTATTACCTGTGCAATATTGGTTTAGTGTAAGTAAATTTACTCAGCTGCGCCATAGGCATAATCGCTCATGTACTCATATCTTTTGGTAAGCTTGCCATCAGCGCATATAGTGGCCCTTTTTAGTATGTCGCTTTCTGGTAGTAGCAGTTCGGGTAGCACATGTTTTTCAAAGTGTACCCCAAAGTATTGCGATGCATCGCAGGGTAGCTCATTGGGCAGATTGTCTACCGCCATCACATCTATAGTATCCTTAGTCTTGGCATATCCCGCCACTTCTTTCAGGCTATAGCGGTCTATCCCAAACACCGGATCAGCTATAGTGGTAGAGTCTAGCGTTATAGGCACAGAGCCTTCTACATCGCAACTTATATCGGCTATCACACTGATGCGCCAGTCATTGCGTTTTATATCTTCTTTTTCAAACAGCCGAGCTATACGCTGCTCCCAGTATATGCCGTTCATCAGCACATCTGTCTGGTTCACATATGCCGAGAACAGACACTTGTAAGCCTCGGGGTGTGCGTGAAAGTCGTCTCTATGAAACATATTATTGTCCTTGCGGGCATACAGGCTTGCACCCTTCAGGTGCGTAAATACCGGATACTCATACTGGTGTGTGAGGTAGTCCATAGGCTCCACCTCTTCTATGTCTAGCTTGTGCATCACATCCAGCACACCCGACGCTACCTTGCCCGACCCCGTCATAGCTATTTTTATATTCGGCAGTTTCACATGTTCGTATGCTTGCACCAGTTCATTGTAGCTCTTCACTTTGTGTGCTGCTGGTAGGTCATATACGCCCCATTTTTTACCATAGGTCATCAGTCCGTTGTGTGCACCCACTATACCTGCAAACATCCCAAAACCCAATATCCGTTGTTCATCACTATGAGTCAAGCACTCATAGTCTATCATTTTTATGTTTTTGGCTATCAATGCCTGCATCAACGGCCTGTTGTGCGGTTGCTTCTTTTTAGTATGCGAGAAGAAGAAGTACGTCTTGCCGGGTATCAGGTAGTCTACAGGCACTTCTTTTATGCCCATCAGCACATCGCACTGGGTCATATCGTCGGTCAAGGATATGCCTTCAGCAGCATATTCGGCATCTGTAAAGCATCGGGTAGGAGAGGGCTCCACTACTATTTCTATATCAGAGTAATTGTTCATTATATACCTGCATTGCTGCGGGGTCAGTGCTACACGTTCATCAGGCAATTTTTTCCTTTCCCTTATTAGTCCTATCCGGAGCATCTTTCGTATTTTTGCCGCAAATATAGCACAATCACTGCACCCGCCCGATGCCCATCGTCAGTTAGGCACCATCTGGCAGTTTACCATACTACAATGAGCCAATCCAATACATATACCGCCACACCCACTACCGACAATTACTTCTCGTTTTACGAGCTGCCTGTATCGTTTCATCCTGATCCGCAGGTTGTTAAAGAAAAGTTTTACCAGCTCAGTCGTCGTTATCACCCCGACCATTTTGCTACTGCCGCCCCCGATGCTATGATACACAACCTCCAAATGGCTGCTCGCAACAATCAGGCTTACAAAACCCTCCGACTCCCAGATGCTACCATGGCTTATGTGCTGCAACTGCACAATCTCCTTACCCCCGACGAAAAATACAACCTGCCTCCCGCCTTCCTTATGGAGATGATAGACCTCAACGAGGCCATATCCGACTATGAAAACACGCCTCACAGCCACGAAGCAGCACTTGCTGCCCGCAACTCATTAGCAGAACAGCTTCAGTCTTGGCAGCAGCAGGCTGATGCCCTTACCGCTTGCTACCAGCCCGATGCAGACAACTATGACCTATTGCTACAAATAAAAGACAGCTACTATCGCAAAAAATACTTGCTTCGCATACAGGAGAGGTTAGAAAAATAATTCCCGATTATGTAAACGGTAGTTCATTTTTTATTGGGAGATAAGGTTTATTTTTATGTTTTGTAATTACCTTACACATATACAATACCTATGAAAAAAGCCCGTATTTTTCTATTTGTTCAGTTGTTTTTCATCAACTCTACTTTGATGTTGTTAGGAGGTTGTTTCTCCCGAAATGACGATGTATACTGTTTTTATTACAACTCTGGCAACATTCTAGCTTGGAACAATGCCCAATCAATGCCCACTTTGGTCAATGATTCAGGTGTAGTAGCCCAATCACTTATGTTACAATTATTGCTACAAGACACCTCATACCTCTGCCAATCTACTGGTCACAGATACACCGATGGTGCAGCTTACGCATTCAAAAGCGAGACAAAAATTACATACATCGATAGCATACACATTGTAAGCAACAAAAATTTCGATGCATCACATCCTGCTGGTACAAATCTTTTAGATCTCTTTTCAAATTCCGACCTCAAAGCTGGCATTCGTCGTATTCGCACCAATAGTGTAAATTACTCCCTCATGTATCCACCTACCGATACCGGTACACATACATTCACCATCATTACCTTTACTGCCGATACACTCAAAAACATCGCAGTAACTTCATTACCCATCAAGCTGCTGTTATGATACCCTCGGAGCTGTAGGCATTTTACTACTTTCGCCATTGTAGCCATGCCGATACCCACCTATTTTTTTAATTACGGATTCAAGACCCATAATCAAAATTAGAGAAAAATGTATTTAAAAACATATCTTTTTATCATAATTTGAATATGTCGTTTTCTTCTGTTTTCTTGCCGAAACTTATCCT
>CAZRPA010000269.1:0-3273 GCA_964601855.1 uncultured Flavipsychrobacter sp. | reverse complement strand
TAACGTGGTCTCGCAATGACACGGGGAGAACAGCTCACAAAGGCGGTTCATATTGGCTTTTGGGAGTGTTCGGTGAACTAATGGAATGGACCTACCCTATATACGGAATCGGTAACAAATGTTATCGTTCTAGAATAGGAAATAAATCCTAAACAACAATAAGGAGGTCCATATGGAAGTTAGCACAATTGGCATAGATATTGCAAAAAGAATTTTTCAACTACATGGTATAAATAAACATGGTAAGACAGTATTAAAGAAAAAATTGATGAGAGATCAAGTGTTAACTTTTATGTCTAATGTACCAAAATGTTTAGTAGGTATTGAGGCCTGTGGTGGAGCTAATCATTGGGCAAGAGAGTTAATAAAACTAGGACATGAAGTAAAGCTAATGGCACCACAATTTGTGAAGCCATATGTTAAAACCAACAAAAATGATGAAGCGGATGCAGAAGCTATATGCGAAGCGGTATCACGAGCTAATATGAGGTTTGTGCCAATCAAAAGCATAGAGCAGCAAGATATTTTATCAATTCATAGAATAAGAGAGCGGTTAGTAAGAAATCGTACGGCACTTAGCAATGAGATCAGAGGATTATTACATGAATTTGGCTTTATTATTCCTCAGGGAATAAATAAGGTTACGGCAAAATTAACCGAGATTTTAGATGAAGGAAAGTTAAGTGATTTGAGTTACCAAACATTCAGTGAGCTGAAAGAGGAATTTTTAGAAAATGATAAAAAACTCAAAGAGTTAGAAAAACGATTAAAAACAATAGCAAGTTGGTTAGATAAATACCAACAATTAACCGCTATACCAGGTTTAGGTTTAATTATTGCAACGGCATTAATAGCCTCGATAGGTAATGCAATAAATTTTGAGAATGGTAGGCAATTATCGGCATGGCTTGGCTTGGTGCCAAGGCAACATTCGAGCGGTGGTAAAGATAAGCTACTAGGAATTAGCAAGAGAGGCGACATTTACTTACGTACTTTATTAATTCAGGGGGCAAGAGCAGTACTTAACAACAAATTAAGATTTACGACTGAGGCACAAAAAACTAACAAAGACTTTAGTAAATTTACTAGCTGGATGTTTAATTTATCAGAAAGAAGAGGACATAATCGAACTGTTGTGGCAATCGCAAATAAGCTGGCACGAATAGTGTTTGCAGTATTACGCAATGGCAATGATTATAATGAAAACAAAGTTTGTAGCTAATAAACTAGTAATCAATAGTTTTATTGATGACAAATAAATGAAGGATATGTAAAAGATTCCAACCTGGAATATGCGTGAGATAATAATGTTGATGGTGAATAAGGCAACCTTAGCTTACAAAAAAACTGAATGACACAAGGGCTATTGTTAAAGCCGATGAACTGATTATGTTATAGTTTGTAAGTAGCGGATTCCATCAGGGCTATAGGGTAAGTTTAAAGATTAATTTATTAACTATAAGCCGGATACATGACTGCATTTGCTTTTTTGCTATTAGTATTATTTTTTTCTTGCATTATTGGGGAGGTCCATACATGTGTCATTTTAAAAATCATCTCCCAAATTTTAGTCTGTCTGGGAAATAAATATCCAGCTGAGAAATTGCCAAAGCCCAATTTGGTACCGGCATATTCCACTTAGTTGTAATTTGTTTTATAGCACAAAACATCAATTTAAACAAAGCGTTTTCTGAGGTGAATGAGCCTTTGGTTTTAGTATATTTCCTGACTTGACGATGGAAGCCCTCGATAGGATTGGTAGTATAAATTAGCCTTCTTACCTCGCTCGAGTACTTAAAATAAGTGGTTAAATTATCCCAATTTTGTTGCCAGGATTTTATTACCATTGGATATTTTTTACCCCATTTCTCGTCAAGTTGTAGCAGATTATATTCAGCAGAATCCTTACTTGCTGCCTGATAGACAGTTTTTAAATCTACCATGAATTCTTTTTGGTTCTTACTGGCAACATTTTTTAATGAATTACGAATTTGGTGTACTATGCAAAGCTGTACTTCAGTTCTAGGAAATGCCGTACTGATCGCTTCCGGAAAACCTTTGAGACCATCTATGCAGGCAATTAATATATCTTCAATTCCTCGTGCTTTTAAATCATTTAATACTGAAAGCCAGAAATGCGCTCCTTCTGATTCAGCGGGATAAAATCCCAGTATCTCTTTATATCCTGAACTGTTGATGCCCATAATATTATAGAGTACTTTAGTGATGACTTTATTATCCTGCTTTACTTTAAAAAACATTGCATCTAAAAACATCACTGCATAAACCGATTCAAGCGGTCTTGCTCGCCATTCATTTAGCATTGGTACTAGTTTATCAGTTACACTAGAGATAGTAGCTGCCGATACTTCTACCCCATAAATTTCTTGTAAGTGATTAGCTATCCCATCATAGGATGTCCCAAGGCCGTAAAGGGCTAGTATTTTATTATCAAGTTCCTCATTTAATATTGTTTGGCGTTTTTTAATTAATTGTGGTTCAAAACTACCGTTGCGATCTCTGGGTACTTCAAGTTCAAAGGCACCACTACCGGTTCTCATAGTTTTAGTAGCAACACCATTTCTGCGGTTGCCTCCTTGCTCAAGCGTCTCTTCTTCTAAATGAGAATCCATCTCACCTTGCAAAGCTATTTGCGTTAAGTCTTTAACTAAATTTGTTAACAGTCCACCTTTACCAAGTAATGGCTTGCCTTGATAGAGACCCCTAACAATCTCGGCTAACGCCTCATTTTGTGTCGAAGGTAAATTTGTTACTTGCTGCGCTAAACTAACTTCAGTTAAATTATTACTGTTTATATTCTTCTTCATGTCAAACTCTCTGCTTTCTGTACAGTTTATAAAGATAAATTACTTTTTAATTTATCTTTATCCTGAATCGGTTGCAAAGATAATTTTTTATCATTAAAAAATTATCTTTCTAGGTTTGACACAGTTTGTTGAACGTCCTCGATTTTGGATATATATCACAATAAAATCTATCTGGTTCTTTAAGCTTAGTAAAAAATGCTTTAGAAGGTATTTTTAGTGACTCTAAATTTCCTTCTATCAAAACTTCTACTTTTGCAATGTTACTATTAGTAGTGTTGGAAATTTTTACCCTATAAGCAAGTAGTTTTTCAAATTTTTTATACATTCCATTTGGAATAAAATTCATTTTAGATATATCAACCCTTTGGGTTGTACCATCCATACATTTAATTTTAGTAAACATTGTGTTTGGTACGTTATGAAGACAATAAAAATCATATGTTGT
>CAZRPA010000268.1:0-3278 GCA_964601855.1 uncultured Flavipsychrobacter sp. | reverse complement strand
TATACTGGTGGCATTGGTGCTTACAGGAATGACCAGTTATAAACTGCTGAATGTAGGCGATCCACTGGCATTTGTGTTCAGTAGCATGAACAGTAAGTGGGCCAACTATATAGCCGGCATCATATCTATAAGTGCGGTTATAGCTACAGCTAGTGTACTACTGGTGTTTCAGCTGGGGCAGCCCCGTATATGGATGAGTATGAGCCGCGATGGTCTGTTGCCACCCATTTTTGCCCGTATACACCCCAAGTACAAAACACCTTCTTTCTCTACCATCCTCACTGGCTGTGTGGTGGGTATTCCTGCCTTGTTTATGAATCTTACGGTGGTGGTAGACCTTACCAGTGTGGGTACTTTGTTTGCGTTTGTGCTGGTATGTGGTGGTATACTGAAGTTGCAAAACGACCCCCACAGGTTGCAGAGCAAGTTCAAGACGCCTTATGTCAATGGTAAGTTTATAGTGCCGGTGCTGTTCATCATATCTCTTGTGTTGTTCAGCACCTATTATCCGGGTGGTATAGCTGGGGCTTTTCATGTGTCAGACGATGCAGGACATATAACTTGGGATGCTATCAGCAGCAGAGTACCTTTTTGGCTGTTTGGGTTGGTGTTTCTCATTACCTCTGTGCTTACGTTTATCCGCAATTATTCTCTAATTCCTGTGTTGGGTTTTCTGTGCTGTTCTTACTTGTTGTCAGAGTCGGGGGTTACTAACTGGGAGCGGTTTATGATATGGCTATTGCTGGGGCTGCTGGTGTACTTTCTGTATGGTGCCCGCAAAAGTAAGCTGCGCACTGCTGCCCAAAACAATGCACATGAGTAGGTATGGTGTGTGCGGTAAGGCTATAGGTACATATAAGTTCTAAAACTTTGTGAATTTTAGCGTCTACACGCTAGTTACTGGCTACATCTACAGATATTTAAGATTATTTTTGACTTCCTAACAATATTTATTTTACCAACACCTAAGTGTGAAGTATTAACCAAATAAAACTAACCAAAACTCGTATGAAGCGAATTTCACTCATTACTGCATTGCTCCTCACAGCCTTTGGTGGCCAATTGTGGGCAAAAGAAGGCTACAATCTGGTATTGAAGATGCCCGGTGTTAAGGATTCTATGGTGTTTCTGGCGCACTACTATGGCAAAAACAGACCTACCATTTTCAAGACCGACTCTGCCCGTTTTGATAAAAATGGTACTGCCGTTATGCGTAGCAATAGTTCGGAGTTTGTAGGGGGGATTTATATATTGTATCTATCTGACTTGCAGACAAACTTTGAGGTGCTGCTGAATAAGGGTGATGAAATAACCATTGTGGCTCCCATAGACCAGATACCAGATGGTATTCAGTATAAAAACTCGCCTGAGAATACTCGCTTTGCTGACTATGTGAAGTACCTTAAAGACTATAGCGCTGGTGAGGAAAAGCTGAAAAAGGAGCTTGAAAAAGCCCGCTCAAAATCTGACACTGCCGACATCAGAAAAAGAGCAGTAGCAGCATCGAAGGAACTGAACAATTACCGTCGCAGCTATGTGAAGAACAACCCCAATACGCTGCTTTCTACCATTTTTAATGCTATAGAAACCCCACAAATACCTGAGGGCGACCATTATCTGGCAGACGGTAAAACGAAGGATTCTACGTTCAATTATCGTTATTACAAATCACACTTCTGGGATGGTTTTGATTTTAGGGATGATCGTTTGATTTATACGCCTATCTATGATGCCCGCCTAGAGGAGTACTTCTCTAAACTAGTGCTGCCATGGACTGATAGTGTGGAAAAAGAAGCAGATGTACTGCTGAAAAGAACTAAGGGTACTAAAGACATGTTTCACTATACACTATGGTGGATAACCCGCTATGTAGAGAATAGTAAGGTGATGGGTATGGATGAGGTGTTTGTGTATCTGGTAGAGAACTACTACATGAAGGGTGATGCTTTCTGGCTGAAAAACGACGAACTAAGCAAATACATAGACCGTGCGCAGAAGATAGCCCCCAATGTGATAGGGAACATGGCTCCGGAAATAAAGCTGCCAAATGTGGCTACAAATAAGATAGAGAGCCTCAGTGCTGTAAAAGCCAAGTATACACTAGTGCTATTTTACTCGCCTACCTGTGGTCATTGCCAGCACGAAATGCCTTCTATAGACTCGCTGTATAAAGAAGTGCTGAAAGACAAAGGTGTGAAAATATACACTGTGGCCACTGAAGGAGAGCAGAAAGCTGTAGCTGACTTTATAAAAAAATACAACATGGGCGAGTGGATAAACACTTGGGATAAAGACCATACCAGCGACTATCACAGCAAGTTTGACGTATATAGCACTCCTACTATATACCTGCTAGATGAGCGCAAGATCATAAAAGGTAAACGTCTGGACCATGGCAATATAGGTGGACTGATAGAAATGATAGAAAAGAAAGCTAAAGAAAAGAAAGAAAGTACTGCAAAGTAGTATTTGTAAATAAGTGATTGTTAGCCCTCCAATTCTTGAATTTGGGGGGCTATTTTATTTGGGTTAATCTGTATGTGGTTTGTTTGGGCTATGGTTTTAAGGGAATGATGAAGTCGGTTTTTTTCTGAGTAGTAGTTGACGTAAAAGGAGGAAAACTAATGATAACTCAGGTGGGTGTGCTTAACGAATTGCTACACAGCCTGCCCAAATGTAAGTAGGGTGCCATTGGGGTCTATGATGGCCATTTCTATTTGTCCCCAGGGTTTTAGTGCAGGTGCATCTATGCGCGGAATGGGCGGTGATATATTTTTCCATTGATTATATAGGGCTTGTATGTCATTATCTACCCGTAGGTATATCATAAAGTCGGACTTGTGGGGTAGCAGGGTGGGGTAGGAGAAAAAATGGAGTTCTGCTGCGTCTTTGGTCATTATGAGGTAGTCGCCATAATCGGCAGTGAGGGTAAAGCCTAGCTGGGCAGTATAAAAGTGTATAGTCGTTTGTTTGTCTATGAATGGTAGTTTGGGTATGGCGCTAGTTATCATATGTGGTTATCTTTAGGTGCTAATTTACTACAGTTTGCTGATAGTACTATTGGGGATAAAGAGGTTCATATTTTGTTTATTGTTCATTTCTGGTTTTGCCGGTTTTTTGCCGGTTGTTTCCTGTGTTTTGTGGTGTAAGTGATTGATTATCAATACTATTCACTTTTCCGGTATGTAGGCATTTGCCGGTCGCGGGATTGTCTGAACCATTGATTCATCTGATTGATTTGATTTTCAGGATGTGGGTTGTATGGTTGCTGGTGTATG
>CAZRPA010000267.1:0-3317 GCA_964601855.1 uncultured Flavipsychrobacter sp. | reverse complement strand
ATCAAGACGTTAGCAGATGGTTGTACAGGAGAAAATAAGACCAACAACGGCGGAAAACCTAAGTTAAAAAGTGGTCAACACTAATGTATACTGAGTTTGCAGTAAACTTTTTTCGTTTGAAACATTTGTGTTGAATCTATGACATCTACCTCAGCATAAAGCGTATTATTATCTGACCATTTAATTTTGTTTAACCCAAAGAAATTTAGCTCCCTAGAACATACAAGCTTTGGCGGAGAAGTATTCTCAAATAGTTCAATTCCATTAAAAGTATATTGCGCCTCTATATCAGAGTTAGTACAAACGAAGAATTTCTTATCAGGAGAAACTACCGGAGGTCCACAAGTAACAGTTGTATCTCCGGTTCTTTTGTCTATCAATACATGATACCACCATTCATAGAATATCCCGTATACAACAAATTGGTTCAGTTCCTTATTCAAACCTTGAAAAAAATACTTTGAACTACTATCATTGTCTGAGGTGTTATTTATCAACATTGCATAGTTTCCATTTTCCAAAAGGAAATTCAAAGTATCTCCAAATCTTTTGACACTAAATGAGTCATTAGCAATACAATTAGCTTCAGAAGTATCAATTTTCATTTCTGCTAATTTTTCGAATTCCCCCTTATCTATAGAGTCAATTTTAATGAGTCTATCGCACAAATAAAATGTGTCAGTATTGGTTGGGATGTTTTCTACTATTGTTTTTTTACCAGCATCTTCTTTACAACCAACCAGTATGATTGCGATAAACACAACAAATAAATATATATTATTCATATTCAAACATTTTTATCTTTATAATTAGTATTAAATTTATAGAAATAAACAGAAAAGTCTCTGGTTGTTCCAGTTGTTCCTTCGGCTCAACTGGAACAACCACGTGGAAATTATTTCTTATTCCTTTCAAAATACCTATCCACAATATCATATGCTTTCGAGTAAACGTACATGCGGCACAAAAAATGAGTAATAAATATTAACACTAAAGCGGCTAAGAATAGTAGCAGCTTATGTATACCATCATCTATATTGATTATAGCTAGTAACAATAAAACAAAATAAACACAAATTACTACTGTTCGTATAGTTAAACTAACGATAGAATAATACCTGCCTCTATTTTTGTAATCTCTCATGTTATAGTATATTGATGTTACTGAACATCTGTTGGCAGCTTTAGCCTTCCTTACTATGTTAGAAAACCATACAATTTGTCTTAATACCCCAAAAATAAGTTATCCACCCGAAGATACGAACCGACCTTTTTACTGCAATAATTATGGAGTTTTTGAACTTTCCCCCATTAGCCTAAGTGCACCCTTAATAAAACACATGGCAAAGCAGGGAACAAGCATTATTGAGTGTTTATATTACATACTAGCTTTTCGTGGATTTATTTATCCTCTTGCAAAAGAATGGATAAACATATACTCTAAACACAATGATTGAGACGACTAATGAAAGCAAAAACAAAATTTTAAACACTACCCTTTTATCTTCATCTATTCTAGCACTATCGAGGAAAACCCCAACTATTGCGTGCACTAGCACTATAACTGATAGTCCTATATAAATGATCTTTCTTTTTCTTTGTTCAGCGTTGATCATAGGAAATATGATGAATTGAAAATACAGAGAAATTTACATTCTGATTGGTTGTAGCGAATGTACAATAATTCAGTGTATACGTTGTTCCAGTTGTTCCACCGGGTCAACTGGAACTCCCAATAAAAATCGTTCTCCCGAACACCTTCACTTTCCCAAAGCTAAATGAATGCCCCCTTCCTCACTGGAGCCAGTTTCTAGCCCACCACCTGCGCACCTTCCAACTCGTGCCACACCCAGAAAAGCCAGATTTTAACCCACAAAAACACCCCTTCCGGACACCATCGCCAAAACTGGTTAAAAATCGGCTATAACCCGCGCCCAGAGCGGAAACCATTTTTTATGATATACACGTAGCTGTATATCATAGTGCGAAAAGCGTAGTATCATAGATTCCCAATTTGCTGGTGTCGAAGCCTCAATTCACCTTTGTGCCATAAACACTAAAAATCCAAAAACTATGACCCTATCAGACCAAAAGAAACAAGCCCTTGAGCTCTATGTCAACCAATCCTTCACCCAGCAGCAGATAGCCAACGCCCTCGGTGTTTGCGTCCGCACCGTTCACAACTGGGTAAAACAACACGCTTGGGATCGCCTACGTCTGGCAACTCACCAAGCACCAGCCCTCATTGCCGACAACTTCAGCAGCCAGCTCGTAGAGCTACAAAACAATATTGCCGCACGTGAGCCCGGCAAACGTTTCCCCACCACCCAAGAAATGGAAATAATGCGCAAACTAACCGTCTGCATAGCCAATACCAAAAAGACGGTATCATTATCGCAGGTAACCCAAATGATGCGTATGTTCCGCTCATTCGTTTTCGACAACCGCTCAAAACCTTACGCCCAAGGCGTAGCAGATGTTATCGACGCATTCCTCGAAGCCCGTTCTCGCTTCGGCTATTCACCCTACGAACTAGAATTCGGCGTAGAAAAAATCCAGCACGTCGATCCGCTGTACAGTCCCTATGTAGACACCATAGCCAAAGAAACCACCGAACCCGTATTCTCCAAATTTTTCGACCCCGAAGAACGCACACCCGAACCCAACCCAAAAATACACATGGTAGACACCAGCAAGTGGTCCGATAAAATGCGCAATGCCATGATGTCCCATTTTGGCGACTTCGATACCACAGAAAACACCAACCCCGACGAGCAAGCCATCCATGCCTCCATCGTCGAAAAAATCAGGCCAATACTGGAAAATGAAACACCGTTGATAATCAATGAGTTAGACCCCAAAACACAGGAAACAACCGGCAACGAATCGGCAAAACCAGAAACCTTTTTGGAAGGACTCAGAAAGGCATTCCTCCAAAACCAACCACAATATCCCAATGACGACAAACCCAAAACCAGAAACCTTTTTGGAAGGACTCAGAAAAGCGTTCCTCCAAAACCAACCACTGAATCCCAATGACGACAAACCCAAAACAACCAGCAAAATAGCCAATATACAGGAAAATGAAACCTCATTGATTATCAACGAGTTAGACCCCAAAACGCATGAAAACACCGGCAACAAACCGGCAAAACCAGCAACTCAAGAAAACCCCACATCAACCCCACCGCTCCCGCCCTCAGACTCGCACTCACCTTTGCTCCCGCTCTCAGACTCACCAACACCTTCACTACCACCCACCCCTCCCAAAGACAACCTAATCCGTCAGGGCGAAGTATTCTCACGTCCAGTATATA
>CAZRPA010000266.1:0-3360 GCA_964601855.1 uncultured Flavipsychrobacter sp. | reverse complement strand
TGCAAAGATTATACTTGTTATAATATCAGAAAATGAACAGTCAGATGCAGGTGCACAATAAGCAGGTGCACAGCTTGCGTATGGATTTACTGTCACCACTCTTGTAGATGGCGTACCGCATCCAGAGCTGTAGGTTATTGTTGCTGTACCATTGTTTACACCTGTTAATAAACCAGAAGCATTAATAGACGCAATACTGCCATTGCTGCTTATCCATGTGCCACCTGTTGGTGTGCTACTCAATGTATTTGAAGAGCCCTGACATACAACAGCAGTACCTGTTATAGCTGTAGAGTTAGAGTTTACACTTACTACTGTAGTAGCATTAGGTGTGCAACCATTACTGTAGGTAATCGTAGCAGTGCCTATGCTTGCGCCACTTACTATACCTGTAGTGCTCGCTACTGGAGCTATCGTAGGGTTGCTACTGCTCCATACGCCACCTAGGCTACTATTACTTAGCGTTGTAGTACTACTCAGGCATGCCAGTGTACTACCAGTTATTGCTGCTGGTATAGCATTTACACTTATTACTCTGGTAGCATTACCGCAACCATTTATGTAACTTATAGTGACAGTACCTTGTGCTACACCAGTAGTAATACCTGAGCTGCTACCTATGGTAGCTAGTGCAGTATTACTGCTGCTCCAAGTTCCTCCTGGTGAGGTGTTGAAATACGTTGTGCCTGATCCTGTACACAAAAACGCAGCACCCGAAATACTTGTAGGTGCAGTTTGTACAGTTACGCTTAGCACAGCATCAGCGCAACCATTTCCCAGACCATATACCACGTTTGTTGTGCCATTGCTCACAGGTGTTAGCTCTCCTGTGCCGCTATTTATGGTTGCTACTGCTGTGTTGCTGCTGCTCCATGTGCCACCTGTTATGCCATTCGTATAATTTACAGGACTGCCCATACATGCTACCGAAGAACCAGTTACAGCAGTAGGTGTCTGGTTTACAGTTACAACAATGCTGGCTGGAGTTCCACAACCGTTAGAATAAGATATGGTTGCAGTACCTGCTGTTGCTCCGGTTATGATGCCTGTAGTTGCTCCTGCTATTGCTACTCCAGGGTTACTACTAGTCCAGTTACCAACACCACCTGCATTTGCAAGTGTTGTTGTGGTGCCTGTACAGAATATTGTTGTACCAGTTATAGATGGGTCTGGTGATCCATTCACTGCAAATGTTGCCAATGATGGACATCCTGCTACCGAATAAGATATTGTTACAGTGCCTGCAGTAGCACCAGCTGTTACTACACCTCCTGCGCTTATACTAGCTATTGCAGGATTGCTACTTGTCCATACTCCACTAGGTGTGGTGTTAGACAGCGTACTGCTAGCCGTGATACACGCACTCAATGTGCCTGTTATTGCTGCTGGCGAAGGATTTACTGTTAGAACTGCTGTGTTGGTACAGCCTGTAGATGCTAGTGTAAATGTGATGTTTGTAGTACCTGCACCAACTCCTGTCACTACGCCATCACCACTACCTATCAGTGCTATGGTGGCATTGCCCGAGCTCCATGTACCTGTGCCAGATGTGTTGGTGAGTGTCGTAGTAAGCAGAGGACACACACTAAGGCTACCACCTATAGCTGCAGGTGCTGCATTTACTGTTGCTACAGTATACACACTACAGCCTGTAGAGGTAAGTGTGAAAGTGATTGTTGCGGTTCCGGCACTTACGCCACTTACTATGCCGCTCGACAATCCTACAGATGCAATACTGGCATTACTACTTGTCCATGTACCTGCACCAGATACATTGGTTAGTGCCATTGTAGCACCAGGGCATATAGCTCCCGTGTTGCCACCTATTGGTAGCGGAGTAGTAGTATTGTATACAGCACTACCTTCTGTTCCCCAGCATCCCAGTGACGTTCTTGCTCTGAAATAATAAGTACCATTAGTACTTATCACTTGAGATGCAGATGGTACGGCAGTCGATGTTCCATTTGATGTTGTGTTCTGATAATAAATAGTTCCACCACTTCCACCTGTTGCATTGAGTGTTGTACTTACACCAGCACAAAAAGTTCCACCACCACTTACTGATACTGTTCCAGCAGCTGCATTTACTGTTACAGTAGTTGTAGTAGTGTTTCCACAGCTGTTTGTAAAAGTTATAGTAGTAGTTCCAGCAGCAATGCCAGTTACCACTCCCGATGAATTAATTGTAGCTACAGAGGTATTGCTGCTGCTCCATGTGCCACTGCCACTGTTGCTCAAAGTAGTAGTATTGCCCACACATACCGAAGCCGTACCCGTATTAGCTGCAGGTAGTGGGCAGTAGGTAAGTGATATATTGTCAACCGCTGCTGGTGGTGTTGTGCCACCTGAAGCATCATTTTGCCATGTAAATATTATTCTAAATGTAGTTCCTGCAACTCCAGATAACGTTATTGATTGTGTAGTGTAAGTACTATAAAAACTACTTTGGGTATATCGCAATGTTGCACCTGCTATAGTAGTTGAATTTGACAAAGGTGTTCCAGATATAGGTGTCACTGTAGTAGGTGCTGTGTATACAAGTAACCTATCCCAACTTGTTTCTCCATTTCCTTTCAATGACCAAGACAGTACAACATTTGTTGCTCCTGCAGGTATAGTCACATCTCGGTAAAAATGTCCAGTTCTGGATGTTGTGTTTGTGTAGGTGTTTACTGTTGCAGTTCCCCAGTATGCACCTCTTGTACCTGTGTAACCAGCAGCGGCAGTGCCTACACGCCAGAACTGAGTGGCAGGTGAAACAACTGTCCAGCCGTTTGCTAGAAATGTAGTTCCACTCTCAAAACCGCCATCTCCTGTAGGGCTAATTACAGTAGTAGTTTGTGCATTTGCAATATTGAATACTCCCACGAAGAGGATAATCAATATCCTTGTCACTGATTTGTAAATTGTGCTGCTCATAACTGTTAATTTAATGCTACAAAAATGTTAAGGGGACTTTAAAGCTAAAAATAATTCTTGTCATTTTCACATCTCCGATATTCTAAAATTTCACTTTTTTATCCCACGCATTTTAAATTAGTTGTGTGATTGTTAAATATTTTAGTGATTATTATGGCAGTTATCGTTTCTATACATCTCGATAAACATTATGTTTTGGTTGCCTATGTATTCCTAAATTTAGTAAAACGCTTTTCTATTAAGCATTTCAGGTTATCCTTCACTTTATTATTAGCTTTTGGTTATAATTTAGATATTATAGTATGTGTAGTTCTGCTACTTGTTGTTTATTATCATATTACTGATAAATTTATTTTAAAACTATTTTTAGTAGTTATGCCATTATGATGTGACTTTTCTTAAAAAATATAGACTTTGTTCATGATCATACCTGCCTTTTTG
>CAZRPA010000265.1:0-3364 GCA_964601855.1 uncultured Flavipsychrobacter sp. | reverse complement strand
TACGTACCAAAACATAGGAAACAACCGGCAACAAACCGGCAACTCAGGAAAGTGAAAATCAAAGAAAATACTAAGGTTCAGATGAGTAATTGTTCATTAGCCTATATGCTATTCCCTGCCCATCGCAGCCATTTTCATGGAAGCAGCAGTATCTTTTCCCAGATACTTATCTATTGCTCGTTCCACCACATATATAAGTGGAGTCAGCACAAGGGCCATTGTAAATTTGTAGGAATAATTAACCAGACATATAGCTATCACCCGCTGATAGCTCCAGTCCTTACCTATCTTAAAAGCTATGAACAATACAATAAAACTATCTACCAGTTGCGATACTACCGTAGATCCGGTAGCCCTCAGCCATACCTTTTTATCTCCGGTCTGTTTTTTTATCTTATGAAAAACCCATACATCCACAAACTGACTCACCAAAAAAGCCGCTATACTACCCGCTATGATCCACAATCCCTGCCCAAAAACCCCATCAAATGCCGCCTGCATATTGGGCACACCATTGGCTTGCTGGCTACCCGTCCAGAAAGACGTATCAGGAGGAATACTGATAGATACATAAAACATTATGAAGGCATAACATATCAGCCCCACTGCTATGTAAGATATCCTCCTCACAGCCTTGGGGCCATAGTATTCATTTACTATATCTGTTACTATAAACTCCAGTGGCCACAGTAGCACACCACAAGTGAGCGTATAAGTAAGCCCCGACTCTCCCAGCAACGAAAATGGCTGAGGCGTAAACCCAAATACCCGCTCCAGCGAAAACAACTTACCACCTATACACTCAGCTATGAGTGCATTGGCCACAAAGAACGAAGCTATTATCAAAAAAAGTTTGGTAGGCTTATCGCTCAGTATTTTTTGTATCATATTATATCAGCAACCGTTTATCAAATTCTTATATATTCACTACCACTACAATCTACCACACACTGATATGTCTACGTACCACCCATCATCTGGTCTTCATACCAATACCTACAGTATATGCCCGCCATTTCTCTATTACTGCTGCCATATCTTCTGGCAATTCCGAATCAAAATGTACACTTTCCTTTGTGTCAGGATGCACAAAACCCAGTTCTTTAGCATGCAATGCATGTCGCTGCAATACCGTAAAACAATTATCTATAAACTGTTTGTACTTATTAAAAACCGTACCTTTTACTATTCGGTCGCCACCATAGGTCATGTCATTAAACAACGGATGACCAATATACTTCATATGCACCCTTATTTGGTGGGTTCTACCAGTTTCCAGCCGCAGCTCTACAAGGGTCACATAGTTAAATCGCTCCAATACCTTGTAGTGTGTAGTAGCATCCTTGCCATAGTCCCCATCCGGAAAAGCATCCATTATCTTTCTGAATCTCAGGTTCCTACCTATATTGGTATGTATAGTTCCCTCATCTTCAGGCAGGTCGCCCCACACAAGGGCTATATATCGTCTATAAACAGTATGTTTTTTAAACTGTGCAGCCAGGTGCTGCATGGCCTGTTCGGTTTTACCTATCACCACCAGCCCGGTAGTATCTTTGTCTATCCTATGTACCAGCCCTACCCTATGCAGATTACTTATTTCTACATTGCCCTGCTGCAGGTAGTAAGACAAGCCATTGATAAGTGTACCACTGTAGTTGCCACAACCAGGGTGCACCACCATGCCCGCTGGTTTGTTTATTATCATCAGGCTTTCATCTTCATAGGCTATATTCAGTGGTATATTTTCAGGTATTATCTCTTGGCTCTCTGGTTTGCGAGTCTCAAAAACTACAATTACATCATTAGGTTTTACCTTGTAATTCGATTTTATAACCTCATCATTTACCAGTATAAAACCCTCATCTATAGCTTGTTGCACTTTGTTGCGAGTAGCACCTTCCAGCCGGTGCATCATAAACTTATCTATCCGCAGCGGCTCTTGTCGTTTCTCTATTACTATACGCAGTCTTACTACAGGTTCATCACCCGCTTCGTTACTTTCCAGTTCCGGATCTTCTTCATCCCAAATATCCTCAATATCATTATCAATAGGCATCCTGCAAAGATATAGTGTAATCTCCTTTATTAAAGCAATAGTATTTTCTGATAAAACTATTTATATTGTGTGAAAATAAATATAGACATTTGTACAAGATCATAGCAAGTTTAGCAAATCAAACAAAATGAAACAATTCAGCATATACCCTCCTATCCCATCTAAGAAGCCTGTAGCTGGTCAACTGCTCATCGCAGAGCCATTACTAAGTGATGATCATTTTACAAGATCTGTCATTTTACTATGCGAGCACAGTGCCGAAGGCTCTGTCGGTTTTGTACTCAACCAGAAATCAGATTATAAATTACACGATTTACTGAGCGAGTTTATTGTTAATGGCCCAACGGTGTACAAAGGTGGACCTGTTCAGAAAGACACACTGCACATGATACACAAAGCACCACAAATATTAGGTGCTGGTATGCAGATAGCTAAAGATGTATATTGGGGCGGCTCATTCGATGATATTAAACAATTAGAATCCTCAGGTGTAGATATGAAAAATGATCTGCGTTTGTTTTTGGGCTACTCAGGTTGGGCACCTGGTCAGCTGGAAGATGAAATAAAGGAGGGTACTTGGCTCATAGCCAATGCAACTGAAGAAATAATATTTGGCACTAGTCAAAATGAGATCTGGAAGAAATCAATATCATTGTTGGGCAAAGAATATGCTTACCTAGCTCATATACCTACAGACCCCCAACTAAACTAGCTGAGGGTCTGTGTTATATTAATGTTGGAAGGTATTTACTTAATGTAACCTAATATTTTCAGCATACTCTGCGGAGACTGCTCGCGTGCATACAACCAATCTTCCAGATTACCCTCTTTGTCATATTCTACTACAATATGTTTGGGCGATGGTATCATACAATGTTTAATACCACCATATCCCGCCAGTTGATCTTGATAGGCACCAGTATGGAAGAATCCTATATAAAGAGGTTCCGTACTTTTTTCTTTATCTAGTTTTGGTAAAAACACAGCATTAATGTGTTCTTCAGAAGTATAAAAATCATGACTATCACAGGTAAGACCACCCAAGTGTACTTCCTGATATTCTTTATCCCATTTATTAATTGGTAACATTAAAAACTTTTCGCCTATACCCCATGTATCTGGCAACGTAGTAATGAAAGAGCTATCTATCATATACCATATCTCTCGGTCGTTCTGCATTTTTTCATCCAGTACGCTATATACTACCGCACCAGCCTCACCTACAGTGAACGACCCAAACTCAGTATAAATATCTGGTACAGGTACTTTATTTTTCTTGCATACAGTTTTTATAGTCAGTACAATTTC
>CAZRPA010000264.1:1252-3400 GCA_964601855.1 uncultured Flavipsychrobacter sp. | reverse complement strand
GTTCAATGGATAGAATAGAAGTTTCCTAAACTTTAGATCCAAGTTCGATTCTTGGTGAGACCACACTCCACAAAACCCTCGCTTAGCGAGGGTTTTGTATTTAATGTCTGGTAAAGAAGGTGCGTTTGATTACCCACTAAACATTCATATCGCAAAATCTCACTACGTTCACCTCTTATCACACCCCAACCCACATAACAGCAAACAAATCCTAACTTGCCGATAACAAAACTCAACCCAGTACCACAAACGTGGTCGATTTTCTCAATACCATCACCCCTGAGTAAAAACGGCAAGACTGTTTTGTGCTGCTACAAATGATGCAGGAGGCTATCGGTGAAGAGCCAATATTATGGAGCAATTCCATTGTGGTTTTCGGTACCAAAAGACACAAAAGCCCCACCATCGGTCGCGAAGCCGACTGGATGCACATAGGCTTTGCTCCCCACAAAACAAATATGTTGGTGCACTTCGGTAACAATGTTGGCGCTATCTGCAGTCTATTCAGGTCGTTAGTATTACAGTACTCATATTGTTTATGTTTTGCATTTCCAGACAGCTATCTTGTTCAATATTTGTATTAATTATCAGTTAATATTATCTATCTAAAACTACACATTAACAATAGGTTTTATTTTTAATCACAAGCAGTTAACGTTTATTCGCAAGCTGGATAAATATATAAAAATTAATACGATTGTAGATTATAAATATTCTGAAAATCCTTTCTATAAAGTGGTAATTACTGCTAAAATTAGTATTTTTGTTAGTTGAACATAGAGGTGTTCGGTCAATCGTTGTTTATACAAAATATTGGCCATAAAGTATCTGTAATTATTAAATAACAAAATATGAAAGCAACTATTCCATTAGCAGCAATAATAGCTTTGTCGCTATCAAGCAGTGGATTGTCCGCTCAAAGTATTACCAAAAAGGTTGTAATGGGTGCTCAGTCGCCAGCATCAACCCCTAAGGTAAGTGAGGGAAAACAATCTGCATCTCCTATTCCGGGTAATGGAGTAGGAAAACAAACAGGGGCTGAAAATTCAGCAGCGCATTTGAATATTAGTCCTGCTAACGCCAATTACAATGCAGGTAGCAACGTGACTTCAGGTCATTTTGATGCTGACTATAGCAACAAGGCAAAAGGTGCTACTGCTCCCGAAGAACACATCAATGTGAACTATTTTTATTCACAGTCTAAAGACAACAACTTTCTGGATCTTACATTAAACACTGCCGATCCTACTTTGTTTTCTGTGCAGGTAGTTGATGAAAATGGAAAAGTAAAAGCTAATTGGGTAGCAAATGCTCGCAGTCACAATCACCAGTCTAAAATAAACATTTCTAACTTATCTGCAGGTGATTACCATCTCAATATTTTCTGGGAAAAAAGTACTTCGGCTATCAAAAGTATTCCTTTCAAAAGGGTTATAAATACTGCGGTACCTACAGGTAACAACGCCACGCAGGGTATCAAAAAATAGTTGGAATTACATTTATTTAATCTCATTAAGAATAAAATAATTTTTATGAATATACGAGGTATACTAAAAATAGTGCCTGTACTTATTGTACAGTTACTGGCATCAGTTAAGTCTGATGCGCAGCTCACGGGCTGCAACGCCTTTTTAAAAGGCAATTATATAGAAGTAGGTATCAACTCTTTGGGCTCTTATGGGTCTAGTGTTGCTGCACCTGCGGGTTATCACCCTAGGGGCGGTTCTCCTGTGTCAGATGTATGTAGTTCTTCTGGCGCTAACTTAGGTTTTGTTGCGGACCCTGCAAGAGATGGTTGGTCTGTAGGTAGTCCAAATTATATAGGCGATTACTTCTTGCCAGGTTCTCCTTACGAAGGTTGGATTATAGAAGTTGACGGAAACAAGGTAACTCAAAACAATGGTGATGGACCTTCTCTAGGCGGAATTACTCACGTAGAAAATGACGCAGCTACCAGGTATGCTATTTGGGAAGGAACTCATCCATCTGGATTATCTATAAAACAAATTACTTCTTTCGATACTGCAAATTTGTTCTTTGTTTGTAAAGTTGTTTTGAAAAACAATACTGATCATGCACTCAACAATGTTTATTATCTAAGAGGGGTGGATCCTGATCAGGAAGTGCCATCTGGTGGTAGTTTCAGTA
>CAZRPA010000264.1:0-1242 GCA_964601855.1 uncultured Flavipsychrobacter sp. | reverse complement strand
CTTACCAACGCCCCAACGACTACAATGCCACATTAGTTACTGCCACAGGTGGTACTTTTGGTGCATATCTCGGACTGGGTTCGTTAGATACCAATGCAAGAGGTTATATTTTGCCGGGATGGCCTCCATCACCGTCATTGAGTGCCATATATGCAGGTACCTCAGGTTTTATTTATTCAGGTACTTCGGTTGGCGATCAGGCAATAGGTATTGTTTTCAAAAGAACAAGCATAGCTTCTGGTGATAGTACAATTATCAATTTTACGTATGTACTGAATGGGGCAGATTTTTTGCCAGCACTGTTGTCTACATCATCTGGTTGGTCTGTAACAGGCGACACTACTTTTGTACATGAACTAGAATCTGGTGATACTGCTTCAATTTGCCAATATGCTACTACTACAGTTAGTGTAAGTAATCCAGATGTATCTTCATGGTCATGGACATCTTTATCTGGTGAAACTTTATCGGCTTATTCAGGTACTTCAGTTACATTAAATACTACTACTACACTCGTAAGATTGAGAGCTATAGGAACAGGTGTAGGTATTATACCAGATACTGTATACATATATCTTGATCCTGCTAGTGTTATTCCTTCAGTTCCTACAGCTACGGCCGCTGCAGGTCCAATTTGTGAAGGAAGTGCGTTGAACTTTACTGCAACTGCTTCACCATCAGGTGTTACTTACTTGTGGAATGGTCCTTCTGGTTTTACCTCAAGTTTGCAAAATCCTACTATCACTAGCGCTACTATTGCTAATTCAGGTTCATATTCAGTAACAGCATACAATGTAGGTTGCCCATCGCCTACTCCTGCTATTGTTACAGCAACAGTTAATCCTGTGCCTAATGTTGATTATATATATGGTTTTTCCAGCGTTTGCGTTGGTAATACAGATTATATGTACCAACCAGGAGATGGTGGAGGTACTTGGTCTGCAAGCAATGCTAATGCTACAGTGATTTCTTATGGTGGTTATTGTACTGTCACAGGTGTTTCTGCTGGTACTGTAGTTATTACTTATGCTATTTCAAATAGCTGTGGTTCCGATTTTGCTACCCAGGTTGTTACTATTAATCCACTACCAAATGCTGGTACTATCACAGGTTCTTCTGTTGTATGTACTGGCGGCACAGTTACATTGTATAACAGTGCTTCTGGTGGCTCATGGAGCAGCAGCAGCGATGATGCTACTGTAAGCAGCACAGGTGTAGTTACTGGTGTAGCAGTTGGTTCTG
>CAZRPA010000263.1:0-3545 GCA_964601855.1 uncultured Flavipsychrobacter sp. | reverse complement strand
CAGCCCTCGGGGTGTGGCAACCTCGCAAAATGATGAAAAAATAAACACTATGTGTGTTTTGTCAGTGTTTTTTTTGGTTTTACAGTTCTTTATTCCTTTATCATCTTAGTACTATAGCCATTATTCACCCTTACTATATACAAGCCCGCTGGCAGGTGGGCTACAGATAGCTGCACCTCTGAGCTGCCGCTGCCTGTGTATGCCAGCCATTGCTGCCCTACAGGGCTGCTTATGGTTATGGTATGTATGGCGGCGGGGCTACTGATGGTTAGCTGCTGCTGTGCAGGATTGGGGTACACACTATATTGCTGCCGCTCAGGCACACTGCCTATGGCTACCGGTGCCTCCAGCACCCTATGTGGTGCAGCCATGGTGCTATCGTAGCAATACACTATAGTAGGCACTATGCGCGCAGTGATGGTGTCTATACCCGTACCCTTTACAAAGGTAGTAGTAGGTGTAGTGGTGGTACTGAACAATGCGCTATTCCTATACCACCTTATGGCGTAGCTACTACCCGCCCCACTCACAGTGGCATTAACGGTGACCGTAGCACCCACCGTAGCAGTGGTAATGCCGCTGAGCGTAATGGTGGGGGTAGTAGGTGGATTGAAGGTTACTTTACGGATTCGACGACCGGAGCCGGGAGTTAAATCACCAATTGTTGGAATATACACATTGCCGCAATCGTCAACTGACACACCAGTGGGGGTAAATAAACCAGCAGCAGTAGCCGCCCCTCCATCGCCAGCATCGCTACCAGTTCCATTGCCTGCTATACAATACAATATGCCAGTACTTTTATCAACCTTATACACTCTGTGATTGAACCTGTCTGACATATATATATTATTTTGCTTATCGAGAGCTACGGTGAAGGGAGCAATAGCAGCAGATGTAGCAGGAATACCATCTCCCACATATGTACTAGAACCGTTTCCTGCTACTGTAGTTATAATACCATTAGTATCCACTTTGCGTACTCTGCATACCAAAGAACTGGGATCTGCAACGTATAAATTTCCAGTATCATCAACCGCAACTCCACCTGGATATCCCATATCAGCATTTGTAGCAGGACCTCCATCGCCAGAATAGCCCAAAACACCTGTACCTGCGTAAGTGCTGATAATACCAGATGAATTTACTTTTCGTACTCTGTAATTAAAAATATCAGCAATATATATATTGCCTTTTTTGTCAATTGCTATTTCTTGTGGATTCCAAATATCAGCAGCAGTAGCTGGACCACCATCACCACTGAATGCCCCTACGCCTGTACCAGCAACAGTATAAATAAGGCCAGTGGATACATCAATTTTCCTAATTACATTATCATTGTGTTGAGCTATGTAAATATTTCCAAGTGTATCTACTTTTACTCCGTGTGGTCGAATAATACCTGTACCCGTGGCTACACTACCATCACCACCATAAGTACCAACTCCATTACCACCTATGGTATAAATGATACCATTTGGATCAATTGCCCTTATTCTGTTGGCATTATAATCTGGAAAAATGTAAGTGCCATTTTGATTAAAACATCCACTTATTGGGTTTGTAATACCAGCAGATATTGCCGCACCACCATCACCACTAAAGACAGAAGAACCTGTCCCTGCTATAGTGGTGATGATTTGTGAACGACTATTTTTACATAATCACAATAACGAAAATAATACTAATGCCTTTCTCATGATTCGGGATTAAGTGGTTACTACTAAAAAAGTTCCTGGAGGCAAACCTAAACTCGATGGTGCTGTTACAATTTGCAATTCTCTAGTAACTCCAAAACCTAAGTTTGGCATATCTGGTATAACAGCAAAATTTGAATGAATAGCACATTCTTTTGTGCTGGAAATTCCACATCCAGCCACAGTTGCCCAATTATGTAACACACAATTATCTTGTCCACCTACAATTGATGAATAGCATGTACCAGCACAGATAGTATTATTCTGCCCACCGCCTATCACACCAAAGGGTGTTGCAGTGCTCATAGCAGCACCAGTATCTATGCAGTTGTTTTGTCCGCTACCTATAAACCCATACTCAGCACCCAGTGCAGCAGCTATGCTGCCACCTATTTTATTCTGGCAGCCATCACCTATAAACGAGAAGGCACTCTGGCTAGTTACTTGGTTGGTCACACCATTACCTATAAATGAGTAATCCGCATGTGCTTCGTTACCTAGTGGCGAAGGCGTTGCAGTATATACACCACCACCATTACCTATGTAAGAGAACTTACCACAAGCATTGTTATACTGTCCATTACCTACAAACGAATGGTCGCCATGAGCATAGTTATTGATAGGAAAGGTAGCTAATGCGTCAGAGCCAGGTGGTAGATTACAATAATTTATATGAAATGTCATGTATATCGTGATTAGGTATGTCTAAATTAGCCACAAAAGCTGGGTTTGCCAAAAATAAGCGGTGTGAATTTTTAGTGATGGTATTAGTTTTTCGTATTATTAATTAGTAGTTAATTTTTTGTGTTGCTGTCCTATCATTTCGCAATCATAAGCCACCTACACCACCACGACATTCATATCAACAGCCTCCGCCATACGAGCCAATAACACGGAAACTCCCCTCCTTTTTTAAGGGGATGCTGAAAAAAAGCGCTGCCTTTTTTACAGCTGGGGTGGTAAATATTTACAGCAGTTGTAATAATTTGCAATCACGAAAAACCATTGCACTTTGTCACAGCCAGTACACAACCGCACTTATCTTAAAGACCGTAGAAAGGAGCTAAGAAACAACCTAACACCCGCAGAGGCTGCACTATGGAAAATTTTGAAAAATAGTGGTCTGAAAGACCGGAAATTTAGGCGGCAACATAGTATTCAAAACTACATTGTTGACTTTTATTGCCCCGCAGAGCGACTAATTATCGAACTCGATGGAGCGGTACATAATGACCCAATTCAATCGGTACATGATGAAGAAAGGAGTAAAATACTAATTGAACTTGGCTACAGAATATTAAGATTTGAAAATAGACTAGTGTTTGAAAATCCGCTTGCCATTATGGATGAGATCGAAAGTAATTTTAGTTGGTGGGCATAGAAATGCCTCGTTGTTCAAGTTGTTCCGAAGGGTCAACTAGAACAACCTATAAAATTCGTTCTCCCGAACGCCTTCACTTTCTAGCAGCTTAATCTTTTCCAACGCCGTTATTGTTCCCCACCATAGGCCTTCAAACAAATATATAACAAATATTACTAACATTGTCGTCACTTGCAATAAATCCACATATCAAATTGTGGATATCTTAATCGCTGCCACCACCCATAATGGCTGAAACTGGCGCACTTTTTGCGGCATCATTAGAGCGTATTCTATTTATCCATAACCCCATAAATCCCATTCATTATGTCAGCACATCATTTTCTCAAAACAGCTCATGCATCAATTACGGTGTCCCACACTTCCAAAAATGTTGGACACCTTAGTAACACCAGCAAACGCAACCAACCGGCAATTGCCTACAAACCGGAAAATGAATAGTATTGATAATCAATGAGTTAACCCCC
>CAZRPA010000262.1:0-3560 GCA_964601855.1 uncultured Flavipsychrobacter sp. | reverse complement strand
CAGATGTAGAAATAGCTACTGTAAATGAGGCTGCATTAATTACACCTGCTATAGCACCTGAAGAGGCAGATACAGTTGATGAACAAGCAATTATTGAAGATATACTGCCTGAAGACATACAAGTGATGGAGCAGATATCGGGTGAGGAGATAATACTACCAGTTATTGGTGAAGTAGAGGTAGCAATAGCTACCGAACCAGCAGTTATTGAAGATAAGACGCCAGAAGAGCATCAAGCAATAGATAATAGTACGGCTACAGCGGAGATACTACCTACCGAAATATCAGTAAAAGAAGTTACAAATGCACAGCAAACAGCAACTGTTACGACCTCCACTGAAAACAACAACGAACCGGAACAATTAGTAACCAGTAATACTGCGGAAGTGATGGCTGAAACAAACATAAATGACAATGTAGCAGATACATCAACTACTGATATAGAAGAAGAACATAAAAATTTCTGGTCGCAAGGCGATGAGGCCAGTAACACTACAACTACTGAGGATAACACATTATCATCAGTAGCGGCACCCATACCCGACCAACTACCTATTAAAAAAACACCAGCTCCTGAGCCCACTGCTCAAAGCCAGGTACCTGACGAAGAATTCCGGCCTACGCAGCATACCAGACAAGAAAAACCACTCATATACCCCATTTACACAGAAGATTATTTTTTGCAACAGGGTGAAAAAATATCACCGGTATTACCAACTGATATTGATAGCCTGAAAACGGCCGAAACAGCTGAAGAAGCAGCTAAATCGCTGATGGTGATGATGAGTTTTTCAGAGTGGTTGCTACACTTTAAGAGTTCTACTGAAAAACAAAAGGAAGAAACTAAAGATCAGAGAGCGCTAAAAACTATGTGGCAGAAAGAAAAACTAGCTGCCGCCATAGAAGAAGAAAACGAAGAGATTCCAGAGAATGTTTTCGAAATGGCTGTCAACTCTATAACCAAAGAAGACGGCCTAGCGAGCGAATCATTAGCTGATATTTATATAAAACAAGGCAAACTAGACAAGGCAATTGATATGTATCGCAAATTAAGTTTGCGAAATCCTCAAAAAAATGCTTACTTTGCCCGCAAAATAGAAGAAATCCTAAAGGAAAAACAATTATGATAGCCATTTTCACAATTCTTATTTTAATAGCCTGTGTAGTTCTTGCATTCTTCATTCTCATTCAGAACCCCAAAGGTGGTGGTCTGCAAGGTTCCTTTGGTACTATGAGTTCTCAGGTGATGGGTGTTAAGCAATCTACCGATGTAATGGAAAAAGGTACTTGGACACTTATCTCTATAATAGGTGGTCTTAGTATTATTTCTGTAATGTTCTTTCAGAAACCAGAAGGCGCATCTAAGCCTAAAGCTGTAAAACAAACCAGCGCTCCAGCTAGCGGTGTAAAAAAATAATCAGCTCCTGTTTATTTAGTTAAAACACTTCAAATTTTCATATTCAGGTTGAACGTTCACACAACGTTCAACCTTATTTTGTTTTACAGATATACGATGCTTTGAGTTACACTTCTTTGTGCCTTGCAACAATAGCCTACCCTATTCCACTACACGCCTCCACACCTATATTACTTAATAAGCAACACAGCCACAATATCTACCTCTTAAAGCAGCGATAACCGTCCGAACATATCATTGTAGAGCTCTATTGCTAATAGAGCTAAAACGTCCTACAAGTATACATATCTGCTTATCCATAGGCACCTAAGTATGGGTGCTAATGGCACTACCACAATAAAAAAGGGAGCTATCGTAAAATAGCTCCCCTTCATTATTATTACTTAGTAATTTCTACTATTCTTTCAGCAACTTTTGGGTGTCCAATAGCTCCCCATTGGTGTCGTACAACCGTACAAAGTACATACCATTGGTTAGTTCTTTGATACTTATCTGCTTAGTATTGCTAGCAGTTATAGCTACCCTGCCATCTATAGCACTTATAACTATCTTAGTGTCTTCTGTACCATCAAAATAAACAACATCTGATGCAGGATTTGGGTACATAGTGAATTGTGATGCGTTATTAATATCATTCACACCTACAGTAAACTCAAATACATCTGATGGTCCATCACAACCAAAGAAGTCTGTAACTACAACATAATAACTTGCATTTACGTAAGGCATTGCAAAGGTATTGCTAGTGGCACCAGGTATAGCACCGCTGGTGTCATACCACTGGTATGCTAGGTATATAGGTGTTGTAGTCAGTGTTCTTGGTATCCAGTTGTAAGTAAGTGTAGGACTAGGCAACGGATTCACCGTCACTGTAGTTTTGGC
The DNA here is from genome assembly GCA_964601855.1 of uncultured Flavipsychrobacter sp. GTDB lineage: Bacteria > Bacteroidota > Bacteroidia > Chitinophagales > Chitinophagaceae > Nemorincola. Next base: position 1,261 of record CAZRPA010000262.1, on the reverse strand, counting down.
TATGCAACCATATATCATGTAAGTAATAACAGCAGTATCAGGAAAATGACCTGATACACTACCAGTCAAGCTATCTACATCAGCTACATATATATTGCTGGTGCTCCATCTACCACCAGGTACTCCATTTGACAGTACAACCTCTGTGTTGCTACATATCAATGACGGACCAGCTATAGCAGGCAATGCAGGAATAACCCGCAAGAAAAAAGTAGTAGCACAACCTTCGGTCGTAGTGTATCCTATGTAAGATATACCATCTACTATACCTGTTACCACACCAGTGAAGGTATCTATTTCAGCTACAGCAGGGTTACTGCTTACCCATGTACCGCCACCTACTATGTTGGTAAGCAATATATCTGATCCTACACAAACACTGTCAGAACCTTCTATATTAGCCAACGGATGTACCGTAACTACCATACCTACTGCACAACCCGAAGCCACAGTGTATACTATCGATGCTGTACCCAAAGATACACCTGTTACAATACCTGAAGACGAACCTACAGTAGCCACACTAGTGTTGGTACTAGACCAAGTGCCCCCGGTTACCGGATTGGTAAGGGTAGTAGTTTGTCCGTAGCAAGTAGACGGAACACCAAAAATAGTTCCTGGTAAAGAATTAACAGTTACAGTCCTTATCACTGACGGACAACCCGGTGTTGTATAACTTATGTCAACTGTACCAGCTGCCACACCAGCAACTATACCACTGCCGCTACCTACTACTGCAGTGGCTGGGGCTGAAGTACTCCATGAGCCACCACCTATACTATTAAACAATGTAGTACTACTACCAGCACATACCACAGCTGTACCAGTTATAGCAGTAGGTGTGGTACTAACTGTAACTATAGTAGAAGTGAAACAACCTGTACTACCAATTGTGTAAGTTATTCTGGCAGTCCCAGCTATTAAACCAGAAACTACACCAGTTATAGAAGTAATTGTAGCTATTGGGGTAGATGCACTTGACCACACACCTAGTGGTGTGGCACTAGCCAGAGAAGTAGTGCTACCCTCACATACACCAGTAGTACCAGTTATGGGCAAAGGGTTATCTGCAATTGTTACATTTCTGGTAGCAAAACAACCAGTAGCAGTATGTGTGAACGTAATAGTAGCAGCACCCGATACAAAAGCAGATACTACTCCGCTTGACGAACCTACTGATGCTATAGATGGTGCAGATGAGCTCCATGTACCTGTTACTGTATCACTACTAAATAAGCGGGTAGTACCTACACATATTATG
>CAZRPA010000261.1:0-3570 GCA_964601855.1 uncultured Flavipsychrobacter sp. | reverse complement strand
GGGTATTGGACTAGGCAAACAGACATAAAATGAAGATAAGTAGTTAGTTTAAAAAAATGTATAAATGCTATCAAACACAATTAACTGTCGATATAAAGTGTTCTTAACATGTTGTTACGTAATTTTCGTCTCAATATTTTCCAAGAAAGAGAACCTTAGTTGTCAAAATTATTCCTTTGACAATAGAAATAGATACTGAAGTATCTGCGGCTAACAAACCTAGGCAGTGAGTTAGAAAAATATTCGGAAATACAATCACATAATCTCTCCAAGAACAAAATCAATTCTTTATGAATACTCGAGGTTTACTTAAACCAGCACGTGTGCTTTATGTTATGATCACTAGTCTATTAAAATCCTCCAGAAAAAATGTATCGATAACTTGTCAGGTACAATTATTGCTGGTATTATTATTTTTGTTTAATTCAATAAAGGCGATTTCCCAACCTTATACCGAAACTTTTGAAGGAATTACTGCTGTAGGCAGTGTGAAACCAACGTCATTTACTACAGGGGGGCAAGGGTTCACTACCACATCAGCAGTATGCTCAACAGGTAACAACTTTGGTGTTTGGATACCTAACCATGCTTGGACCAATTGCAATAGCGTTACTGCTACAAATTTAAATGTCTTCAACTATGGTGTAGGCACATCATGCACGAGTGGTTCTTGTTCGGGTACATCATCAAAATTTATCGATGCAGATGCGTTTGGGTCAAATGTTAATCAGATTTATTCGATTAAAACATCTGACGCAGCATTATTTACTATTCGGGCAATGCATGTTTTCCTTTCAACTGATCATTCAGCTAACCCAGGAGGTAGTAGTGTGACCTTTCGTGGAAAAAGAGGAGGAGTTACCAAATTTACTGTTACTAAATCTTCTGGTCTTGTTACCAACTACAGCACTAACAACGGATTTAATTATATAAACTTTGCTACGGAAGGAGGCGCAAATAATACCCTTATTAACATTGACGAAATTGAAATACAAGGTGGTGGGTCTGTGAATTATGTTGCCGTAGATAATTTTATGTTCAGTGTAAGAAACGGTCCGTTGACCACAACTTCTGCTGCCACTTCTGTAGCTGTGAATACGGCAACTCTAAATGGGAGTGTTAATGATAATGGGTTGTTATCCACACCCTTTGTATTTGAATATAGTACTAGTCCAACATTGGCAACTGGGGTAATGACGGTTACGGCTACCCCATCATCGGTAAGTGCTAACGCAGGTCTCACATCTATAACTGCGAATGTAACAGGCTTAAGTGGAGGAACTACCTACTATTACCGGTTGAAGGCAACTAATGCTGGAGGCACTAATTCGGGATCGATTCTAAACTTTTCAACAACAACATCTACTTTATCTGCTACAATTACCGCCGCCACAAATGTTTCCTGTTGGGGCGGCTCCGACGCATCGGTTACTGTCAGTGTGTCGGGTGGTACGCCACCCTACTCGTATTCATGGGCACCATCGGGTGGTAGTGCAGCAACTGCGACGGGCCTTGCTGCTGGTACCTATGTATGTACTATTACGGACGCGGCATCAACGACAATAACGAGAAATCGTACCATTACCCAGCCTGCCAGTGCATTGACGGTGACTGGTGCCAACACACTATGTGCTACAACTACGCTGACAGCGTCTATGAGCGGGGGTACCTGGAGCAGTAGCAACACTGCTGTAGCCACAGTAGGTAGCACTGGTATAGTAAGTGGTGTAGCGGCAGGAACTGCTATAATATCTTATAATCATACCTGTGGCACAACAAAAGTTGTGACGGTGAATTTGCCCAATTCGGGAACGATCAGTGGATCAACCACTGTATGCGTGGGTGCGACAGCGCCTCTAAGTTCTACTGGCACTGGCGGCACGTGGAGCAGCAGCAATGCTAATGCTACGGTATCATCGGGCGGGGTTGTTACTGGTGTGAGTGCGGGTACTTCAAGAATCACCTATACCGTTACAAATGGTTGCGGGTCTGCTTCTAGTACTTATACGGTATCTATTTCAGCGCAACCTACCATAGATGTAGGGGGCAATACAACTATTTATGCAGGTTCTGCTACGTCGCTTACAGCTAGTGGAGGGGTAAGCTATATGTGGTCTCCCGGCACAGGGTTGTCGGCAACGACTGGTGCAACGATATCGGCAAATCCATCTACTACTACTAGTTACACGGTAACCGGTACCAACAGTGCTGGCTGCAGCAATACTGCTATAGTTACCGTAAGTGTGTACCCAGTACCCACCCTAGCGGGCAGCACCACCTGCCCCGGCAGTGTGCTTACACTTACCAGCACGCCGCAGCCCATAAATATAGTATGGCAGCAGGCAGGCGTAGGTATTAGTACGGTAACACCGACTTATGCATCGAGCGCAACTACGGTAGCCGGCACGGGAACTCTTGGCTCCGGTGCTAACCAGCTTAATTCCCCCAGAGGCGTCTATGTGGATGCTGGAGGCAATATCTATGTAGCTGATGCAAGTAATCACCGGATCCAGAAATGGGCACCCGGTGCTACCAGCGGCACTACGGTAGCCGGCACGGGTACATCTGGCACTGGTGCTAACCAGCTTAATGCGCCTAGAGGCATGTATGTGGATGCGAGCGGCAATATCTATGTGGCGGATCAAGGTAATCACCGGATCCAGAAATGGGCGCCCGGTGCTACGAGCGGCACTACGGTAGCGGGCACGGGTACATTCGGCACTGGTGCTAACCAGCTTAATACACCGCTTGGCGTGTATGTGGATGCGGTCGGCAATATTTATGTGGCGGATGGAAATAATAGCCGGATCCAGAAATGGGCACCCGGTGCTACCAGCGGCACTACGGTAGCCGGCACGGGAACTCTTGGCTCTGGTGCTACCCAGTTGAATCAACCGATAGGCGTGTATGTCGATGCAGGCGGCAATATCTATGTGTCGGATAGAGGTAATCACCGGATCCAGAAATGGGCGCCCGGTGCTACCAGCGGCACTACGGTAGCCGGCACGGGTACCTCTGGCTCCGCCGCTAACCAGTTTAGTAACCCGCTTGGCGTATATGTGGATGCGGTTGGCAATATCTATGTGCCAGATCAACTTAATCACCGGATCCAGAAATGGGCGCCTGGTGCTACCACCGGCATTACGGTAGCCGGCACTGGTACCTCCGGCTCCGGCGCTAACCAGCTTAATGGCCCGTTTGGAGTGTATGTAGATGCGGCTGGCAATATCTATGTGGCGGATGTTAATAATAACCGGATCCAGAGGTTTGCGGCATCTATTGTGACTACCTATACGGCTGCCACGGCGGGTAGCTATGCTGCCGTGGTAACTACCCATGTGGGGGCAGTAACGACCAATACGGTAACGGTGAATGCGGTGCCAGATGCGGGCACAATTTCAGGCTCTGGAAGTGTATGCGTGGGTGCTACAACTACCCTCAGCACCACCGGCAGCGGTGGCACGTGGAGCAGCAGCAATGCTAATGCTACGGTATCATCGGGCGGGGTTGTTACTGGTGTGAGTGCGGGTACGTCTTTGATTAGTTATACGGTTTCTGGTGCTTGTGGGT
>CAZRPA010000260.1:0-3600 GCA_964601855.1 uncultured Flavipsychrobacter sp. | reverse complement strand
AACCTATCTTGTTTCACCCAAGATGGCTTACCTATACTAATAGGAAATAGCACTGAAGGCAATACCACACCAACCAATAACAGCAACCATGTAATAGGGTAAACCCACTTGAAACTATATGTATGGTGCCAACGAATGAGAGTAGCTGTAAATAGCAGCAATATCGCATTTTTAATGAGCGAGGCAGTAGGACTCATCCATATATAGTCACCAAAACAGCCACAGTTCACCTCATTGCCTGCAGATGCCCACAACCACACTAGATATATACTGAACAGCACTAGCAATGCAAATGCGAGCTTGAGTACCAACTTGTTTTTGCCAAACAGATGCAGCACTATAAGCCCACCCAGTGCGGCTTCAAGACCTATCATTAGTCTTGCTACTATAGACGCAGCAAGCCAAGGCAAGTGCAGGTGCTCTACTATGGTATATTCAAATGGCTGTATAGGCAATACCTTGGTCCTGGCTGAGTATAAAAACATACCACCCGTAGCAATAGATATAATAATAAGTATAAACCTGAAAACGATGCGCATAATATATGCTGCAAATGTAGCGAATGAAATGGTGCTTTAGGTGCCGAGTAAGTATGCTTACAGTTTTTTAGAGGTCCACCCTAGTTTGCTGAACAGCTTTCTGTGCAGCAAAAAATAGTCCCATACTATACTGCGTGGGTATATCCCTTCTTCGTTGCGGGTGGTAATCATTTTTTTGTACTCTTTACGTCGGGCTAGCCATTTCCCCATATCTCTGTAGCAGTGCAAGTGAGCCTTTATTATCACTATTGTCTGCTTTAGGTTACCGGTGAGCAACAACCTGAGCCCAGCAATACCATCGAGCACTAACCTAAGCGGGAAAAGCCAAATTAATTTGCTACCCTTTTCGTTTTTTATCAGCAATATCAGGTTATTGCGAAAGTTGTAATAGAGTTTCTGAGAACTACCATAACTTATCACACTTCCCCCTACATGATACACAAGCGAGGAGCCTATGTAGCCTATTTTATAACCTGCATTTTTCAGCCGCCAGCACAGGTCTACTTCTTCCATGTGTGCATACAGGTCGCTATCCAGCCCTCCTGCTTTGTGATAAAGCTCTGAGCGCACCATAAAGCATCCACCCGATGCCCAGAACACCTCAACATCATCATTGTACTGACCATTGTCTTTTTCAATATCAAAAAAGATGCGACCTCTGCAAAAAAGGTATCCGTATTTGTCTATGTATCCACCACCAGCCCCTGCATATTCAAACATCTCTCGCTCACGCCAGTAGCGTATTTTGGGTTGGCAGGCAGCCAGCATTGGGTTGCGCTCCATAGCAGTGTGTAGTGGAGGAAACCACCCCTCCGTCACCTCAAAGTCAGCACTAAGCAGTACAAAGTATTTTGCCTTTATCTGTTTTAGTGCTTCGTAGTAGCCATTCGCAAAGCCATGATTTTCGGCTATCCGCAGTGTCTTTACTGTGGGGAAATTAGTAGTCACATACGGCAACAGCTCGTCGGTAGATGCATTATCTACCAGCACCACATCGTAGCCGGTGTGTGCTTCAGCAACTATCAGGGGCAAAAAAAGTTCATGCCACTTTGCACCGTTGTAGCTGAGTATCACAACGGCTGTATCCTGTTGGCATAATATCATGATATGATAAGGGTCCTTACGGGTTTATTTATACTTTGGATCGTATAAAGTATTGTCAGGAACCTTTATATCATTGTTTTTCTGATACTTATGCTCCCATAGGTTGTAGCAACCAGACCATGCAAATATAAATATACCAAAAAATGACAGCAGGAACAAAAAACGAGACTTGTTGGGCTTATTCAGCTCAATGTCATTGGGGTTGTCTATTTCTGTACCGTAATTATTATGTTGCGTATCCATGAATTGTTAAAAGTTTCCTTCGCAAAAATAATGGTAATTCCTTCAAAATCATAATATTTTTACGCTCCATTCGTTATCAATGGGCAATATATTATGCGGCAATACCTCAATTGGAAAACTTACCTGGCATTAATTGCCCTAATTATAGTCAGTGCATCGCTGTTTTATACCAGCAGGCTAGCTGGCGAACTGGCTGTGGAAGAGAAAAAAAAGGTAGAAGACATAGCCGATGCCCTGAAAATACTCTCAGACCCCAGCAATACTAAAGACCTTGAAACTGCTGTAGCCATTAACACCATGGCGCAAAACAAAAACATACCACTAATAATAGCAGACGAAAAGGACAATATCAAAGACAAAATAAACTTAGATAGTAGTCGCTCACTTGGTATACCCAACTTTGCCCAAGAACAACTAAAAAAATATAAATCTCTGCACGACCCCATAGAGGTAGACTATGGCACTGGTAAAGATTATGTCTATTATGGCGAGTCTTACCTGCTTACTCAGCTCAGGTACTTTCCGTATGTGCAGCTAGCTATTATAGTATTGTTTCTTACGGTGGTATTGCTGGCACTCAATGCAGCACACCGTAGCCTGCAAAACCAAGTGTGGGTGGGGCTATCAAAAGAAACTGCTCACCAGCTTGGCACTCCCCTTAGCTCTATAGAGGCTTGGCTGGAACTGCTACGCGACGACAACGCCAATCTGGAGGCGGTAACCGAAATGCAAAAAGACCTGGACAGGCTGAAGCTGGTGGCAGACAGATTTAGCAAAGTAGGTAGCGCACCCAAGCTGGAAGAAGAAAACCTGATACATCGACTGGAAAACATAGTGGAGTATATGCAAAAACGCAGCCCCAAGAAGGTGCATATCTCTTTGCGAAACACTACCCCAGAGGTACCAGTGAACATTAGTGGACCATTATTCGACTGGGTAATGGAAAACCTGATACGCAATGCACTCGATGCAATGGGCGGCGAAGGCAGCATAAATATAAGCGTCACCAACCAGCCGCAGCAGGTATTTATAGATGTGCAAGATACGGGCAAGGGCATACCCGCGCACCAAGTAAAAGATGTATTCCGACCAGGCTTTACCACCAAAAAAAGAGGCTGGGGACTAGGCCTATCGCTTGCCAGGCGCATCATAGCCAAGTACCACCACGGGTCTATTTTTGTTAAAAACAGCGAAGTGGGCAAAGGCACCACTTTCAGAATCATTTTGCGGAGATAGTAAGGCATCGCATCAATTTATGATATTTTGTTTTGTATTAGCTGCACATACTCATACAATATCTTCACAATAGTTTCTGTATTTCGCACTACTACCTACTGAAAATTCGATTAATTTTGTAGCAAATTAAATTTTCAATGCAGAAAACTAATGCTGCTATTACCGCCGTAGGCGGATACGTGCCTGACTACATTCTTACCAATGCCGAGTTGGAAACAATGATGGAAACAACCGACGAATGGATACAGTCGCGAACAGGCATACGTGAGCGCCGTATACTCAAGGGCGAAGGAAAAGGAAGTAGCGATATGGCAGTGGCGGCAGTCAACAATCTGTTGCAGAAAAAAGGCATAGACCCCAAAGAGATAGAAATGGTGATATGCGCTACCACTACTCCAGATATGCAGTTTCCGGCTACGGCAAATGTTATCTGCGATAAAGTGGGCATGACCAACGCTTGGGGCTACGACCTCAATGC
>CAZRPA010000259.1:0-3625 GCA_964601855.1 uncultured Flavipsychrobacter sp. | reverse complement strand
CAGGTGGCACATGGAGTAGTAGTGCTACCACTGTAGCCACTATAGGCAGCACAGGTGTAGCATTATGCGTGTCTTCGGGTACAACTATTATTAGCTATACATACACTAACACTTGTGGCAGTACTGTAGCTACCCATGTAATTAATGTTCAAGCATTACCAATCATCGGTACCATTACCGGTACAGCCACTGTTTGTGCAGGCAGTACCACTACGCTCAACAATACGACTACAGGTGGTACATGGATTAGCGCAGCTACTGGTGTAGCTACGATAGGTGGCACAGGTGTCGTGACGGGTGTAGCCGCTGGCACAGCTATTATTAGTTATAGGGTTACCAATGTCGTTGGCTGTGTTAGTGTGGCTACAACAGTAGTTACGATTAACGCACTGGCCAATGCAGGTACCATTACTGGCACAGCCACAGTATGCGAAGGAGGCACTACATCTTTAAGCAATACTATAACAGGTGGTACATGGAATAGTAGCGTTACTAGCAGAGCTACTGTCAACAGCAGTGGCGTAGTATCAGGTATTTCTGCAGGTACTGTTTCTATAAGCTACAATGTTACTAACGGTTGTGGTACTGCTACAGCTATCCGTGTGGTCACTGTCAATCCCTTGCCTGTTGCAGGCACTATCACTGGTACTGCCTCAATAGCAGAATATTCTGCCACTTCGTTCAGCAATGTCATTGCAGGTGGTACATGGAGCAGCAGTTTAACAACCATAGCCACAGTAGGTACAGGTGGTGTAGTAAGCGGCATAGCTGCTGGTACTACTACTATCAGCTATACTACTACTAATACTTGTGGTAGTTCAGTAGCTACTCGTGTGCTTACTGTTACCCCATTCGTATTTACTGTAGGAGCCAGTTTTGGCTATGTTATTGGCCAGGTTCATGGCATCATAGCTGCACCATCTGATGTAAGCACTACAAAAGAGTGGGGTTGTTACGGTACTTTGTTGGGCGGCACTTTTGCCGTTCTCGGCACAGGGTCAGCTAATACAATATTAGTATCTGATGCATGTGGCACTGGTACTGCCGCTCGTTCATGTGCCGATTACTCGGCTGGTGGATACAACGACTGGTACTTGCCAAGCAGAGATGAATTAGGTAAACTGTATACAAACAGGGTATCCATTGGTGGTTTTTCTACAAGCTCCTATTGGAGTAGCAGCGAGTCCAACAATACTCAGGCTATATTTTATGATTTTCTTTTTGGAGCTTACACTAATGGTGATAAGACATCATTAAAAAAAGTGCGTGCAGTTCGGTCATTTAGTTGCCCTGAGACAGCGGGTACTATTACCGGTACTGCCACTGTATGTGCAGGCAGTGGCACAGTGCTCAGCAATACCACATTAAGTGGCACCTGGAGCAGCGGTGTTACTAGTGTAGCTACTGTTAATAGCACAGGAGTTGTAACTGGTGTTACAGCCGGTACAGCTACTATAAGTTATACTGTTACCAAAAGTTGTGGCAGTGCCACAACTACCCAGGTAGTTACAATCAACCCCTTGCCGGTAGCAGGTACAATAACGGGTGCAGCTACAGTGTGCGCGGGTAGCAGCACCACACTCAGCAATGCCACCTCTGGTGGTATATGGAGTAGCAGTGCTACTGGTGTTGCCAGTATCGGAAGTTCTGGCATTACATCTGGTGTTTCTTCAGGTACGGCCACCATCAGCTATTCAGTAACCAACAGTTGCGGCAGTGCAGCAACTTTTCGTGATGTTACAGTCAATCCATTGCCATTAGCAGGCACTATCTCTGGTTCAGCTACTGTATGTGTATCCAGCACCACCACCCTCAGCAGCACAGCAACTGGTGGCACCTGGAGCAGCAGTGCTACCAGCAGAGCTACAATCAACAGCAGTGGTGTAGTGTCGGGTGTTTCAGCAGGTACAGCTACCATTAGTTATAGAGTTACCAACAGTTGTGGTACAGCCACCACCACACGTGTAGTTACAGTCAATTCTTCCAGTGTTGGCACTATCACTGGTACTGCTACTTTATGTGCAGGTAGTAGTGTTACACTCAGTATTTCCACATCAGGTGGCACATGGAGTAGTAGTGCTACCACTGTAGCCACTATAGGCAGCACAGGCATAGTATTAGGTGTGTCTTTAGGTACAACCATTATTAGCTATGCATACACCAACGCTTGTGGCAGTTTTGTTGCTACACGAATAGTTACTGTCAATACACTACCAAGCACCAGTGCCATTACAGGTACAGCCACGGTATGTGCAGGCAGCACCACTGCGCTTAGCAATGCTACTACAGGTGGTGCATGGAGCAGCGCTGCTACTAGTGTAGCTACAGTAGGTAGTACAGGTGTGGTGACGGGTGTAGCCGCTGGCACAGCTACTATTAGCTATACTGTTACCAATGGTTGTGGTAGTGCGGTGGCTACAAATGTGGTTACTGTCAATGCATTACCAAGCAACAGTACCATTACAGGTACAGCCACGGTATGTGCAGGCAGCACCACTGCGCTTAGCAATGCTACTGCAGGTGGTACATGGAGCAGCGCAGCTACTGGTGTAGCTACAGTAGGTAGTACAGGTGTGGTGACGGGTGTAGCCACTGGCACAGCTACTATTAGCTATACTGTTACCAATGGCTGTGGTAGTGCAGTGGTTACAAGTGTAGTTACAGTCAATCCATTTGCAGGCACCATTACAGGTACAGCCACTGTTATAGCAGGCAGCAATACTACGCTAACCAATGCTACCGCTGGGGGTACATGGAGTAGCAGTAATACGGGTATCGCTACAGTAGGCAGTACCGGTGTGGTAACAGGTGTAGCAGCAGGTACGGCTACAATCAGCTATACGCTAACTAATTCCTGTGGCACTGGAGTGGCAACTCGAATTGTAACAGTTACACCTTATGTACCTGTTGTAGGTGACACTTATGGTGGTGGTGTTATAGCTTATATTTTACAACTTGGCGACCCTGGTTATATAGCAGGTGAGACGCATGGTCTGATAGCAGCACCAAGTGATCAGAGCACAGGCATAGTATGGGCTCTCGGCTTTTCTGTGAGTTTCGGAGCAACTGGTACAGCATTGGGTACAGGAATGTCTAATACCAATACCATAGTCGCTGCTCTGAGTGCTTATTCGTATTCTTATGCAGCCAAACTTTGTGCCGATCTGGAATTAAATGGCAATAGTGACTGGTACTTACCCAGCCAAGATGAGTTGCAAAAATTATATATAAATAAACTATTAATAGGAAGTTTTTCTACTGGTCTCTATTGGAGTAGTAGCGAAATCAGTGAAGGAAATGCGAGTTTCATCCATTTCTTCAGTGGCATCGCTAGCTACAACCCAAAGAGCGATCCACACTACGTCCGTGCAATTCGCTCTTTCTAACTACTAACCTATTTGAGTAGGACTAAATCCAATTAAAAAATAATTTTTATTTACACATACACAATCATCAAGTTGGCTACGCTGGCTTTTTGATTGTGTATTTTTTTAATGAGTCATAGCATACTATTACTTTTGCACAAACATAACTTACCATGATCAAAGCTGGTTTTATAGTACTCACGCTACTTATGGCTGTGCTGGTATATTTGGGTACAGCACATGCAGCCTCACTAGCCTTT
>CAZRPA010000258.1:0-3809 GCA_964601855.1 uncultured Flavipsychrobacter sp. | reverse complement strand
CTATACATTATCCGTTTGTCGTCAAGCCAGTAGTATTCCTGTCCATAGATCATAATATAGCCGGATGCACATAAAATAATGCTGTACAGGCAAAAGCTCTCCCAATCCAGCTTATATAAGGGGAACCGAATATTGAGTCTCACATTGTTCATTGCAACCAGCAACAAAAAAAGCCCGGGGGTATAGGAAAAAACAGCGGCTTTATATACAATATTAAAATTAAAGCTATCGATAAGGTTGGCGGTAACAAAGTTATTGAACGGAATTGCACAGAGTAAAGTGCCAAAGAAAACAGAAAAGCCTATTTCCCTGGCTCGTTCGCTATGCAAGCGTGTAAACATTAATGAAAGAGACAGATTTACGGTACTTGAAAAGAGCATGCCCTGAATGAACCTAAGCGGGAAGAGGATGTAGAGGTCATGCGTTTGATAACAAACGAAAGCCGTGATCACCTGAAGAAAAGTAAAAGCAATAAAATATTCTTTTGTCGCCAAGTAAACAAAAAACCTCCGCTCCAGGCTATAAAAACCAACATAGCCGGCATAAAACAAGGCTACAGCAAACTGTATATCTGCAGGTTCGCCACCATAGTAGCCTGCTGCGGCGTTTATATTGGCCAACGGCAGGAAAAAGAGAACAATGCTTGGCAATAGCAAAATAAATAGAATGACTTTAGCCAGCCAATCTGGCACCCAATGCCTGAATATAGCGAACTTATTATCCATGGTGGTTCTGGTCTTTGGGTACAAATACATTCACGTTCATGCCAACCTTTAGTACCTCTATCGATTTTTTAGTACCGTCTACCCTTATGCGTACTGGTACCCGCTGAACTATCTTTACATAGTTACCGGTTGAATTGTCGGGGGGTAAGAGAGAAAAGCTAGAACCCGTAGCCGGAGACATAGAAATAATTGTACCTCTGAATTTCTTGTCTGGAAATGCATCGGCTGTAAACATTACTGAGTCTCCTATATGCATTGCCGCAATCTGGGTTTCTTTATAGTTGGCTACTACCCATTTATCGGTTTCATTATCCACTATAAAGGCCAGCACCTCGCCAGCATTGATCATCTGACCTGCTTCAATGACCCGTTTCCCCATCCTGCCATCATATGGCGCAGTTATTACAGTGTAGCTTACATCTAGTTTATGTCTATCAAGTAAGGCTTTTAACCTATTTATCTCCGCTTTTACCACTGTCTTCTCCGTTTCTATATCGTGTATCTTAGACAGAGAAGCCTCATAATTATCTATTGAAGACTGATAGTCGCTTTTATTGACTTCTAAAGTTGCCTCAATATTTTCAAGCTGCTGTTTTGTTGCAGACTCATCTCTATACAACTGCTCATAACGGTCATAGTCCAGTTGCTGTTTCCATACTTTAGCTTTATTAGCGGCGATCTGCGATCTGGCAGCCTGAGCCACCTTGCCCGTAGTGTGGGTATTGCTTTCTAAAACCTTCAGGTGGGCAGTTTCTTTTTCTATTGATGCTTCTGTTTGCTCCTGCTGTATCACGTATTCCCTGTTGTCTATTAAAAGCAATGTATCGCCTTTCTTTACCGGTTGATTCTCTTCAAATTTCACCGCAATAATGAAGCCACCAGCCCGCGATATAACAGGGTTTACGTATTCCTGTACTTGTGCGTCATTTGTCTGCTCGTAAGCATAATATCCCCATAAGGTTTGTATGCCCCACAACGCAAGTGCTATTACTGTGGCACCTGCTATCCAACCCGTTATTCTGGTAATGATCCTGTCTGTAACTGTATATTTTTTCTTCATCTTAAAGTATTCCAATAGTATTTTGAAGGAGATAATATTTGTTCTGGGCCTGAATATTGGCAGCAGCAAGTTCAAACCTGGTTTGTAAAACCTGCACGTCTGCATCCAGTAGATCTGTTATAAGTGCTGTTTGCCCGAAATAGGCATGCTTAATGATCCTTGCATTTTCTACTGCATGGGCAACATTTACTTTTGAGACTTGTATTTGTATCAAAGACTCTCTATACCGCAGGTAAGATTCTTTTACTTGCTGCCTCACTTTGTCTTCGGTATCCTTGTGCATTTCTTCTTCTTTTTCCAGTTCTATCGTTGCAGACCTTACTTTGTGCACATTATGATAGAGAGATGAAATAGGAAATGAAGCTTTGATGCCGCCAATACCCAATGAATACCAGTACGGATTATACGGATAGAGGAATATCTGGGGATTAGCATAGTAGAAATCTCCGTACATCCCAACTTTCGGTCGAACGTTAGCTTTTATCTCTTTGAGGTGAATTTTACTTAGCTGAGTTTGCTCTTCAGAAATGTGGTAAGCAAATGAATGTTGCATAGCCTCATTAAGGCAGGCCTCATAAGTGTTTGCATAATTGTTTTGAAGGTCCAGGCTATCTGAAGGATAGATCACTTTATCGTCGGGTTCTCCCATAATGATATTCAGCTTCTGGCTGGCGATCAGTATATCGTTCTCTATCTGCACTAATGTCATTTCCCGTTTTGACAGTTCCAGCTCCACTCTTAATACGTCGCTTTTCAGCACTACGCCATTTTTGTGGAAAGTGTTGATCTCGATCAGCTGCTTTCTCTGGTCTGCAATGTCTTCTATCATCAGCGACCGGAATATCATTGATTTTTGCAACTCCAGGTATATTTCCGCAGCTTTATATCTTATATCCGATATCGTCTGGTCTTGTTGTATAAGGGCTATTTTATGCAGGGTCTTTTCTTCTTGTATTTTGAGATTCTGCTTATTTCCATTATAAACATTTAGATACATATCTGCGCCAACACGATAAAGCGAATGAATGACCTCGTGCTGAACCGACGGACGGAAGAGTCCGTTTTCATAAATAGGGATATTTGTGGCTTTTTCAGCATTGCCTGCTACTCCTAATTCCGGATATCGCTCTACCTGGGCATCCTTTACTTCCTCATCCCGTATTTCCGTCGATTTCCTTTTTATCGCAATTGCGTGGCTATGCTCATCTGCTTTAAACCAGACTTCTTTTAAGGATAACCGCAACGTATCATTTACCCGCTTTGTGCTTTGTGCATGGCAAATGGTGCTAGTTATGCCTGCTAAACAAGCGGCTAATAGCCTGTATCTATGCTTCATATGTATTATGATGCAAAATTACTTACCTGATAAAATGCAATGTTTTTGTAAATAGTCAACAATTTATTGATTCCGGCCAAATGCATAGCTTTGCTTTAAATTGCAGCAATAATGGGATTAATATCGTCATTACCTGAAATAGAAAAGCAACCAGACGCTGTGTTTGTGATGCATGAGAAATCTGAAAAATTAATTCCGTTGCATACTCATAATAAGGGACAACTGAGTTATGTGGAAGGAGGCATAGCGTATATTACCATTAACTATAAGACATACATAGTTCCTGCCAGACACTATTTTTGGATTCCACAGGGTATGCCACATATACTTAGAATAGGGCGGTTCGCAACTGTACTTCGCTCTTTGTATTTCTATGCGGCAAACGATGGAAGTCATGCCTTCTATAGCACCCTGGGCATATATCCTGCGAGTGAATTGCTGATACAAATGATCAACTATACGGAATGTTGGGATGGTAAAAATGTTAGTGTACAAGACGAAAATTTCGAATTTCTCGTAGCACTTAAAAATATATTACCTCAACTCAATAACAGATCGCTGCCTATTGTGCTCCCCATTACTGATGATGAAAGGATGGGAAGCATAATCAAGTATATGCAACTGAATGTAGGAGAACCCTTGAGCTTGAAAAGCCTGAGCATAAGATTCAATATGAGTGAACGATCTA
>CAZRPA010000257.1:0-3822 GCA_964601855.1 uncultured Flavipsychrobacter sp. | reverse complement strand
TTGTAAATAAGATAAGCAACGAATTTTTCAAAGCCAATCCTACGTCGCTCATCAAAACGCATATGCCCTTCGATCCTATGTGGCAGTTGCTCGATCATCCCGTTTCTTTCAGGCAGTTCTCAGACGAAGGAGTAGTAGATAATAAATATAAAACAATCTTTCATTACAATGATTCTATTGCGCTCTTTGAGCGTCAGACAGAGGTAGAACGATTTGAGACCGAAATAAGCAGAATAGAAAATAATGGCATTAACAATGCGGTTATTTACGACAGGCTGTCTAAGATTAAAAGTTTCGTAGAGGTATCAAGGAAAAATGAAGTAATAAACAAGCAAAATGAAATTGTAGATATTTATAATGGTGCAGTTACAGAGTTTAACGAGGGTACTAACGACCTTAATGCATTTATTGAATACAGAAACAAACAATTTACCCCTGCCAAAACAGATGCTCAAATAAAGGATATGCTTATCTCTGCTGAGCAAAAGATGAATAAAGCAGAAGCCACTATAAAATCTATAGTAGGCAAGTATGATAAACTAGATGGTATGATAGCCACCATGGATAAATCTATGAAACAGGCGAATACAATACTGAATGAGCAAAAAGATTTTCTGAAAAAATATTTAAGCAAAGGAAAGGTGGAAAGAAAGTTTATGTTCGTCAAACTGACCAAGGGAGGGTAGTACTACAATAACTGGTTCGTATGATATTGTAGTAACTAAAACGACGATTGAAAAAGTAAGAAAATGTACATGAACAAACTTAGACGTATTTGGCTTGTCTCGGGTTTACTATTGCTACTAAGCACTATAGGGCTCTATGCAGATGCGCAACTTTTTGGCAAGAAAAAATCAAAAAAGTCATATCAAGCCAAGACAATTGATAGTAAATATGGAACCGAATATGAAGAAGAGATAAAACAAGAAGGTAAGAGAAAAAAGAAGAAGAAACGCAGTAAAGATTCAGATGTCTCTGTGGCTGCTCCTGTTGATAATGTAAAACGCACCGGTCAACAGAAAAAATCCACTGGCAAAAGAAAACAAGAAATTGCTTACCCTGATTCTAAATTCAAGAAAAAATACAGAATAAGTGTCATATTGCCTCTGTATCTCGATGAGTTGGTAAGGGGAGAATCAGTAACATTCAAAGACAAAGTACCAGACAAAGCAGCGGAGGGACTAGCGTTTTATCAGGGGGTAAAATTGGCTGCAGACAGCCTGAGAAGAGCCGGTGCAAAATTAGATATTCATATTCACGATGCAGGTTCGTTCAACGAATCTCCGGAAATGCTCATCAACCGACGCAAACTAGACTCAACAGATCTTATCATAGGTGCTGTGGAACAGCACGATATACCCGTACTGGCAGGGTATGCGCGCAAGAAAAAAATAAATTTTGTATCAGCCCTTACCAACTATGATGCATGGGTGAAGGACAACCAATATTTTACTATGCTTATGCCATCAGTAAAAAGCCATTGCGAGTATATTATTGATGATGTTTCTTCAAAATACGCAGGTCAAAATGTTGCATTACTTTACCGTACATCTGCCCTTGCCGATGACAATGCAGCACTTTACATGCTCAATGACTTGTATAGTGATGTAACCTTTCGTAAGCTATTGTGCAACTCACTACCTACCAAAGCAGAATTGGCTGCTGTTTTTGATACTACTCGTCCCAATGTAGTGGTAATTAGTATCCTAAATCAGTCGTTTGCAGATAGCTTACTCAAAGCGCTATCTAGGTATTTTCCCAATACTCATTTTAATGTGTATGGCATGCCCACATGGAGCGACTTGCCCAGTCTGCGTAAAACCAATAGCTATAAAAATCTGGCAGTTAATGTCACTAGCCCGTTTTATTACGATGCAGCCGATAGTAACTTGCTCCTAGCGCTGAGGCGTAGCTATAAAAGTGAGTTTGCGGGTACACCGTCTGATATGGTAATGCGCGGTTATGAGTCTGTGTTGTGGTATGGGTCGCTTTTGCGCCGCTATGGTACTATCTTCAATGATGATTATAGCGATGTATCAGCTGTTCCTTTTACCAGATTTAAGGTCAAACCCCGCTGGGATGCTAATGGTAGCCTGCTTTATCTGGAAAATAAAAACATCTACATGTCTATTTATCAGGGTGGGATATCAAAAACACGGTAATCATTTTTCTTCTTTATAAAATCTTTATACTTCTCAATATTGGTTTTATAATTCACTTATAACATACAAGTTACCTTTGCTGCAGCAAAATAAGAAAATATAATGTTGAGCCTGTTATTAAGTAAAATGAGCATTGCCAGGCAGATAGTGTATAGTGTGCTTATTGTGCTATTAGCTTCATTGCTCAGTTTTGCGGTCAACAATTATGTAGGTTATCATGTTGTGGCATTTATTTATCTGGTAGCAGTTTCATTAGTAGCGGTTCTATTCGATATTGTACCAGTTTTAATCACCGCTTTGGTTAGTGCATTGGCTTGGAATTTTTTCTTTATTGCCCCTTATTACACGCTTTATGTTTCTGCACCTGAAGATGCAATATTTCTAATGACTTATTTTTTAGTGGCTATCACCGGAGCTATACTAACATACAAAATTCGCAGAGTAGAGCGTAGGGCAAGAGATAGAGAAGGAAGAAATAATACCATTAGGCTCTATAATACTTTACTCAACTCTTTATCTCATGAGCTCAGAACACCCATTGCCACTGTGATGGGAGCGAGCGAGATGCTGCAAGCAAACAAAACATTATCAACTACTGCCCAGAACGAATTAGTAAATGAGATTGCAAAAGCAGCAGTAAGATTAAACAGGCAGGTTGAAAACCTGCTAAATATGTCAAGGCTTGAATCTGGTTTTATTCAGCCACGTACAGATTGGTGCGACTTCAATGAACTGCTACATTCTTTAGTAATGAATGTTGAAGAAAACGGTATAACGCAAACAATAAACGTAGCAGTGGCGCCTGATTTTCCCTTAGTAAAGATCGATAAAGGTATCATGGAGCAGGTACTTTACAATCTAGTTTGGAATGCTACACAATATACACCCGCAGATTCTATAATAGATGTATTAGCCACTGTCAACGATAGTGCTCTTTCTGTAATTGTGCAAGATAATGGGCATGGCTTTCCTCCAGATGAGATTGATAAAGTTTTTGATAAGTTTTATAGGCTCAGGCAGGAGCAGACAGGCGGTACTGGGCTTGGTTTGTCTATAGTGAAGGGTTTTGTGAAAGCTATGGGGGGAAATATATGTTTACAAAACAAGGAAAATGGGGGTGCCAAGTTTACAATTAATATGATGGTAGAGGTTTCCTATCTCAAAAATTTCAGAAATGAATAACGCAAGAATTCTGGTAATAGATGATGAAGTGCAATTGCGAAAGCTATTAGATATTACATTGCAAAGCAGCAACTATAGTGTTTTATTAGCCGCAGATGCTCGTGAAGGCATAAATTTAGCAGCCAATCAAAGACCAGATCTGATTTTGCTCGATTTGGGTTTGCCTGATCAAGATGGACAAACTGTACTGAAAAAATTAAGAGAATGGTATTCCAATCCTATTATCATTCTCTCTGTGCAGAGTAACGAAGATGATATTGTAAAGGCGTTAGATAATGGTGCAAACGATTATTTAGTGAAGCCTTATCGCACAGGCGAGTTGTTGGCTCGTATTCGTTCTCTACTTCGCAGAGGTGCTACTGACGATCTTAGTCCTATTATTTCTTCAGGTAGTATTGTTATAGATCTAGCATCAAGATTGGTATCTAAAAACGGTGTACCTGTAAAGCTCACTGTTACGGAGTATGCTTTACTAGTA
>CAZRPA010000256.1:0-3890 GCA_964601855.1 uncultured Flavipsychrobacter sp. | reverse complement strand
TTATTCTGCTATTACTCCGTGTGATTTGCCCTGCTCGAGGTTGTTGGTCTGAAAATAAGACCAACAACGGCGGAACGAGACAATTGGGAACACTACCGATATTGCATTATTAAACTATCTGGGTAATTTATCTTAGGTAATTCAATAATAGCATCATCATCATCAGGCAAAACATTTCCTGTTAGCTGAAACACATAGTAACCAGGGATACTAATTCCCTTCTTCCATATGTAACAGCTATCCCAAAAACTCGGATCATTCACATTATATTCGTAAGCAAATAACTCCCTTCTTTGCTTTTCGCTACTCCAATACCACATTTTTTCATCTTTAAACCATTGAAAAAACTCTTTTCGCAACCTGTCACGTAACATGTTATAATTGTCATATCCAAAAAATGCCGTAAAGCGGGTTGGGTAAATAGTCCAAGGTTCTAAAGTACTCTCCCTATACCCAACTAAAGTAAGTCCATTAAAATGAATTGTGATTGGATTAGCATCAATATTCCTAACCTGGATAATAAAAAATGAAAATAGCTTTAAACTATCTTTGCTGTATAAAATAGTATCAATATCTATACGTCTAACATCATTAATGTCACCTGTACCTCCTGAACCAGTCACATTATTAGCGTTGAATTTGTATATAGTGTATGCCAAATAAGCTGAATCTCTTGCATATGCTTCATTAACCGATGGGTACCGCAATGGCGTTTGCGGAAAGTCTGCTTTTTCAATGTCAAACGAGCACGACTGTGCATTTAGCATCAAACTAATTAGTACCACTGCTATCCAAGTTTTCAATAGAATATTATTTGTATTTTCTGCTCTCACGTATGCTATGGTCTGTGTTATGAAGAATAAAATCTTTAGTCGGTATCCTGCTTGGCGTAGCAAATGCAGGAAATTCCTGATGGATCATAAAGAACTTGTTGTGTACGTGTATTATTGAAAATTAAAAATATGCAAAATCTGTTTCAGGAAGACTATGACTACCTTATAGTGGTAGTCAATCTCCAGATTGACGAAACAAGATATCACCAGTACAACAAATATATGCATTTTGGGTATTTTATATGTCTGTTTTTCCCTCAAAGCGCGAGGTTGCCACACCCCGAAGGCTGGCGCACAGGCCTAAGCTTGGGGTTCGCAATGATCCTTATTTTATTTGTATATGATTTTTGTGGTGAAGAGTAGCTGCCCGTGTGCCTTACCACCCCAGCTGTAAAAAAGGCTGCGCTTTTTTACAGCATCCCCTCCTTAAAAAAGGAGGGGAGTTCTGGTGTTGTTGGCTCGTGTTGAGTGCCCTCAAATTGTTTTGTATGCTGAGATATTTACCACCCCAGCCACAAAAACTGGCTTCGCCAATGTTTTTGCGGCATCCCCTCCTAAAAAAGGAGGGGAGTTTACTCATTATCAGCTCATGTGTTGGGGGTATCGTTTTTTGGTGATGTGTTTTAATAAGGGAAAGCCCCTCACTGCCCCGCCAGTAGAAGGGTGTGACACAAAGCCCGCTGCTAGTAGCACTAATGCTGGTGACAAAAGAAAGAAAAAAAATGGGCTGCCTGGCAGATGATGCAGGCAGCCCAGAGGGGTGATGTATAATGATGTATGGTATTATTGATTGGTAGTAGTAGTGGTGGATGGGTAGTTGTGGTTTGCCTTGCGAGGGAAACGTATGGATACGCCACCGTGGAAGGTGCCTTTGTAGCCGGTGCCGAGCTCGGCAAACCATGCTAGCTTGCGGCCCCAACGCATGCCGATAGGGGTGAGCTGAAAGCCCCATGGTTTGGCTCCTGATTCGTCGGCATATCCTTGTCCTATCTCTAGGTCGTTGAGTATGGTGAAGCCGTAACCGACTGCGCCATAGAGGCGTACGCGTATGCGGCTATCCTTGGTGTCGAGGTAGCGGAAGGTGACTTCTGGTACGAATGAGGTGAAGCTTGCCCAGTTGCTGATGTTTTCGTGACCGATACCTATGCCGAGGGTAACGGCATTGGACAGGTAATATTTGTACCCGAGGGCTATGGTGCCTGAGGAGGTATTGAAGGGTGTTTTGTTGGCAAACTGATAGACGCTGAGGTAGCCGTAGCCTAGTGTGAGCTCGCTCTTGCCGTGCTGTGCGCGGGCGGCTGGTGCTGCAAATAGTGTGGCGGCGAGGAGTATGATGGGTAATAATTTTTTGGTCATAAACAAAGTTTTTTTGTTTGGGGAAGTTGAGTTGTGGTTACAAATGTGGTTAGCTATTGTGGGGTTAAAGATATACTAAACTTTTATTTTCGCAAAAGGTATTGGTGGTGTGAGGGATGCATGCAAAATAGTAGGGTGGGGTTGTGAGATTGCTGACATGAAAGAAGACAATAGGTACTATGCAGGCTGCTGAAAAGTGACTACTGGGTGGCAGCCTGTAGGTGTATAAAGGCTATGTGGGCATCGGGCCCAAAGGCATGTGCTATGCGGTCGGGGTGAGTATCGGTAAGGATAACCTGCCCAAAACCCTCGCCCCTGATGATGGTGAGGAGTGCCTCCATGCGCTGCTGGTCTAGTTTTTCGAAGATATCGTCGAGGAGGAGGATGGGTAGTTGGCCTTGCACCCGAGTGAGCCAGGCATACTGTGCGAGCTTGAGTGCGAAGAGGAAACTTTTTTTCTGACCCTGCGAGCCGAACTGCTTGAGTGCCAAACCGTTGATGCCAAAAGCCCAGTCGTCTTTGTGAATGCCACGGAGGGTGCGCTGGTAGCGGAGGTCGTACTCGAGCCCCTGTTGTAGCCAAGTGAGGAGTGGTTTTTGGGAGAGGTCTGAGATATAGGAGACGGTAACTGCCTCGACACCACCACAAAGGCGATGGTAAAAATCGTTGAGCAGGGGCAGGAAATCGTGAAGGAATGCTGCGCGCTGCTCATAAATATAGGTGCCATCGGTGGCCATTTCGGCGTTGTAATGGTCGAGCTCGGTAGTATTGGTGGTGGGTTTGTAGGCTTGTATCTTCAGCCATGCATTGCGCTGTAGCAGCAGGCGCTGGTAGCGCATGAGCCGCTCCAGGTACTGGCGGTCGGCCTGACCCAGTATGCTGTCTATCCATTTTCGGCGTAGGTCGCTGTGCTCGTTGATGAGTTCGGTATCGTCGGGCGCTATCATAACGGCGGAATAGGCGCCTATGTGGTCGGTTATTTTTTCGTATTCGGCATCGTTTTTGAAAATTTCTTTTTTGCCGGCTTTCCATTTGCAGCTTATGGTATCGGTGGAGCCTGATTTGTGGAATTTGCCGGAGACCCTGAAACCGTCCATGCCATTCTGCACGCTGTTTTGCTGGTAGGCGCTGAAGTAGCTTTTGGTGTAGCAGAGATAATAGACGGCATCGAGCAGATTGGTTTTGCCACTGCCATTGGGGCCGGTTATACAGGTGACCTGAGCTGGAAAATCGTAGACGGCGGAGGTATAATTGCGAAATTGTACCAGCGATATTTTATTTATAGTGACCAAAGGAGTATCGGGAACAAAAAATTTTATAAATTCGCACAAATTTAAAAAATAGTGCAGACTACTTTCGATAAAGATACATATTTGTATTGGTACGAGACCATGTTACTGCTCCGTCGCTTTGAAGAAAAAGCCGGTCAGATGTATGGCATGCAGAAGATAAGGGGTTTTTGTCACCTGTATATAGGTCAGGAAGCGGTAGCGGCAGGTATTATGACGGCTACACGCCCCGATGATAATATGATAACAGCGTATAGAGATCATGGATTGGCAATAGCCAAGGGCATGACATCGCGCGAGTGCATGGCTGAGCTGTATGGCAAGGCTACGGGCTGCACCAAGGGTAAGGGTGGTAGTATGCACTTCTTCTCGAAGGAAAAGCGGTTTTTTGGTGGGCATGGTATAGTGGGTG
>CAZRPA010000255.1:0-3890 GCA_964601855.1 uncultured Flavipsychrobacter sp. | reverse complement strand
GGTGTGTTTTTCGGTGGGCGATGCCCACCGCTATGATATTACGCCCCGTTGGGGCTGGGTAAGGAACTTTAGGTAGAAGGCTGTGATTTTCGTTGTAATTGCCAGTGGAAAACACTGGCACAAATGTAGACACCAGTGAAAAACACTGGCGCCAAGTTTGCCTAATTAATGATGTTTATTTTCATCAATAATTATCAAGACATTTTTAATTGTGTTTAATTGATCTAACAATGTAAATTCTTTTGGATGCCTTTTAAAGAACCTCGTTATTTTATTGATAGTTTTTTTGAGTTTTAAATTATCTAATTCTAAAAACTCAATCCGTTGCCCGTGGTTTATGTAAAGCCAAGGTTTTTCGGAAGGGTTGCTAAAAGCAAAAGCATAAATTCCAATGAGTGATTTATCTGCTATTATGCTATCCGTTCTTAGATTTCGCACAGAAATGCTTCTGTCTAGAAATTCTTGAAGTTCTATTTTTTTTCCTGTTGAATCCTCGAGCCAACTTACTCTCCTTGGATTTAGATAACAGTACAATTTTTTGTACAAAGTTGTGTCTCGAACCATGTTATCTTTTATTTGTGCGGATAACTGCAGCGTTAAAAAAGTGAACACCAAAATGAGTACTGAATGCTTCATGTATTGTTTAAATTAGTATTTTTTAGCTGATTTCTTGGCTTCATCAAACGCGGGTTTGTGATCAGGGATTATGGCCAAACCAGACGCTTTCATAAGATAGAACCAAGTGAGATACACCAATCAGTGACGAGGCTAACCGAGGAAGAAGTAAAGACAAAGCGAGCGTGACGCTTACATCAGTCGGAATTTTGTGTTAGTCTTCTGCAAATTGAACATCCCTATAATCATGCATTACTGCTGTTATTATGATTTGTTGGGCGACTTCGTCGATGTAGAAATGAATACCAAAGGGAAATGTTTCAGTATGAATTATTCTTACGTTTCTATACCTTATTGTAAAAGCATAGGGATTGTACCCAATTCGGGAAATAGCATTTTGAATAGCTATTGCAAAATTTTTTTCTAACCCTTGTCTTTGTTTTTTATACCATACTCTTGCCTCCCTAACATCCTGTCTCGCATCATCTATATAAATGATTCTGTAAGCCATAATGTTATTCCACTTCTTTGTTCAGTTCTTCAAACAATTCTTCGATGGGGCGCAGGCAAGTAGGGTCGTTAGCAATTTTATTTAGGCGGGCATCAATAATGTCTTTCTGCCATTTAGGTAACTCACCTTCTATGTGTTCTACATCGGGATATTTATTCCGAATATCATTCCACTCCTCAATCGGGATTATAACCGCTGTAGGATGACCGGAGCTATCAGCAATATATTGTAAAGACATGATACGAAGTTAGGTAATTTTCACAGTCGCAACACCACCTACTACCGAGCTTTTGTAAGAAGATTATTGCAATAGTTTTCAGCTTTCTTTTAATGATGTACTTTGTAAGGTAAGATGTAGGATAAAATATGACCAACAACGGCGGAAAAAATCTGATACACTACCCTTTTTCCCTATCGTCATCTTTTAATAATCTGACAACCCAGTGGAGACTATCAGGAAATTGATAACCCCAGTACTTAAAATCCAAAGGTGTTATCAAAACCGTACTGTTTTTAGGACGATTCTCTTGGTAAATAATGGGAAACGACCGATCAGCTATGTACTGATCACAGTCAGCATAAGAAATCGAACTTGCTAAATATTGTCCACTTTTACAATATTCTTTATTGTCTACATTGAACCTGTATTCTACGAAAATAAATCCTTCGTTACCACGTCCACCTGATCGACAATTATAGACACGTCCAAGTGTTAGAATGTGATTTTTGCGAAGTAGGTATGTGTTCACTCTAGCAACAATAACAACTATTATTGTAATAGTAGCAAAAAAAACCAATGCAATTATTGTTTTCCTTTCAATTTTCATTTCGATTTAGGTGTTTGTGTTAGTAAATTCGCTGGTATATTAGTTATAGTCTGTCCAGCAGCCTCACCCCATTTGCTCATTAATGGGAAGACCGGAATGTCTTTCATAAACGCTCCAAGTTTATTTCCGCTAAAGTTTCCAATTTTTCGCCGTTGGTGGTCTTATTTTCTGAATAACGACCTCGGGTCGGACAGGGAATACGTGATCAAAAATAAAAGAGTTTAAGAAATTCCATCCTGTATTCGCCGCCCTATAAAGCTATCGGTGATATACTTGTAGTCTTTAGTATGTGCGCACAATCAGGCTCTTATAAGATTATTGTGAAGATACATGAGATTTCGATTTGTTGATGGAAGTAGTAAAATAGTCAGCTTCATATAGATGGGACGAGACCATCGTGTGCAAATTTTACTTGTGATTTTTGTGGTGATTTTGATGTCTTTTATGCGTCTGATTTACTCTAAATTCGCGAGGTTGCCACACCCCGAGGACTAGCGCACAGGGCTGGGCTCGGGGTGTGCAATGATCCACATTTTTTGTATGTGTGCTTTGTATGCGGTGCTTTTTTTTAGTTTTAGTCTCAAAGCGCAAGGTTGCCACACCCCGAGGGCTAGCGAACAAGGCTTGGCTCGGGGTTCGCAAAGACACTCATTTTTACATTTTTTTAGGTTTTATAGGGTCAGATCCTCACTGCCCCGCCAGTAGAAGAGATGCGACGCAAAGCCCGCTGATGGGAGTGTGGTGGCTGGTAGCCCAAAGTATATACATTGAATGTGGCTATTTGGTGAAATCGTATTCTTCCCAAAATTCTTGATCGGTCATGAGGTGTTTTAGGTCATCGTCTGTAGCCATTATTTTGCCGAAGGTGTGGAAGTAATAGGAGCGTGTCATACGGTCGCAATGGATGGTGCTGAAGGAGTATTGGTAGGTTTGGAAGAGATTGAGCGAGATGCAACTTATGAGTAGCACAGTGAAGGCTAGTTTGATAGCCAGACGTGAGTGTGCATTGTACACTTGCTGGCATAGGTACGCAAGGGGGAAAGCGGCAATGGGGAGGGTTTCGATTAATGCTCTGGCACTAAAGCCGCCGCCATACCACCAGCATTGCCAGCTAAAGACAACATATATCATGAGTGAAAAATAGAGGATGATGGCAGGTGCTACTTTTTTGTTGTGCTGCCATAGATAATACAATCCGCAAAGGGCAATAAAAGCTATGGGTGTGTATATGAACCAACCTTTGCGGAAGCCCCATAAACCTTGGGATATGTGTGGCTGGAGGAAGTTGAACCCCTCGCCGGTGTAGGAGTAGTGTATGAAATGACCTGTGGTGTGGCGCCAATAAGCCATTTGGAGGGAGGCAACGGCAAGGAATAGAATAAATGAGCTAGCGATAGGGATGAGGTGCAGGGCGAAAAACTGGAAACGTGAGCGGAGGCTGCTGATATTGTGTACTGACCAGAAAATGGGTAGTAGGGCTATGAGGATATTGACTGGCCGGGTGATGAGAACTAAGCCTAACAGTATGCCCAATATGTAAAAGTACTTGTGGTGACTGGTAGCGTATAGCCTGTGTGTGTAATAGAGAACGGCTGCGCATAAGAAAAAGCTGTAGGGGTGGCTCATGCCTGGGGCATAAGTAGTGTAGCAATAAAGATTGGTGCCTAGTGCTATGCAGAGTAGGGTAATGGCTACAACTGGGTCAGTGAAATGATGAGTGAGGAAACGCCGGATATATAGCAAACCTAAAGCGGCTACTAATATGCCGGAAAAGATGCCGGCAAACTGATAGGGGTATGAGTAACCGTCGGGAGGGTATGCGCCGGATAGAAGGCAATAGGTGTGGGCAATAAGAAAGAGAGGCAGTTGCAGGACGGCACTGCCTATGGCATATTTGTTTGTTCGGTAGCCGGTGGGCTGCTCAAAGAAGCCATAGT
>CAZRPA010000254.1:0-3961 GCA_964601855.1 uncultured Flavipsychrobacter sp. | reverse complement strand
ATCCAGCGACACACAAAAAAATATTTCACATAAAATCACTATTGAGTGACCTGAAAAATCATCATTATGAAGAACCTCCTTTTCCTCCTCCTTTTCCTCCTCCTTTTTCTACCTTTTTGCTCACAGGCGCAGGTACCAGAGCCACAAATGCTTTCTTTGAAAGGGATAGGGGGAAGTGGATCAGATCAAATTGGAAGAGATGTAACAAAAACTCAAGATGGAAAATTTATTCTAAGGTATGAAGTCTCCTCTTTACCAAATACAGGAAATATAGACTCTTTCTGCTCTGTTGTTCAAAAACGAATAATTTTTGTTGAATACAATGAAGATGGCACCCCTACAGATTGGAGTAAATGTTATGGATTTCATGGAGATAGCTTTTTAACACATATTTTCCCCAAACCTGACAAATCTGTTGTTTTAGGTGGTTTGTTCAACTCAACAGCAGGATGGGGGTGGCTTATCACCAAACAAGACGCCGTTGGAAATACCATTTGGCAGCGTAACTACAGTAGGGGTGGAGGTTCCATTTTGCGGTCAATGATAGCAACAAATGATGGGGGGTACATTCTGTTAGGAGAATCACATACTATAGACACAAATGTTACCATTCATTATGGCTCTTGGTCTACATTCGATATTTGGGTATTAAAAGTTGATAGCAATGGCTATAAACAATGGAGTACAGTAATTGGTGGCAGTTATGATGAATCTGCTTTTAATATAGTACCTGCACCTAGCGGTGGTTACTACATTGTAGGTGCTACCCAGTCTAGCGACTACGACTGCACAGGCTATCATGCAGGTGGGCAAGATGGATATGTAGCCCGATTAGACGCAACCGGCAACATTCTATGGCATAGGTGTCTGGGAGGCAGTGGTTACGAAGCCGCATACCCAGTTGGTTTCGGAGCATCTGATGGTAAAGGTGGGTTATTGGTTACAATGTCCACTACCTCTATAGATGGCGATGTACACAACCACATTCACAAAGCCGATTATTGGGTAGTCAACCTAGACAGTGCCGGAAACATAATATGGGAAAACTGTTATGATGCTGGAGACACGGAATATCCTTCGTCAATATGCAAGGCAACCGATGGTAGTATATGGGTAACCGGTTGGACCTATAAAAACTACTATGAAGATGTTTTTCTGGTACATACTGATAGTATAGGAAACTTATTGCAAACAAAAATTATGGGAAGTAACGAAAAAGATCAAGCTGTAATAGTTTATCCATTACAAGGTGGTACTGTACTTACTGGGGGTTATTATTTCACCAATAATAATGACTTTTTGTCACTAGTCAATTATGGATATTTTGATGTCTTCCTTGCAGTATTTGCTCCTTGGACTGTAGGTATTAATGACATAGAAAACGATAACCTTGTATACAAAATATACCCCAATCCTGCAAAAGGAATATTGTACATAGAAAAGCAAAACAATAATAGCAATAACAAAATTTCTTTAATGAGTATTGATGGAAAACAAATGATACAAACCATACTTGCTTCTGGCAATTCACGAGTAGAAATTGATGTTTCTCAATACCCCAAAGGCAGTTACTGGGTTCGTATATCCAGCGACACACACAAAAATATTTCACAGAAAATCACTATTGAGTAATGCCCTATCTATGAAATACAGACTTTTGTTATTGGTGGCATTGTCGTTATGCACACCTGTTATGGGGCAAAAAGTAGATACTTATGGTACAAAAATGAACAATCACTCAAAATCATTGATAACAAACAATACAGTTGCCAATCGTTATTCAACCAAGGATAAAAAAATAATCTTAACTTCTAATCATTCATTTTACAATGAATCGATGAATGCAAATTTTCAGGATTTTTTCTACGTTAAAGACAGCAAGGTATGGCGTAAAAAAAATGAAAATGACCCTTGGGTCTTAGCATTTTCACTTCCTGTTTCTCATTACACTGATTACAGCATTACCAGTATTGGGTTATCGAATAGATCCAAACCAGATACTATATATATAGCATTGTGTGAAGTAGATTCTACATTATCAATCTCAAAACAACAATTATTTTGGTCGAGAAACGCAGCAGATAATGTTAGTGATATATCATGGTTCAATATATCAGATACGAGTGCCAATAATCGAGCACGAATAAATGACATAGAAGTAGATGATAACAATGCTTCAAAAATCTGGATTGCTTACCAATATTTACCACCAAATTCATACCATAGTCAACAGAATAGTTCATCAATTAAAATTGGCTATTCACCTAACTTTGGTAATACTTGGTACAATGTGTCTAATGGTTTACCTAAATCTTCAGTTCAGAGAATTATTTGTTCCAATACCAACAAACAATACTTAACAGCCATTACAGATTCAGGAATATACAAATGCAATTTCTCTTCTTTCAATCCTAATATAGCCTATCCTCATAACATCAAATGGATCCGATAGTGAGTAAAACTCTTACTGCCTATATTTCGTTGCCCCACTTGCTCCTTCCAGTCAACTGGAAAAACCAATAAAATGCGTTCTCCCTAACTCCTACACTTTCTCGCAGCTAAATGAATTTTTCCCTCAGTTGGTTTTACTTCTTTTTACCTTCGTACACTGCCAAGCCTTGCTAATTGAGGTGAAAATTAGTGGCAATAACAAGAAACATGATGTAGTCTACTAACTAGTAACCCAAAAAGTAACCCAAATTATTATGGCAAAAGCAATTTACTGGGGAAGTATAGAGTATCTCTACAACAGCAAGCACAGCGAATATCCGAAGCTTAAAGGTGGAGCTGTATATGCGTTCTATTATACAGACGACGTTCGTAAGTATTTAAAGGCAGTACAGGAGGATTTAGAACTGCTAAATATGGATATCTTAAGAGTTGAATTTGTAAACATGTATGACTTAGATATGCAGTGGGAGGATGAGAGCAATACGAAAATATTTAAGCAAATAGCTACACGAGCAAAATCAAGTAAAAAGGTAGTTTTTGACGATTTCTATGCTTATAAATCAAATATTCGTTAGGGTTGCAGTAAAGTCAGTGGCATGTTTTTAGCTTAAAGATTAAGCCTATCCCAGTTTGCCTTAGATCGTACCTACGGCAGGTATGGCAGCCGGATTTTGTCAGGTAATACAAAGCTCACTCGTTGTTGATATGATTAATAGGTTGAAAAAAACGATGGTCAAAAAAGTGAATAAAAAGGCAGAATTATGAAGTTTGGTCTAATGTGTTGTGTTTTTTTGCAGTTTTCTATTGCTCATTCTATTGGTTATTGCCAAAGACTACCATTAAAGATTTCGATTACTAGTCAATACAAGGATGAATTTCGAGGTGGACTTTTGTATGTTAACGGAGATAGTATTATCATAAATGATGACGGTATATCTTATATTGATACCTCATTATTCAAACCCGATTCAACATACAAGATTTTCATAAACACAAAAAAGTATTTATACATATTACGTGTTGATGGATTGTATTTTAAATTTAGTACTTGGGAACTTAAATTTCTAGGTAGGAAAAATAATAGCCAAAAGTATATAAATTACTATCATGGAGGATACTGTTATCAAAACAGTTTGAGGTACAGCGGCAAGACACGTGACAAACGAAAAACTCTTGTTGATGCTACATATTCTCCAAGTTTGGAGTAGTATCCCCGTTGTTCCACTTGCTCCTTCCAGTCAACTGGAACTACCAATAAAATTCGTTCTCCCGAACGCCTTCACTATCTGGCAGCTTAATTTTTTTCGCCTTCATTTTTATTGCTCACCATAGGCAGATAGCACCAAGCAAAAGCACGTCATTCACTTGCCTAAAAATCCACATCTCAAAATGTGGATATCTTAATCGCTACCACACCTGTTTTGGCATAAGTTGGCGCACTTTTTGCGGCATCAGTAGAGCTAGTCTATTTATCCATTACCCAATAAGCCCCACTATCATTATGTCAGTA
>CAZRPA010000253.1:0-3975 GCA_964601855.1 uncultured Flavipsychrobacter sp. | reverse complement strand
ATGCCAGCCGAGGAACAAGCAACATATGCATCAATTGCCCAGAAATTGAAGCCAATACTGGAAAATGAAACACCATTGATTATCAACGACTTAACCCCAAAAACACATGAAACAACCGGCAACA
Organism: uncultured Flavipsychrobacter sp.; assembly: GCA_964601855.1. Lineage (GTDB taxonomy): Bacteria > Bacteroidota > Bacteroidia > Chitinophagales > Chitinophagaceae > Nemorincola. The sequence goes on along the minus strand of CAZRPA010000253.1, from coordinate 3,851 downwards.
AATCGGCAAAACCGGAAAGCCCCCTACAGCCAATCACAACCCCAACCACCCAACCCACTGCACCTCAAAACCACCCCCAAACAACAACTACAACATTTGCCGGCAATGCACCATTACCGGAAAATGAAATACCATTGATAATCAACGACTTACACCCCAAAACACCTGAAAACACCGGCAACAAACCGGCAAACCCGGTCGACCCTCAGTACGCAGGCTATCCCACCTCCAGCACCCCACCCGACCCCACCGTACCCTACACCTATTATAGTGCAAAAATGCTCATCACCAAGTACCCCGATGGTCGCATCCGTTACGACTACGGTGGCGGCCGTCCCGCCATCACCATTACCAAAGGAGGCCCCGCCATCCTCGAGCGTAGAGTGTTTTACATCTAAAACTTTTAGTAGCCATAGCTTTTTCAGCGAAGGCTACCAGCAAAATGAATAGCATTGATTATCAACCACTTACTCCTTTCAGTAGCCGTAGCTTTTTCAGCGAAGGCTACCCAAAACCCATTAAACAACCTATTAGTAGCCATAGCTTTTTAGCGAAGGTTAAAGAAATAAAGAATAACCCAAATACGAAACCAAGTCACTCAACCGTACAAGTAAGAAAACAGCCACATTCTGCAATAAAAACACGAATCCCCTGTTGACCTTTCTTATTCAAATATGGCAATTGCGAAAAAACCAGACATTTTACAAAATAAATACCCCCTATCTACAGAGGGAATTGACAAATAGTGTCGTCAAACCTGAAACGATAAAACGGTATGAGGAGATTAGTAAGGTTTATAATTCATAATGAGATACATGACAAACAAAGCAAACAACAAAATAGCAGAAAGGCATTGTTGCTATTAGCCTTAATACTCCCGTTTTCAGTATTAGCCCAAAACAACAAACAAAACATTAGAGGTATTATCACTGACAAACTATCTATGGTACCTATAAATGGTGCAACTGTGGCGATAATAAATGACACCTCTACAGGAGTGGTGCTTTCAGACAAAGACGGCAAATATGTGCTGAGCAATATAGCACCTGGCAGATACGAGATTAGGGTTACGAATGAAGGGTATAAAGTAGCCAATCTGCAAAACGTCATAGTATCATCTGGTAAAGAAACTATTCTCGACATCAGTATAGAAGAGAGTTTTAAGCGACTGAAAGAAGTGGTGATAAAAGCAGCAAACAAATCAGGGGCTATCAACAAACTAGCCACAGTCAGTGCCCGTACTTTCTCTATGGAAGAAGTAAACCGCTACGCAGGTGGACGTAGTGACCCTGCACGTCTGGTAGCCAACTTTGCAGGTGTAAGTGCCCCAGATGACTCGCGGAATGACATAGTAATAAGAGGCAACTCGCCCGTAGGGGTGCAATGGCGCATAGATGGCATGACAGTCACCAACCCCAATCATTTTGCTACCGTGGGCACTACAGGTGGTGCAGTAAGCGCACTAAACACCAACATGCTCAGAAGCTCTGATTTCTTCACTTCTGCTTTTCCGGCAGAGTACGGCAACGCAATAGCAGGCGTTTTTGACCTGGGTTTCAGAAATGGCAATACCGCAAAAAGAGAACATACCCTGCAGCTAGGCTTGGTTACCGGACTAGAGGGAATGACAGAAGGACCAATTTCTAAAAACAGCAATGCGTCCTATCTGGTGGCATATCGCCAATCTGTAGCCTTTCTGGCATCAACTTTTGGCATCAACATTGGCACCGCGGCTACACCCTCTTACAAAGACCTATCTTTCAAAGTAAACAGTGGCACCACCCGACTGGGCACCTTTAGTTTGTACGGTATATTAGCCAATAGCAGTATAGCCATAACAGGAGGAAAAACAGGCAATCTGTATGCACCTCCCGACAACACAGACCTCTACAGTGCTATAGGCATCATAGGCATCAAACATGTAAAAATACTGAATCGCAACTCTTATATCAGCTCTTCAGTAGGAGTAAATTATTCTAAAAACACCCAACAACAGTCCTCTGCCGACAGCAATAACACTAGCCGACTGATAGAAGATGAACAGGTAATACAGACAGCATATGTAGCTTCGGTAGCGTACAATACCAAGGTGAATTCTCGCTTGTTTTTTAAGTTCGGTATTCAAGACCAACTAATAAATCTGGATCTGTATTACCGCCTGCGCAGAAATACACCAGACTGGATGCAAATATGGGATAATAACAACAATACCCACCTGGCACAAGCATATGCACACATGAAATACAATATCACCGACAAGCTAATGACCAACGTAGGGCTACAAGCACAAAAGCTATTTTTAAACTCAAATTCAACAGCTGTAGAACCCCGCATAGCACTGAAATATGACGTAAGCAATAAGAGTAGCTTCAGTGTAGGATTTGGGTTGCATTCGCAAATGCAACCGGTAAATATCTACTTCAACCAGATACAAAATGCTACTACTAACACAAACATAGATTTGGGATTTACAAAAAGCCAACATTACGTATTGGGGTACGACTGGCAGCCACTTAAAGACTGGAGAATAAAAGCAGAGGTATATTACCAGCATCTGTATAATGTGCCCGTAGATTCGTTTGAGAGCAGCTATTCTATGCTCAACACTGGCTCTAGTTTCAAACCAGACTTGTCTGTGAACCTGATAAATGAAGGAACAGGCAGAAACTACGGTGCAGAACTAACCATTGAAAAATTCTTTAGCAATAGCTTTTATGGACTCTTTACATCATCTATCTACGAGTCGAAATACAAGGGCAGCGATGGTGTAGAGCACAATACCGCCTTTAATGGCAAGTATGTATACAACATACTGCTGGGAAAGGAAATAAAGACAGGCAAAGACAGAAGGAACAAATTTACTACCGATGTAAAATTCACAAATGCCGGTGGCAGAGCCTATACCCCTATAGACCTTGCTGCATCGCAGATAGCGGGCAACACAGTATTACAGAGCAGCGATTATGCCTATAGCAGCAGTTATGATGCCTACATGAGACTCGATTTCAAATTAGGGTTTGTGCTCAACAGTAAGAGAAAAAAACTATCACAAACTTTCTCACTAGACCTGCAAAACGTGACGAATAACGACAACGTATTTTCACAGTCATACGACAATGGCAGCAAAAGTATCAACACCACTTATCAGCTAGGTTTCTTTCCAAACTTCATTTACAAACTACAATTCTAGTTATATAAAATAATAAATAATGTATATTAACTTTTCTTACTACTGTCACAAAGACTACTATGTATTTTCGTCATCACAGTTTTTGTCAGCACAGGGTATCGCAGCCGACTCTAGCTCTATAGTAGCATGATGTATATGATGGTGGTGCAGTGTGTGTTTTACATCATGCACCACTTTCATTTTCCCTTCAAAACTCAGTGAGTCGCTGAGCGTCAGGTGTGTAGTGAGTGCATTTTGAGTAGTACTCATAGCCCACACATGAGTGTGGTGCATGCCCTCTACACCAGGCATGTCTTTTACTACCTGTTCTATATGGGCTATGCTTACTTGTGGTGGCACTGCATCTAGCGATAGGCGCACACTATCTGTAAGTAGCCGCCATGTACCTACCAGTATCACCAGTAGTATAAGCAAGCTCACAGCACCATCTAGCCAATACCAACCTGTATAGGTGATGAGTACACCTGCCACCACCACGCCTACCGATACCAAAGCATCTGTAAGCAAGTGTAGGTAAGCACCACGAGTATTGAGGTCGTGATCTTTGTTCTTGAAGAAAAGCATGGCCGTGCCAAAATTGACCAAAATACCCAAACCCGCAACTATGGCTACTGTGCCGCCCTGTATGGGCTGTGGGTGCTGCAACCGGCTAATGGCCTCA
>CAZRPA010000252.1:0-3982 GCA_964601855.1 uncultured Flavipsychrobacter sp. | reverse complement strand
CTAACGATGCTATGAATAAAGGTCTGAAAGCGAAAAGTGAATTCACTATCACTCCGGGTTCTGAGATGGTACGTTTCACTATCGAAAGAGATGGTTTCCTGAAAACTTTTGACAAAATGGGTGGTGTAGTCCTGGCCAATGCTTGTGGACCATGTATCGGTCAGTGGGCACGTCACGTAAGCGACCCTGCAAAGAAAAACACCATTGTCACTTCGTTCAACCGCAACTTCGCAAAACGCAATGATGGACTTTCTTCTACGCATGCCTTCGTAGCATCGCCCGAGATAGTTACTGCATTTGCTATTGCAGGTAGTTTGTCTTTCAACCCACTTAAAGACAAATTGACCAACGAAGCTGGCGAAGAAGTAATGCTCGATGAGCCTAAAGGATACGAAATGCCACCAGCTGGCTTTGATGTAGAAGATGCCGGTTATGTAGCACCAGCCGAAGATGGATCGGGCGTTCAAGTAAAAGTAAGCCCTACCAGCGATCGTCTGCAATTATTGGCTCCATTCTCTGCTTGGGATGGCAAAGATTACTCTGGTCTAAAACTGCTTATCAAAGCTTTTGGCAAGTGTACTACCGACCATATATCTATGGCTGGTCCTTGGCTCAAATATCGTGGCCATCTGGATAATATATCTAACAACATGCTGATAGGTGCTGTTAACGCCTTCAACATGGACACCAATAAAGTAAAAAATCAACTCACTGGCGAATATGGCGAAGTACCACAGGTACAACGTGCATACAAGGCTGCGGGTCTTGGTAGCATAGTAGTAGGCGACGAAAACTATGGCGAAGGTAGCAGCCGCGAACATGCTGCTATGGAGCCACGCCATCTAGGTGTTAATGTAATATTGGTAAAGAGCTTTGCACGCATACATGAAACCAACCTTAAAAAACAAGGTATGCTGGCAATAACATTTGCTGATAAAAGCGACTACGATAAAATACAGGAAAACGACACTGTAGATGTATTAGGCCTTACCACCTTTGCACCAGGCGTACAGCTCACCGTGGTGTTCAATCATGAAGATGGCAGCAAAGATGAAATAAAAGTAAACCACACTTACAACCAACAACAAATAGAGTGGTTTATAGCTGGTGGTGCACTCAACGTTATCAGAGCAGAATTTGCAGCTAATAACTAATACTGTTTTTTATGTTCAAAACTACAAAACCCATCTTCGGATGGGTTTTGTAGTTAATAAATATCACTATAGCGGCGCATTATTTCATCATCAACTCCTTGATGTACTTCACTGGAGCACTACCATAACTCAAAAACTGCTCATGAAATTTTTTAAGGTCAAATGCTTTCCCTTGTTTTGCCTTTAGCTCTTCTCTTAGGTTACATATTTCAGTAAACCCTGTAAAGTAGCAACACAGTTGCACTTGTGTCAGCGTTACTCTTTTCCATTTCCCTTCTGCTTCTGCCTGCTGCTGAAACGCCTCTTTTACTAGCAGGTTCATTGCATCTTCTTTACTCATGTTGCCCGCATGTACACTGTAGTCCAATATTGTGTTGCAGGTACTGCGAAGGTTCCATTTATAGTACATCAGCCACATTTCTGCACTTGCTGCCGCTCCCCTCACCTTGGGGTCAACGTCATACCCGTTCTCCAGCATCATCAATTCTGTATACACTGCCCAGCCTTCTATCATAGCATTGTTACCCAGTATTGCTTTTATTATACTAGGAGACTGGTTAGCATACACCAACTGAGTATAATGCCCAGGTATAGCCTCATGTATGTTCAGTATTTGCAGTATGTATTTATTGTATTCGCGCAGGTAACTTTCTGCTTTGTCTTTTTCCCACCCTTCCAGGCTACCTACATTGTAGTAAGTATTGCCGTTTTTGTCATAGGGCCCAGGCGAGCTTATAGACGCACCCGCTACACCAGCCATGTAGGCTGGCTCTTTGCGCACCACTAGCGGTTTGGATGGGTCTATGTACAGCAGATTTTTCTTTTTTATAAATTCTGTAAGTTCCGGTATTTGCTGCTCTATTGCTATCTGAAAAGAATCTGCTGAAACATGATTTTCAGAGAGTTTATCTATCATTTTTTTTATGGCTTGCAATTTATCAGTAGGCATAGCTTCGCCAAAATACTTTGACCACAATCGTCTGGTAGATTCATACATCTTATCATGTAGTTCTTCCTTACGCAATAGTGCTTTCTGATAAATGGATGCTGCATCATATCCTGATTGAAGTTCCAACTCAAATTTCTGCGCGTATAACTCTTTCCCCAATCTAAAACTGCGAGGTGTTTTATGCTCTAGGTTACCCAACCATTTTATATAATCTTCTATGGCGGCAACAGCGTTGTTGGCTCTTTCCCTTATTTCTTTTTGCTCTGCGGCTGGCAATGTACATTTCAACAAAGCCTGCTCAAGGTCATCTCCTAGCACCCCTAGCCCTCCCTTGTTTTGCTGTATGGCCAGTTCTGTATGTTCTTTGGTTGGGTTTTTAAGGTTTTCTTTGGCAGCAGCATAGTAAGCTGGCACGGCTATCAGTTTTTTGTTTAAGTTTTTCAATCGTTCATTGAGGGGAGCATATTCATTGGCTAGCATCTCTGCAAACATCCCAGATACATTATATCCTGACGGATCCCATTCATAGGTCCTCAACACCTTCATACCCCACAGGGTGTACTTCAACTGATAACGCATCAGATGATAATCTGTTTTGTTGGCATCGTTTAGCAGAGAAAGATCAAACTGCGATAAGGAATCGGCATGCTCCGAGCAAAACCTGATTTCTTTTTCCCTGGCAACCGCATCAGGTATTACCAACCTGTCATCATAGAGGTGGTAACCCACACTGCTAGCCCAAGCTGGGTAGACCTTCCACATTGCAGTTACAAATCGCTCTTTGTAATCATCAAATTTTTTATTGGTTTCCTCAGCAGGTATTGAGTGGGATATGTATGGCATACAGAAAAACGAAATAGAGAGCAGAATACAGTAGCGCATAAACGACTTTTATCAGCAAACTTACTGCAATACTATTTCAGATTTCTACTATTATCTGCTTATTCTACTACTCTTATGTAGTAAGCAGTATCGGGCGTGGAGGTAAATGCTAGACACATTACGCAATTTTGCCCACCACCATCGGATGCTATTAAACGAAATAAAATATTAGATGTGGTATCTTTTTTGCCCCATGTACACGGATTAGCTACCTTAAACACACGGTCATACACTTTACCACTATCCATAGGGTCTGCCCAGCCAAACTGGCCTAATGAAACGCTCTCATTGGCAAACTGCACCATGATATGACCACACATTGACTTCACTACTTTGCCAGAATACAACGGTGGTTCTACACACTGAGTACCTCTTCTGCTACACGCCGATAGCTGTATCATACCAACCCCTAAAACACTCAAAATTAAATATTTCATATTACTGATAGTTTGTGCGTTCTGTACAGCAACAATTATACCAAAAAAACAACTTCACTATAATTTTAAAATTTCAGAAAACATGAAATATAATTACAGATAAGCATTAAGTTTGTTTTTGTAAATCTACCAAACTCGAAGACCATTTATATATGAAGTATAATTTTTCAACCATCGCTTTAGTCGCATGTCTATTTGTTGTGCTCCCCGCTAGTGCTCAGAAATCTGGCCAGAGAACTATAGACTCTTTGCTGAAAGTACTTCCACGTAGCAAAGACGACACCAATAAAGGCAATATATACCATTATTTGTCCAATGCTTATTTCGGTTCTAATACCGAAAAAGGTGCCACATTCGCTCAGCAGGGCTCAGACCTAGCTATAAAACTAGGCTGGAAACAGGGCATCACTAAGCTGTGCAACACTATGGGCAACTATAGCAGTATTAAGCGCGAATACCCTAAAGCCATAGAATATTACCTCAAAAGTCTGAAAGCAGCAGAAGAGACAAACGACAAAAGAAATCAGACAGTAGCACTCAAAAACATTGCCAATGTTTAC
>CAZRPA010000251.1:0-3983 GCA_964601855.1 uncultured Flavipsychrobacter sp. | reverse complement strand
AAATCATCACTATACCAGAGAACTGAATATTCAAAATTCAAGGTTCAAAAGATCTTTTAGGCAACCCAATTATTGACTTAGATCGATTTGTCTCTAATTACAACGAAAGCTTTGAGTTTAGGTTTATCGATGAGGATAAATTAAACGAGAGTGAGAAGGTTATCTTTAAAATGACACCGAAAATTGTTGAGCTTTTTGGTGGGTTACCTAAAATTGTAAAATCAATCAAGATTTCCTCAAAGATGAGAAAAGACTTGTTTGAAGATGTCGAAACTTTAGGATGCTGGGACGAGAAAGAAAACGTAATTGTGCTTTCTCGAAAAACACTAAAGAGTTTATCTGCGTATTCCGGTACGTTGATACATGAGCTGATTCACGCTAAAACAGGGTATGACGACGTAACTCGTGAGTTTGAAACATCACTTACAGAAACCATCGGCCATTTTTGTCAAAAATTGCTAAAATAGCTTTTAGTAAAGTTCCAACTGGTCCGAGCCAAAATTTTTCGCAAGCGTTTTTCACTTGCGAAAATACTTCACTTATCGTAGACTATCGTCTACGTCAAGCTAAGTACACGGCCTCCCTTCCAGCATATCATACGTGCATATACCATATTTTCCAACTCCCCTAATCCGCTCTATCTACCCATCTCATTTTGTTTGCAGTACTATGCTCTATAGTTTGCTAGCCAGTTATTTGTTCGTTCTATGTAGTTATCTATATGTAGTGTCTGGGCATCTATTTCTTTAGCCTTGTTTAGGTGCAGTATTGCCTCCTTATAGTTGCCTGTATGGTACAGATATACACCTTCATTTCTTATAGCATCAGCATTGTTAGGGTCTATACTCAGGGCTATATCATTATCTCTTTTGCCATCCTCCAGCTCATTCGTTATCATTTTTGCATAGGCTCTGTTGCTATACGCATACTGAAAGTTTTTGTCTATCGCTATGGCCTCATCCAGCAGTGGCATTGCTTTGTCAGGACTATCAAGTATCAAATACGTATACGCAAAATTGTTTAAGTTAAATTTGTTCTTCTCTCCCGTCAGCAGCAGATGTTTATAATACGCTATCGCCTCATCATAGTTCCCCAGGCCAGCCTTCACTGCTGCTATATTTATCCTATCTACAGAGTTTATATTGCCTATTTTCTGTATCTGCTCCTGCAGTAGTCTATCAGCATCCCCATAGTTTTTAAGCATAATACAAGCCGTTACAGCATACTGATATACCTGTTTGTTTTTGGTGCCAGCTTGTATAATACCTATCATTATTTCATACGACTCTTTATACTTCATCTTGTCAAACAACTCCATCGCTTCATCTAGTTCAATAGGCATTTTTTTTTGCTCCCTATATTGTTGCAAGTAGGCACCATCATTATAAGACATAGCACCATTCTTTATGCCAAATGTATTATTGCTAGGTATTATATTGTACACAAACACCAATCCCGACCACACCACAAACATGAATAAAAATGCACCGGTCAATCCTTCAGGAGTGTTGATATAGTACACCGTAGCCACAGCCACAAACAGTACCAGTGAAGCTATAGGACCTCCAAGAATTATCTTATAATTATTTTCCTTTGATATACTAACAAAGCTGCATAGCCCACCTTTCCATTTCAATGGATTAGTACGGATATAAAATATAAATCTTCCTAGCCTTACTTTCAGGCTACCTTCCTCATTCCCATACGAACCCAGAAATACAGCCACATTTGCCGGCGTATAAAAATAAGCAGCTACAGCATGCCCCATTTCATGAACGAAGGTCGTAACCCCACGTATCAAAAATATAGCCAATAGTGTGCTTAACAGAAGTATTATCCAATCCATGGGTTTGTAGATTAAGTAGTAAACTTAAGTTATTTCGAATACTATTTCTCAGAAAACAGACTCCCATCCAGGTCCTAGTTTTATAGGTGGTTCCGGGGCTATGTCTTTCATATGATTTAATAAAATGGGGTTTTCACCCCTGGTAATTCTTTTATGCATATCTAGCAACGTGTTCAAATGGAATACCACATCTTCATTTTGGGTATTGTTATTGGTTTTTAGTACAGTCATTGCTTTTTGCGCCGCTTCCCAAAAGAAAGCTCTATTCATTGGGGCAAAGGTTCTTAAGTCAAAACTTAACATTATATGCTCCTCCTGTCTTATAATCCCACCATATCCATTATACATATCTCCCTTTTCTTCTCTGTATACATACTTTTCTAAATATTCATAAAACGTCTCAGCTCCTTCTATTGTTTTAAGTTCATCAGTTATTCTTTCTAACATAGCAGTCATCGACGAAAATCTTTTCGCAAATACACGTCCATCTTCTAATGTCCAAAATCCTGATGCCATCAGTATACAATCCTACTCCCTTTTGCAAGTGTCGCGCTTGCTATATTATAACGTACAACTATTTAATTGCTACTTTTTCACTACATTACATTCAAAAAATATTATTATTCTGTATTCTTTTAAGTTCCTTTACATCTTTAATATCCTTTTCTCTTGCCAATGCTAGTTTATTCTCTATTAAATCATCAAAACCAATAAAGATTATTTCAGTTTCTTGCAAGATGATGACTTCCTTTTTTGAATAAGATTGTTTGAATTTGAGTAAACCTGGAAGTTCAGGAATAAAGTCTGCTGTGTACAGTTCAAAATTCAACTTGAAAAATGATTTTTTGGGGTTTGGATTTTTTTCGTTTTTGTACCTCGATACATTTATGCCCATTTCTGCAATTGATTGCAGTAATTTATAGTAATTGCCATATGTGGGATTGTACCAAAAATCCAAGTCTGGCTTTTCAGAAGGGTTTCCATTTATTGTTATTGACATTCTATAATAACCATATAATGCAACAGCAGTTCCACCAACTATTAGATATTCAACTTTGTTTTTATTTAGTAAGGAACAAACCTGCAATAAACTTTCTTGAAATACTTTATCCATTTTCAATCATTTTCTCAGCATGCTGTTTTTTCTTTTTCTCAGATAAAGCATACCGTAATAATGAGATAAATGATTCATATTCTTTATGTGCTTCCGTGTTCGTTTTTACAGTAGCATTGTTAGCATTCTTTGCTTCCTCAAAGTTTGAATATTTAATAATCTCAGCCATATTAGCAGTTTTTGAGTAGTAAAAAATTATTTACCACTAAAAGTATTTCATAGCAAATATAAGTATTATTTACAAACTACTCGATCACCCTCCTATTCCAAAGGATACCTCCCTCCTGCTTCCCCAAAAATGTGGATAAGATACCCTCTGCCACAGCCCACTTTGGCTCGCTTTTTGTGGCATAGGGTAGGGGATATGTGGAGCCAAATAAGTACACATCTTAATCTCTCACAGCAATCCCCATATTTTATGCCAACCATTTTTCAAATACCCATCGCCCATATGAAACAGTATGTATTGCTTCAATAACACATCAATAGAAATTTCAGTATCAACATTCCACCAGCATTTTCATGCAAAATGGAATATCATTGATAATCAATTACTTATCCACAAAACCACACGAAACAACCGGCAACAAATCGGCAAATCATAAAAACACATACCCAAAATATCTGTACTAATATTATTCCAAACAACCCCAAAACCCTCAAAAACCATGATACCATCCACACATCATCCGACACATATAATACACACCAACAAACTCGCTATCGTACGCATTCCACCCACACTACCAGCAAAGGTGAATTCCACTGATAATCAACTACTTATCTATCAATACACATGAAAACACCAGCAACAAACCGGCAAAACCAGAAATGGACAATAAACCCAATATGAATAAACATAACCACAGCCCGGGTCAGTACAACACCGAGCAGAAAGCACCACTACCAGCAAAAGTGAATACCATTGATAATCAACTACTTATCTATCAAAACGTATGAAACCACCGGCAACAAACCGGCAAAACCAGAAATGGACAATAAACCCAATATGAATAAACATAA
>CAZRPA010000250.1:0-3986 GCA_964601855.1 uncultured Flavipsychrobacter sp. | reverse complement strand
TATTCCGTAATTTCATTAAATAATTATACGCTATGCGATTTGTGTTTTTTATTCTTTCCCTATTAGTATTGTTTACTACTGCTACAGCGCAGAAGAAGGAACTTTTTTCACGTGCCAGAATTGGACTGGACAATAAGCACACTATAGCAGACCTAGCGGCACTGGGACTGGCAGTAGACCATGGAGAACATAAGAAAAATGCTTTTTTCATTTCAGATTTCTCTGAGTCAGAAATTGAACAAGCACGTTCTGCTGGGTTCAATATAAACATACTGATACCAGATGTGAGCAAACATTACAGGGAGCAAAACTCAAAACAAGCTGCAAAAACTACTGCTACGGGTTGCCACATGCCTCCAGTAGCTACAACTCCAGCACACTTTCATTTGGGTAGCTATGCCGGTTACTTTACTTACACAGAAATGCTGGATATACTAGATTCTATGCGGCTGTTGTATCCATCGCTCATAAGTGCAAAACAACCAGTGGGTACTTACCAAACTATAGAGGGTAGACCTATATACTGGGTGCGTATATCTAACAACCCTACTGTAGATCAGCCGCTAAAACCTCAAATGCTCACCACATCTGTGCATCATGCTAGGGAGCCAGGTAGTTTATCTGCCAATATCTTCTATCTATGGTACTTGCTAGAAAATTATGCCACTAACCCACATATTAAAGCCATTGTGGACAATACTGAATTGTACTTTATTCCCTGCTTAAACCCTGATGGGTATATACGCAATGTAACTACCGACCCAGCAGGTGGTGGATTGTGGCGGAAAAACATGCGCGACAATCTGGATGGCACCTATGGCGTAGACCTTAATCGTAATTATGGTCTTACTTGGGGTTTTGATGATTTTGGGTCTAGTCCGGTTACTTCATCACAAACATATAGAGGAACTGCTGCCTTTTCAGAGCCTGAAACACAGGCAATGAAATGGTTTGCTGAAAACCACAATTTCAAATTGAACCTTAACTACCACACTTACAACAACGCCCTTATATACCCATGGGGGCATGTATACTCCTTGCTTACAGAAGATTCTACCATTTTTTCATCTTATGGTGCTTTTATAACTGCCGAAAACAACTATAGATATGGTACTTGTGACCAAACTTTGAGTTATGTATCGAACGGTGGATCTGACGACTGGATGTATGGCGATACTGTAGCTAAAGACAAGATATTTGCCTTTACACCTGAAGTGGGATCTGATGAGTTTGGGTTTTATACACCAGCGTCAAACATAGAACAAGATTGTATAAACAACCTTGCTGCAAACGTGAATACTGCTTCTTTGTTGTTGCCGTATGCGCGTATAGCCAATATGGAAGATAGGATACTGGTAGCGACAAGTGGCTATTTGAACTATAACTTACAACGACTAGGCATACCAGATACGGCTACTTATACCGTAAGTATACAAGCTCTGGATAGCTGGCTTACAGTGCCCACTACTACCAAAACATACAGTACTTTGACGCACATGCAGCAGGTGGCTGATTCGTTTGCTTATACAATAGCAGCTGCTACGCCTAATGGACAGGAGATAAAATATGTGCTTAAGGTAAACAATGGATTGTATGACTATACGGATACTGTGAGCTTTTTTTATGGCAAACAATACAACATTACCACACCCGGCACCAACACACTAGCTGACTGGGAAAATGATGGGTGGAACGTGTGCACAGGCAGTTATGTGTCGGCACCAGCAGCACTAAAAAGCAGTGCATCTTGTGGCAATTATCCGGATGATGGTATGTTCTCTATAACCCTGCGCAACCCCATAGATCTTACCTATGCAACGGAGGCTTGGTTGAGGTTTTTTGCGCGCTGGGGGATAGAGTCTAAGTATGATTATGTTTCGGTGCAAGCATCAGTGGTAGGGTCGGGGTTCTGGACAACACTTTGTGGCAATTTTACGAAACCAGGCACAGTATATCAACTATACGACGAGCCCGTATATGATGCACAGCAACCGTTTTGGCTAAAAGAACACATGAACCTTAATAGCTATCTAGGAGAGAAAATACTACTGAAATTTGAGATGGTAAGCGATGAAGCCAGTAATTATGAAGGGTTTTGGGTAGATGATGTGGAGGTGCGCTCTGTGCAAGATAGTACAGTATCGGTAGGTTCGCAGTATGGAAGTGGTGTATATGCGCTGTATACGTACCCAAATCCGGCAGGAAATAGCCTTTTTGTGCGTACTAATGTGCCTATTGGAACTGTGCCATTGGCGGGTGGTATTTACGACGTTATGGGTAGAAAAGTATTGAGCTTCAGTATGGACAAACCTACTTTTACAATAGATGTAGCACTGCTGCCAAATGGTATGTATCACCTCAGATTAATGAATGGCGATGTAGCATTGCCAGTAAAAAAAGTAGTTATCAGCAGGTAAAGGAGACCCACTAAATGAAGATATTCTCAGTAGCACAAATAAGAGCTTGTGATGAACAAACCATCAAAACAGAAGGTATATTGTCGATAGACCTAATGGAGCGAGCTGCACAGCGGTGTGCCACTTGGATAAAGGAAAACTTGCCCACTGAACACCTGTTTGTGGTGCTATGTGGGCCAGGCAATAATGGTGGCGACGGGTTAGCAATAGCGCGAATGCTGCATCAGCGAAAGGTAGGTGTAAAAGCTTTTCTGCTGCAATCATCCGCAACACTATCGGCAGATTGTGCTGCTAATCTGGCACGACTACAGCACATAGACCCTGACCTAGTGCAGGTGCTACAACCGGGTACTTTCATAACTGGGATACCTGCCAATATAGTGGTGGTAGATGCTATACTGGGTACTGGCGTAAATAGGCCTGTAGTGGGCTGGATAGCAGACTTTATACAACAGGTAAAAGGGTTGCCTAACAGAAAGATAGCCATAGATATACCCAGTGGTTTGCAATGTGATACTCCACCTGATGCTGCAGATACCATACTAAAAGTACAAGATACACTGAGTTTTCAGTTTTATAAACGCGTGTACCTGCACCCTGAAAGCAGTGTGTATACGGGCAATGTGCATATATTAGACATAGGTTTGAGTAAAGGATTTATAGAAAAAACACTGGTACACTACTATGCTACTGATGCTGAATACATAAGAACAATCTATAAAAAGCGCCCACCATTTGGGCATAAAGGCACCTTTGGTAAGGCATATTTGGCTGGTGGGCAGTATGGCAAGATTGGGGCTATGGTGCTGTGCAGTAAAGCGGCATTAAGGGCTGGAGTGGGGCTGGTAACGGCGGCTATACCTGAGTGTGGCTACAACATACTACAAACTGCTGTGCCTGAGGTGATGTGCCACACCAGCGGCTCTAAAACGCTGGAAAGTATGTTGTATTGGGATGATGCTGATGCGCTGGGTATAGGGCCTGGAATGGACACAGATACAGCGGCAGTAACAGCCCTAGCACAAGTGCTGGAGCAGTGCGACAAACCTATGGTGCTAGATGCTGATGCACTCAACATTATAGCGGCTCATCCTGAGCTACTATCAAAACTCACAAAGGGCACTATATTGACCCCGCATCCTAAAGAATTTGCCAGACTGTTTGGGAGTAATACCAACAGTATGGTGCAGGTAGAGAACGCCCGTATGCAGGCTATGCGCTACAATATATGCATAGTGCTAAAGGGTAGATACACAGCTGTGATAAGCCCCGAAGGGGAGTGTAGGTACAATACTACAGGTAATGCTGGTATGGCAACTGGTGGTGCTGGTGACGTGCTTACTGGCATAATAACAGGGCTACTGGCGCAGGGATATGCCCCATATGCTGCTGCTGTGCTGGGCGTGTATCTACATGGATTGGCAGGGGATATAGCTGCTGAAACCCATAGTCAGGAAGCGATGGTAGCTAGTGATATTATAGAAAATATGGGTAATGCGTGGAAGATAATTAATAAATAATTATCTATGATCTAGTTGAAAATTGAGGTAATTATATTATGGTTTTTCT
>CAZRPA010000249.1:0-3988 GCA_964601855.1 uncultured Flavipsychrobacter sp. | reverse complement strand
CTTCTCAGCCAGTTGTCTATCAGTCCAAATTGTTTATTACCCATAGCCGCCAGCACACCTCCGCATCCGTAGTGTCCGCATACTATTATGTGTTTCACTTTTAGCACTTCTACCGCATACGATACCACACTCAGCATATTCAGGTCATTGTGCACCACCATATTGGCTATGTTTCTATGCACAAACATTTCTCCTGGTTTTGTTCCAGTTACTTCGTTGGCAGGTACTCTACTGTCAGAGCATCCTATCCACAAGTATTCAGGTGTTTGCCCTTTCGATAGGTTTACAAAAAAATCAGGGTCTGCCTTCATTCTTTCTTCCACCCATTGTTTATTATTCTCTAGTAGTCGGTTGTACGATTTTTCCATTGTTGTCTGTTCGGTTTGTGTTTAATTGAACCTGTGTTATGCTTCTATAGGTTATCTAGTCATCTAGCTATAATACCTCTTGCAAATCCTTCATATTCCTACCTACTCACTCTTTATGCCACAGTTCATTCATAAATCCACTAGTTTCTTCAGTAACCAATCGGCTCCATAATAGTATATAATACAATAATTTACTATAGTTCATCCGTCACTCAGCACCACGAAAATAGTATATTTTCCACTCTCGCTCACCGCTCTTACTGTTTGCCATATTTAATTATAGGTTTACACTATTTACCTTTGAAAATCTCCTCATTGCTATATACTTTTGACATAATAGAACGTTATAAATGCCATGGCAAAAAAACAACCCCAAAAGTCTGAAAATACTACACCCAGACAGCCCGCTCAAAGTGCCACAGCACCCAAAGCTACTGCTGCTGCTAGTCCCAGCAATGCCGTTGCTGCGGTCTCTATCCGCAACATTTGCATAGCGCTGGGTCTCATATCTATCGTCATTTATTTCAATACCATTTGGAATGGCTTTGTCATGGACGATGTCATGGTGCTCAAAGAAAACAGATATGTTCTTCAGGGTTTCGGTGGCGTGTCAGAATTGCTCAAGACGCCCCACATGAGGGGGTATCTCATCATCCCCAACGATCTTTACCGTCCCCTTTCTCTAGTCATGTTTGCCATAGAGTATCAGTTGTTTGGGCTTTCACCCGCTTGGTTTCACTTTTTCAATATTGTCACCTTTGCTGGTTGCACCATCATGTTTTTCCTCTTCCTCCACAAGTTTTTCAATGAGCAGCGCCTCGCCCTAGCAGTCCTCGCCGCATTGGTATTCGCCGTTCACCCCATACATACTGAGGTCGTAGCCAATATCAAGAGCCGCGACGAACTCATGTGTTTCTTCTTTGGCTTCCTCTCCCTTAGTCTGTTTATGGATTACATGAAGTCAGGCAAAATGCCACAGCTCCTTCTCGGCACATTCATGTTCTATCTCTCTATTATCTCCAAGGAAACCGTTATCGCATTCGTAGGCATAGTACCCATCATATTTTTCATTTACAAAAACGACGACAAAAAACGAGCCACCTTCATCACAGGCGGTGTCATCTTAGCCACCATCATTTTCTGGTCTGTTCGCACCTCCGTGCTCAATGCTTACGATGCCAATCAGCCCGCTGGTAGTGTCGAGTTCATCGACAATGCCCTCTCTGGCGCACCCGATTTCCCCCTCACTGCCGTTCAGGTATTCACCACCAAGGTCGTTGTGCTCGGTATGTACCTCAAGCTCATGTTTTTACCTTATCCGCTGCTCAGCACTTACTCTTACAACAGTATCCCCTTTGCCGATTTTGCCAGCATTCGTTTCTGGCTCTCTCTTATCGCTTACGGTGCTTTGCTCTATTTTATGGTCACTCGTTTCCTCAAAGACCGCAAAGACCCCTGGGCTTTTGGCATCATGTTCTACCTCGCCACCATATTCCTCTTCTCCAACCTTCCCTTCCTCATGGGTGCCGAGTTGGCCGAGCGTTTCGCATTTTTTGCCTCTGCCGGCACATGTTTGCTCATAGCACTCGCCATAGAGCATTGGGTGCTCAAGGCTAAGGCTATCGATATCCTCCAACTCAAAACCTCCAAAGTCCTAACCGTTTTAGTACCCCTTTGCCTCCTTTACGGTGGCTGGACTTTCGCTCGCAATGCCGAGTGGAAAGACAACCTCACACTATACAAAGCAGATATCAAGCGCTCTCCCGACGATGTTCGTCTATACCACAACGTTGCCTCTGCCCTCGCCGAAGAGCTATACGAAGAGGAAAAAGACTCCCTCAAAAAACTCGAAATCGACAACGAAGCACTCGTGTACCTCCGCAAGGGCACCGTGATATATCCCGGTTACTCCGACCTCTATGTAGAAATGGCAAGAATATACGACCGCAAAAAAATCTACGACTCTGCCATCAAGTACAATACCCTGGCACTCAAGCTCACCCCCAACAACTTTACTGCCAACAACAACCTGGGTAGTGTGCTCCTTACCGCGGGCAGATACAGAGAGGCAATACCATATTTCTACATTGCCGTCCAAAACAATCCCAACTTCAAGTATGCCTATCTCAATGCTGCCAGGTGTTACCAGCAGCTCAAGCAGTTCGACTCTGCCATCTACAACTTCCGTAAAGTACTAGAGTTCGAGCCGCAGAATTACGATCTGTACACCGAAATCGGTACCTCACATTTCATGTTAGCTAAGTACGACTCTGCCGAGTATTACTTCAAACTCGTATTGCAGCAAAAGCCCGACGACGCCAATGTCATCAACAACCTCGGTGCCATCTTGCTCAACAATCAGCGCTCTGCCGAGGCTGTCGAATACTTCAAAAAAGCAGTAGCCCTAAATCCCACCTATGTCAATGGCTACTCCAATCTGGCCCGCTCTTATTATTTCTCCGGCCAATACCAAGCCGCTATCGATGCTATCAACAAAGAGCTTCAGCTCGACCAGCAAGCCGCCATCAAAGACATACCCTACATAGCCCTCTCTTACCAAAAAATGGGCAACATGCCCGAAGCCAAAAAATACGAAGCCATCTCCAAACAATACTTCTCTAATTTTCAGTTAGAATAGGGGGGATTTATAATATCAGATCGGTTCTGATTAACAATATCATTTTATGAAAAAATTTGACTTAAATATTGAGAAAATACTTGAAAACTGGGAAAAATCTCATGCAATTAGAGAAATTATCGCCAATGCTTTAGATGAACAGGTAATCACAAAGACTAAAGAAGTAGAAATATTTAAGCGGAATAACGCATGGATTATTCGTGATTTTGGTCGTGGTGTAAAACACACCCATTTAACTCAAAATGAAAATCGGGAAAAACTATTAAATCCTAATGTAATTGGCAAATTTGGTATTGGGTTAAAGGATGCTCTTGCAACCTTTGACAGAAATAATATAAAAATTAAGGCGAAATCAAAGTACAATATTATTACGATTGAAAAATCGGCTAAGGAGGGATTTGATGACATTGTTACTTTACATGCGCTAATATCTGAACCAACCGACCGTAGTTTTATCGGAACAGAATTTGAATTAATTGGCTCAACAGATAAAGATATAGATGATGCCAAAAAGTTATTTTTAATATTCTCAGGTGAAAGTATAATTGAAAGCACAAAACAAGGTCAGGTTATAAAACGAAATGGCGATTTTGGGAACATTTATATAAACGGTGTGAAGGTTTCCGAAGAAGAGAATTTTCTTTTTAGCTACAATATTACCGTATTAAGTACATCCATCAAGAAGTCATTAAATAGAGAGAGAACGAATGTTGGTAGAACAGCATATACTGATTCTGTAAAAAAAATATTGCTCGCTTCAAAAACAAAAGAAGTAGCGGAAATACTTGGCAAGGACTTGACGAATATTAGTAAAGGTACTGCCCATGATGAATTAACTTGGATAGACGTACAGGAACATTCCGTGAAAATATTAAATCAAGATGGTAAGTACATTTTCATGACTTCGTTAGAAGCTATGCAACACCCCAGCATGATTGATGAGGCAAAGAAAAGTGGACGTGAAATCATCACTATACCAGAG
>CAZRPA010000248.1:0-4022 GCA_964601855.1 uncultured Flavipsychrobacter sp. | reverse complement strand
GGCTTATGGTACTTGCACCACCGCCTTTTACTTTCTTTTTGCGTTTTTTCTTAGATGTGCCATTTAGGCTTTTGTCAAGTGCTTTCCAGTCAAATCCATTGTGGTGAGGAAACAGCTGATCTTCACTGGCTATAGCTGCCAGCTTTACGTTAGGCGATATTTCATCCCAGCTTACATAGTCACGTTTTAGCCCATGACCCTCCACTAGTGCTCCTATCTGAGTAAGGGTTATTAATGGCATAAGCCATCGGCAAAGGATAAGGTAAGCAGTAGATGATAGAAATAGCACAAGCATTCCTTTAAGGAAATAGGTTGCAATTTTTCTTTTGGCAGTGCCATTTTTGCTCATAGATGCGCAAATGTACTTTCTTTCCCCTATGTTTTTATCGTTTTTAGCACAAATACATCCATTATTATGCTTGCACAATACAGTTCAAAAGTTTACTTTTGCTTACAAAACAAATACATAAATGAGCCACGATACACATCATGCACATTGCACAGAGAACAAGGCTATCATATCTTTCAAAAATTCTTTTTGGCTGGTAATAATCCTAGTTGGTCTTTTTGTAGCAGCACTCAATTTTATACAGGTGGAAAGCGCAGGTAGCGAAGAAGGTCATGGTGCACATGGTGCAGCCGCAGGGCACGATGCACATGGTGCAGCAGGTGGTCATGAAGCACATGGTGCAGGCGCAAAGTCTGAAAAACATGAAGCTGCTGGTCATGAAGCTGCTACTCATACCGAAGAAGCAAAGCCTGCTGAAGCGGGTCATTAATAAACATACTACTTAATGTTGCGAAACAATGTAATTGTAGTTACTGGTGCTGCTGGTTTTATAGGCAGCTACTTAGTTGGATATCTTAACAGTATTGGTTTCAACCAGTTAATTCTGGTTGATGATTTCTCTGTTGAAAAAAAGTTGCCCAATTTGGCAGGTAAGCATTTTCTGGAACAGGTGAATAGAGATGAGTTCTTCGATTGGCAGAAAACTTGCAACTACAACATTGATTACATTTTCCATTTAGGTGCACGTACAGATACCACAGAGATGGACTATGCCGTGCATAAAAAACTAAATCTTGATTATTCTATCAGGGTGTGGCAGTTATGTACTTCTCTCAATATTCCACTTGTTTATGCATCATCTGCTGCTACTTATGGAAATGGGGAGCATGGGTATGACGACAGGCATGATATAGTTACCAGCCTTGTCCCCCTCAATCCTTATGGGGTTTCTAAAAATGAATTTGATATTTGGGCTTTGGCTCAGGTGAAACACCCTCCTTTCTGGGCAGGAATGAAGTTTTTTAATGTTTTTGGTCCTAACGAACACCATAAAGGAAGAATGGCATCCGTTATTTTTCATGCTTTTAATAGTATTAAAAATACAGGTTCGGTAAAGCTATTTCGTTCCCACAACCCTGATTATAAGGACGGTGAGCAGATACGTGATTTTATCTACGTTAAGGATATAGTGCAACTGTGTGTATGGCTTATGCAGTCGCAGCCCACAAGCGGCTTGTATAATGCAGGTACGGGCACAGCTCGGACATTCAATGATTTGGTTACTGCCATATTTAGTGCTTTGGCTATTGAACCTAAAATAGAATACATAGACACACCTTTAGACATCAGGGATAAGTACCAGTACTTTACTGAGGCCAATATGACCAAGGTTAAAAATGCGGGTTATGATGCTCCATTTTACAGTTTGGAAGAAGGTGTGCGTGAATATGTTTCAGAATATCTCACTGAAAGTAAGTACTTCTAATGCATTCATTTTCAGTTCATTAGCTATTGAAACACTATCTTAAATGTGTTTGTATATTTACCAGTTGTAGCTTTTAGCAAGTACATCCCTTTTGCTTTAGTTATTGTGGTTATAGTGGTGGTATTATCCCACTCAGTAGCCATAAGAATGTATTGTTCTATAATTCTACCTGTGATGTCGCATATTGCCAGTTTCAATTCTGTGCCAGGGTCGGCGTTCCATTGTAGCGACAGCTTGCCGTCGGCACTAGGATTAGGATAAATATTCAGCACAGCCGCGCCATCTATCCATTTTACTTTTTGTACCGGTAATTGTATTTTTGTGTCATCGCTTAGTGTAGCAGTTAGTCGGTAACTAATCACTGATCCTGAAGGTACATTATCAGGTACATCTGTTATGTAGTATTTTTGTCCATAGTTTTTCAAAGCAGTTACCTTGCCTATTTCTGTGTAGTTGCCATCATTTATTGCTCGCTCTAGCAAGTAGTTGCGGGTCATGCCATCTATAAAAGATGTCCATTGGGTGAGTATATGCTTGCTGCTAGCCATTGCTGCATCAAATTTCACCAATCCTTCTACTTCATCGTTTTGTTCTACTTTTCTTACTGGTGAGTAATGTATGGTTGCACTGTTTTTCATGTTCCACCTCAGCCTATAATAGACAGTATTGTCCAACTCTTCAGTAGCCGTATATTGATATTCACCTGGGTTGTCGTTGCGGGCAGTATTTGTGGAAACGTCGCTGAATAATACATTATCAGTACTTTTCTCCAGTGTATACTTATCTACAGCAGTGTCTATAAGTGAATGCCAATAAACAGCTGCAAATACTCCCTTTTTGTATGCTATAAAATTTAGGTAATCATCACCAGCAGCAAAAGTACCGGTAGGGCCACCATTATTAAACCATAGTTCTCCGAGGTCTTTAATTCGTGTCTCAGCACGGTATCCATTCATGTATGGTACCCAATTCACTTTTTTACTGCTATAATATCTTGTAGTTCCTGTGATATTATCGTTCATTGTTCCGTTTACAGTTGTGTTATTCTGGTTATTGAAATATTGAGTAATACCAAGAGAGTAAGCATCTTCAAGTCTGGTACAACAAAGACAAGTAGTATCTTCTGCAATTTTTACTATGTTTTGTTCTGATACATATAGCCTTACCAGTGTACTGTCTGTTACTGTCTGTTCTGTTTGTACCAAATAACTTCTGGGTATTATGTATTGAGTTTGTCCCTGATTGTGTAGTGTATCTATGCTGTATAGCGATACAGATAAGTTATCACTATTTTGAATGGGTTTCACTCCAGCAACAATCATATTGTTTGCAGTGAAAATATTCCACGTGCTTGCAGATAAGTTGTTCAGAATAGTTGTTTTACCATTTGCAGGTAGTATTTCTTTGTCTCTATCGTATATGTGAATATCGTCTATGCCTATCCCTTCATAAGTAACAGCGGGGTCTGAAAAAAGTACAAATCTGAGATGCAATACCTTGCCAGTAGGTGGAAGGGGTAGAGGGGCGGTAGCTACATGCCACCTGCTGAATCCGGCAGTGTTCCAGAGGTGGTGAGTAGTGTCATACCAGTTAATGCCATATTCGTTTGCTTCTAGTTTTGTCCACTCATCCCCATCATATGAATATTCTAGGTAGGCACCATCACACAGCGTGCTGCCACAGTTTTCAATGTCTTCGGCCATACTGAAGCTAAGTATAGGCTGGCTTATACTCGAAAGGTCAAAACAAGGCGAATATAGGTATGATTGTTCCAGATCGTTATGATTGCCATTTAAGTTAGTTTTCCAGGCTTTGATGCCACTGGCAGCTTTATTTATCCTGCTTGATGCAGGCGTGCCATATTGCCAAGAACTCATAAATCCATCGGAATAATAGCCACCATTATCTTTTTCGAATTGCTCGAGATAGGGATAATCGGTAATTATTTTGCTATTTAAGAATTGATAATTGAGAATTGTATCATTGTAGCTGTACGTATCACCATCTGCGCTTATCCATATTTTTATAGAATGTTTGCTACCTGTTGCAATGTCCATTAATTGTGTAAAAGTATAGCTCATTGAATCTTTAGCTTTCAAAGAGTCTATTGTGCCCTGATTAACCATTCCATTGTCTAAAGCATAGTACACTGATATGTTTCTTAAAGTATAATTTACACCATTTTTTACTTTTACAGTGAGCGGAATGGAAGATGGCATACCACAATTGTTAGGGACAGGTGAAACT
>CAZRPA010000247.1:0-4039 GCA_964601855.1 uncultured Flavipsychrobacter sp. | reverse complement strand
GAAAACCCTACTCGCTATCCTGCCCGAATATGGCATCACAGACATTAACAACAGTACTTACTATCTGGTACCTACCACATGGACAAGTACAGGCATACAAGTTAGTGTAAGTTATAAAATACTGTAAGTACCTATATGATACTAACAGTTTGTGGTTATATTTGCAACAAAACACAAAGCTCATTATGAAATTTAATTTTTCTTCTGCTTTATTGATAGCAATACTCCTTTTGCCTTTGGCAGTATTTGCAGATCCGGGGGTTAAGAGGAAAGTCATGCCCTCTACTGCTTTTGGGGTAAAGGGTGGGCTTAATATGAATAGGCTAGCAGGAGATACCAGATATGACAATGCATTCAAACCAGGAATGGTGGGTGGTATATTCTTGAGTGTAACAGGCAGAAACTCTGGCATAAGAATGGAAGCATTGCTCAAAACCACCAGGCTTTATCAATACAAAGTATCTTATAGACACGTAAGAACTCGATATTTAGATGTGCCAATTCTTTTCGAGTATGTAGTTTTTGATAGAATTCACATGCATGCAGGACCTGTTATATCAGCAATGGTACACGCTGAGCGTGGCAATGGGGTAACTGTAAAAAACGACTACAATAACGTAGACTTTATGGGCTGTCTGGGCGTAGAAGTAGACTTACCCCTACATCTCAATGCTGGCCTTCGCCTTACACATAGCCTGATGAATGTTAACAATACCAAACCATCTTATAACTGGATAAACACAGGTATACAACTTACTGTAGGCTTCAGATTAGTAGACCTTTAGGTAGTTATCAATATTTATAAAAAACCCGTTTGCAGCACATGCAAACGGGTTTTTTTATTGACTTCTTTCAGGTAATAAATTATCTTAGAGCAATAACTGATGAGCAAGTCTGTTGTAAAGCTTTGAGTGGCTGTTGACATAATGAAGATAAAGACAACAAATCCCGAAAAAATTGTAAAAAACATTACCCTCATTACACTTCTCGTAATGGTGGTGTGGGGGGGTATTTCCGTGTTTGCAGAGGTTCGCCCATTTTGGATAGACGAATGGAGAATCATTTATAATCTAAAAACAAAATCAGTAGCTGAGTTATGGGGCAAACTTGCCTACATGCAACAATTCCCCAGAACCTACTTGTCTGGCATCAAATTGTTTACCGATTACTTTGATTATAGTTACACATCCTTACGACTACCCGCATATGTGGTGGGTCTATTCACTATGATCAGCGTTTACTTTCTATCTACAGCAGTTTTCTCTGCTAGTAATTTGTTCAGGTATCTTATGGTCATCATGCTAGTCTCTAGTAGCACATTTACAGAGTATTTCGTAGAAACGAAACAATATACAATGGACCTACTTATGTGTACTATAGCTATTTGGCAACTAGTTTGGCTACTTAGGTTGGGCAAAAAACAGCAAATAAAAACTAACATAGGTTACTTACTGCTTTGTAGTAGCTTAGTAATTCTGCCTTTCTGTAGCTACACATACGTCATTGCATTGTTGCCTGTATTTGCAGTACTGGCTATAGACAATATACAGAGCCGAAGAACCATTAGTAGCCGGCAGTATGGCATAGGCAACTTACTACTACAATGGCTACCTCTGTTTTTAGTCACATTCAGCATTACATTTTTTTACATTATTGACATTGCACAACTGTCTACAGACAATGAAATGAAACACTACTGGGGACACCTGATGATGAATAATGGATTTGCCATTCTAGAATTTGCAGAGCATGTCTTTCACTTATTTGCGCAGGCGGGTGCTGGTTTATTATTCTGGAGCTTGTTTGGTGTGACCTGCACTGCATCATTCATTTATTGCTGCTGCAAGTGCTACTATATTTTAAAAACAAGCAAACAAACAATACATGATAGCGTTCTGTTGTATAGTGTTTTACTGATACTACTGATAATGATACTGAACCTTATGGGAAAACTACCCATAGGAGAACCTCGCTTGAATGCTTTTGCCATACCAGCTATAGCTGTGATGCTGATAACTATGCTCACAGACATTGCCAAAACAGATAAATTCAACAAAGGAGCTAAAATCACTTTCTTCATACTTTTCGCTGGCCCTGTAGGCAATGTGTACAGCACTATAGCAGCATGCTTTACTGATAGCAAATATGCCAAACGCATGGAAATATACCATAATACACAAGCAGCACTCAAAAAAGCGAATAAAGTACGCATGCCCATTCTTATTACCCCAGGTGTTGCCTACCCTTACGAAAACACAGTTAATTTCCCTTTTGATGACAACGTACCTGGCGACTGGGTTTTAGTGACTTTTCCAGAATATAAAATGGGGCGTAGCGGCCTTGTATACGCCATTGATAACATAACCAATACAGAAGGATACATTGAAAGATTACCATCACATATTGACAGCATAATGATAGGCGATGGAACAAATTATAAATTCATAAGTAAAAATAGCAGAAATAAGGAATAACCATCTATTTTTCATAACATTACAACATGACTTCTTATCAGGCTTTTCGTTCGGCTCTATGTGTGTTAACATTGTCTACAATGGTAGCATCCAGTTGTGGTGAAAGAAAAAGCCACAATAACAATATTGCAGACGAACAAACGCCTAGCGGTTACGTGGCTATTACCACTAACGACTGCAGCGAAACAGGAATCAATGGCAAATGGAAGCTGGTAAACATAAAGACAGATGGAAAAAGCCATACACCTCCCAAAGGAGAGGAGATAGTTATAAAAAACTGTACAGAAGCTGCCTACTATTCACAAAACAAACTAACACATACTGACATGTTCAGGATGTACAGAGTAGTACAATATTGTGCCGACTATCAGTTGGTATACAACCAAGACTCACTAAGTTGTGTGAACTTTATGAGAGACACCCTCATAGTAGGCACCTGCAACAACTATGAGACTACCAGATATTACTACAAGCGAATAATCGCTAAAAAGTAGTTTATGATGCTTCTGAATTAACGCTCATCGTTAAATTTAGTACCTACATTTGTTTTTCTGCGTCTTAGCTTCAGGTCGTTTTTCTTCGCATATACTATAATAGTTTTGTCAAGACCAAAACTATCATCTCCATATATGTAAACCGTTTTACCGGTTAGTTTCTTAAAGGTATGTTTTACTACAGTATCACGGTCACGGTCATACTGTATGTCCAGCGCTGCCAAATGACCAGATAGTTTCGAATTTACTACGTTAAAGTAGGCAATATATTGCCTGTTGCTTGTACCCTTAAAGAATGTAACGAATGACATTTTTGTAAGCACCGGATCATCGGTATAGCTGAATTTACCCATAAAACCATTGTAAAACGCAACAACATCTTTATAGTCATCAGCATGTACTGTACCTAATTTTGAAACTACATGGCTTTTGAGCAGGTAATCATAATCCCTCATGTTGAAGGTATCCAGATACTCAACCATTGTTATTTTTTTGGGTTCCATGCTACGCATCATTTTGTCGTATCTCATGAATTCCAAACCTGTTTTATCTTCGTCATTTGCTTTCACTTGCACCAACGGACCATTGTCCATATTACACTCACGCCCCCACCACGATGACTGAGCGCCGTCTTTGGTTTTGTTCATTACCAGTGTAGCGCGTATATAAGCTGCATAGTTAAGCTTACCTTTTGTTTCCCATTTAGTACTTACAGATGGCACATTAGCAGTTCGCACCATCATATACCCCCATTGGTCTTGAGATGCATCTAGCACCTTGGCACCAGCAGCCTCCATCTGATTTTTGTAGGCTTTTATAAATCCTGACAGATCATTACCGTTGTTATCATATACTGCACAGTCGCCACAGGGATATTGATTTTTGCAAACCTTCTGAGCCATAACTGGCGCAAAAGCAACAGTGCCAGCTAGAAGTATAGTAGTAAATTTCAGGGCGTTTAAATTCCTCAGTAATGACATAATATAGCAGTATTACGAATAATAAGTGTTTGAATAAAACAATCAGCAGCCAAGTTAGTAAAAAAGTGTCTGAAAATGAAAAGGCAATATA
>CAZRPA010000246.1:0-4148 GCA_964601855.1 uncultured Flavipsychrobacter sp. | reverse complement strand
AAACACCGGCAAATAACCGGCAAAACCAGAAATGAACAATAAACCAAATATGACCCAAACACACCAGCAAATCAACCTACATCATAAGAGTCAAAATAATCAGATATATCAGTGGTTCAGACAGACAAAAACTACTAGCAAATGCATGCAAACCGGAAAAGTGAATAGTATTGATAATCAACGAGTTACACCCCAAAGCACATGAAAACACCGGCAACAAACCGGCAAAAGCAGAAATGAACAATAAATAAAATATGATACGCTTACTGCCTCATAGACCTTATAATACGTGCAGTTCTTTTGTCGGCTCGGGAGTTTTGCAGGCTTATGACTGCCCATACGGCAGCGGGTATCCAGCCAATTACGGTTATCTGTAGTAGCAGGCACAGCAGCCCGGTAAGTATGCGCCCCCTGAGGAAAAAAGATAACCAAGGCAATAAGATAGCTATGAGTGTCATGATATGGCAGATGTGTACTGACAAAAGTAGGTAATTACAAAGTGTTTTGGGGTGGGCTTGTGAAAAGGTAGGCTACGGAAATGTGTAGATGGTTTGTGGTAGGTTGCGTAGCTTTATGGCACAAAAAACTACTTTGCCATGCACAGACCACTAGCTACAGAACACAATCCCTACTTTGGCAGATATATAGATCTGGTACCCGAAGGCGACTTTATGGATGCGCTCAATAACAACACCGCCGACACTGCACAACTGTATGCCGAGCTGCTGGAAGAAAAACACGACTACCGCTATGCCGATGATAAGTGGACTATAAAGCAGGTACTAATGCACGTAATAGATACCGAGCGAGTGATGAGCTACCGTGCACTAGTGGCTGCCAGAGGCGATAGCCAAACCATACTGAACAGCATGGACGAAAACCAGTATGCCGCCAATGCTGATGTAAGCCACCGCAGCATGGACGACCTCATAGCAGAGTTTATAGCAGTGCGCACCGCCACCGAAATGCTGCTAGCTAGCCTCACTGAGCAACACTACAGCCTTACTAGCCATGTAGCGGGCTACAACACATCGGTAAGCGCATGGGCACACGTTATAGTGGGGCATGCCATACACCACAACAACGTGCTGCTAGATAGATACCTGAATGAATAGCTGTGAGTAAACAGTAATGGATTTAGTACTCTACAAACACCAGCGGATACTTGTGCATGATGCCTATCTGGAAACAGATGTAGGGTGTGCGCATCTCATTGATGCCCTTGCTGAGGCTGCCAGGCATAATTCCTACCTCTTGAGATAGGGTGATGTTCCAGTAGCCGCGAGTGGGTATGCGCTGCGATGCACCAAAGGCAACGCGAACTATAGAGGACGGCAGATTGTAAGAAGTGTTTACAGCTATAGTGTCGGCACCATAGGGTGTGCCACCCGGAGGTGTCCAGTAGGGTAGGTGGGTATTGGTGAATTGACTGCCACCAGCCAATATGCCTAAGCCTAGAGCTGCATGAAAATGAAAGTATTTGCGGTAACCAATACCATAATCTACCTTGGGCGAAAAGAACAAATAACTGCTTTTGTGGTCTATGCTTATCACATCGCCATACTTTATGCTACCATAAGCAGGTAGGGTGTTAAGCATAGAAAATCGCTGATAAAACAAAGACCCACCAGCATACAGCCTATGGGTGATCTTGTGTAGATAATACCCTTCTATAGCAGGTGTCAGTCGGGATTTGTAACCAGTAGTGTAGCCGCCACCCGCCTGTATACCAAACATGCCCTGTGCAGATGCACATATGCCAGATAAGCACAAAAGCAGGGTAACGATAAGTTTGGTCATAACAGTGTGAGGATAATAACGGTGCTACTATGGAAAGCGAGTGCGAGATATACCTAAACGTATAGAAAAATAGGTAGGATTGAGCTTGCCCGGGCTGTAAGAGGTTCTGCTCACATCAGAGTAGTCGCTGGTTTTGGTAAGGCTACCCGGCAAAAAACCCAAATCTTCGGTAAGGGTAAACCTCCAACGGCGACCTATGGGCATGTATTGGGTGCAACCCACCCCTACGCGCAGCACCATGCTGTTGATGTTTTCAGACTGATCTACGGTAGTATCGGCACGTATGAAGCCACCAGATGTAGGAACATTGCTAAAGCGACGCAGCGAGTCATAGCCGCCCATATTCATGCCAATGCCAGCATTAAAATAGAAATGTACATTTTGCTTGCGACCAGCGCAAAACCTGAATTTAGGAGCTATAAAGGCATATGCGCTTTTGTGGCGAAGGATTTCGCCAGCAGAGCCAGTGGCATTTTTTGCACCCAGTGCTTCATTGTCGTACAGCAACGAAAACTGCTGGTAAAAGAGCTCTACGCCCACAAATGAGCGACGAGAGAGACCTTTAGCAATATCGAGCCCACCAGACAAAGAAACGTCGTAGTTGCTACTGGTGGCAATGCCGCCACCAGCAAAAATACCCACTATATTATTCTTCTGAGAATAGCCCCTGAACGCAGTAATGGATAGTAAAAGAGCCAGAAGGATTGATTTCATCACCGAAAATTAAACAAAATTTTTATTTTTCATAGCTTGTTTTCTCAATAAAACACTTGCACGGTATCTGTCTTCATGATATTGGTGGTATAAATTGTCTAAAATGCCCAACCATTTGCCAGTACCCTCATCATTGCACCATGCCAGCAAGCCCTTGGGGTAGTTCACGCCCTTAGTCATTGCCGTCTCCAGATCTGCCATATTAGCCACACCTAGGTGCAGGGCATCTACTGCCTCGTTTATGAGCATAGCCACTATACGGTCCACTATCAATCTGCCCAGTTCAGGGTCTTTATTGGGGGCAGGTACCGCGGCTGTAGGTGCATAATCGTAGAAACCTCTGCCTGTTTTTCTGCCCAGCCAGCCAGCTTCCAGTAGTCGCTTCTGCGAGAAGGAAGGCTTGTAGCGGGGGTCGTAAAAGAAGGACTGAAATACAGTTTCTGTAACTACGTAGTTCACATCATGACCTATATAATCGGTAAGGGCAAAAGGCCCCATTTTGAAACCACCTATTTCGGTCATAGCCCAGTCTATAGTGGCTATATCCGCAATGCCTTCTTCGTAGATGCGTATGGCCTCGCCATAAAATGGACGTGCTACTCTGTTTACTATAAAGCCAGGTGTATCCTTGGCGGTAACAGGTGTTTTGCCCCATGCCTGCATGAGGGCAGTAGCAGCGGGTATAAGTGCAGCATCTGTTTGTATAGCAGGTATCACCTCTACCAGCGCCATAAGTGGTGCAGGATTGAAAAAGTGCAACCCCATCACCCGCGAAGGATTACTACAAGCAGCCGCAATAGACGTGACAGAAAGCGAAGAAGTATTGGTAGCCAGTATGCAGGTGCTGCTCACTACTTTTTCAGCCTCAGCAAATACTGCTTTTTTTACATCCAGCCGCTCTACTATGGCCTCTATTACCAGTCCACACCCCTCAAATGCTGTAAGATGCTCTGCAAATCTAAAGCGACTGAGTATATCTGTAGCACTTGTTATTTTACCTTTTTCTTCCAGCTTTTGCAGCGTAGTAGCCAGTGCTGTTTGTGCCTTGCTCAGGGCAGCAGTATTGTTGTCATATACTACTACATGGTGCCCTGCCATAGCAGCTACCTGTGCTATGCCAGCACCCATGGCGCCAGAGCCTATAATGCCAATAGTAGTGTGTTGGTTGATTGTCATGTGTTACTTTTTCAGGTTCAGAATGCTCCAGTCTGTCTTTTCTGCTACAATGGTGTTGCTGAGGTGGCCTAGGCCATCTATGGTCATCTCTACCACATCGCCATCTTGCAGCCACTGTTCTTTGTAGTTGGGGTCATTTAGTTTTCCGGTACCATTCAGCTCCAGAAAACAGCCTGTACCCACTGTGCCGCTGCCTATTACATCGCCTGGCAGAATGTCTACACCATAGGCGCAGCGTTCTACTATTTCGGCAAATGTCCAGTCCATATCGCCCATATTGCCTTCGCTTACCTGTATGCCGTTTACGGTGCAGGTCATGCGTAGGTTGTAGTTGTTGCCAGTATGGTTTGGTTTGGCGGGTATTTTGTAAGGTTCTAGTTCGTCGGGGGTTACCAGCATAGGTCCTATTACTGTGCTGAAGTCTTTGCCTTTAGCTGGGCCCAGATTGAGCAGCATTT
>CAZRPA010000245.1:0-4169 GCA_964601855.1 uncultured Flavipsychrobacter sp. | reverse complement strand
GGTCTCTGGTATGTTTATAAGATTAGAATTAAATTGTTTCTCTAAATAGGAGAATGACTTTAACTTGCTTTGCCAATCTTCAAGGATAATTGTTCTCTCCTTAGTTAAAATATCTTTTTCAGTGGAAAGATGAATTTCATTTAGAGCAAGCAAAAACTCTACTATTTTTTCTTTATTTTTTACAATGCCCAAAAATGGCATTGTTGCAAAGAAATCAGACCATCCTTTTGTCTGTTCAATAAATAAAGCAGAAAATATTGTTTGCAAATATAATGGGCTATAATTGTCTACTCTGGAGCTATTACTTACCTGAGGAAGTTTAATACCAATGAAACTGCTTAACCAATTATAAAATCCATTTGGATTATCATTATTTCCTCTAGCATTGACATAATATAATTCTTTAATTAAAATTTTATTGGTTTCTCTATTTCCTTTAGAAGATAATTTGGAATAGGATACAGTTATATTCGATGTTTTTATTTCATCGTTGTTAGCTTTGACATATCTCTCCAAATAAACAATTTCTTTTTTTTCATTTTCAATTTCAAGAAAAATTTTAGATGTTAAAACTTTGTGGTCAATACTGTCTTCGTCAGTATCATTTGAATGAATTGTAAATTCTTCTTTAAGAGCTTTATCAAGAGCTTTATCATTATGGGCTCCAAGTAATTCCTCCATTCCTAGACAATAATATATGCAAGTATTTATTGTAGTTTTACCTCTAGAATTTGGTCCAGCTATAATGTTTAATCCTTTATCAAATGAAAATTCAAACCCATATAAATCATTTATGTCTTTACTTTTGTCAGATAAAATTTCTGCACTTAATTTGTTTATCTTAAACATGTGGCTATTATATTAAATTCCAGTGATTATTTGCAAAATTCAATCTTTTTTTGGGTATTATTCCTAGTGCTTTTATTTTCTCAATTTCATTCTGAAATAAATCAAATTCATTAATAGATTCTATTATTTGTATACCCTTTGCCGTTATTTTTATTTCTAGTAACTGAGACACAATTACCCGCTCTACATAACCATTAATGAGGCCTAAAGCTAAA
Source organism: uncultured Flavipsychrobacter sp. (assembly GCA_964601855.1). Lineage (GTDB taxonomy): Bacteria > Bacteroidota > Bacteroidia > Chitinophagales > Chitinophagaceae > Nemorincola. The sequence continues at coordinate 3,105 of CAZRPA010000245.1, read as the reverse complement.
ACTTCTTCTATTCCATGCTCAAATGTCCAAGGGACTAAGTTCTTACGTACTTGGTTTGCCAAATCAAGTAAAACTTGATAATTATTGTTGTCACGCAAACTCCAAAACACAACATGGATAAGTTCTAGGCTGGCTTTTTTACCATAACCACAATATTTTATTATTGCTAAAAATATAACTATCTTATAATAAGCGTTATATCTAATAGAAATAGATGTAGGCTTTTCATCTAATTTAATATTAATCATTTTTCGTAAAATTTAATGTACACACTCCAAGCCATTCAATTAATTGGTAATCAGACAAATCGATATTGGTTAAAAACGGTAATACTTCGAGTTCTTTTTTTAATTGTTCCTGCAATTCAATCTTTTTGTCAACAGCTTCACTACTTTTATCTACGTTTCTTGAATAGTCATCCTCTACTTGATCTACGAAACGTTTAACAATATTTTTAAATATAGAGAATAAAACAGGGAAATGATTTTCTATAGCTTTAACATTATCCTTCATTGCGATATACTTCCTGATTTGTTTTGCAGTAATTTTATCTACCTGTTCTATTGAAGGATACAAGACTTGATTTTTTCGATATAATTTGTCAAAAAAGTCAATATCTCCATTTTTAAAGTCTTCTATTTCTTTTTGAGTTCGGTTTTTTTCAATATTCTCATTCCAACTAACCAAGTTTTCCCAATTACTTAAATCGACATATTCAGAAATATATTCTTGTAGATGGAGTATAGAGCAACAATTTATATCGTCATTCCATGCTTTATCTGATATAACAGAGTTCAGGATTCCAATTAAAAATGGAGAATTATGCCTATAAATAAAAACCCCGCTTCCAGAAAGTCCTTTGGCAATAAAAGAACCATCTTCACCGCCTTGATCAAAAGTATCATTCAACAAAGTAACCTTGAACTTTTTATTTGCTTCGCTAACTGAAAGAACTTTTCCATTAAAGGGCCTGTATTGATTTTCATTAATCCCTTGATATCCACAAAATCTAATACCATTTTCTGATAAAATACCTTTTGCCAGTTTATATTGGCAAAGAATCTGTTCGTCTAAATCTAATTCAACCTCTATTAGCGCAAAATCATGGTCAAGATTAAATTCGACCAATTTAAGGCAACTTATTTCGGTAAACTCTGCCGTGTAATCACTTTGCTTTTGTACTATAAAATCACCGATTTGAGGCTCAATGGTGTCAAAACAGTGAGCAGCTGTTAATACATAAAATGTTTCCTTTCCTGGTAAGATTACTCCGCTCCCAGTCTTTCCGTTGCTTTTTACACGTACACAATATTTCTCCATGCTGTAAAATTATATTCTAAAATCTTGTCTTGTGTTGAGCATCCCAATTTCCTAACTCGAGATCATTATCATTGATGAAATCTCCAAGCCTTTCTTTAAGACTAGGAATGCTATAATTGAAATATATCATCAACATGTCATCACTTCGGTTCGTATTGTGAACAATTCTAGCGATTGTCTCTCGAGATGGTAACATATGATCGGCAGTTCCACCATTAGTTGATATTATGTATTTATTCGATCTAATTAAACTTAAAAGATCCTGAGACGTATTGTTGAGACTACCATGATGGGATATCTTTACATAATCCACAACTAATGGTTTTTCATGGGTGAATCCACAACTAGTTAAACTACCAACAATAATTTCCGGCCTTGAGTCTGCAAGAAGTAATATAGATACATCTCTGCAAACTAATAGAAAGGAAATAGAAGACGCATTAATGATATCTACTGATATCTTCTGATCTGGCTTAAATGGGAGCGCATTTAATTCCGATAAAGTTTTACCATAAACACTTTTACTTGAACAAATATTTATTTTAGTGTCATTTTTTTTTCTCTTTTCACGCACTTCATTCCATTTGTAGTAGAGTTCCTCTATAATTTGCTGAGTAGGTGACAAGATAAAAAAGTCAATTCCGTTTCTGCTGATTTTTTTCTCATCAGTGCTTATTGATCGAACAATTGTTTTGGGTAATTTTTTATCAATCAGATTTTTTAAATTATCTCCTTGCGAAGTGCTGATTAACTCGCCCTCATTTACTTCAATTAGATCTGGATGATTTATCCAAATCTCCGCTACTGTTATTTTTTCAATTAAACTATTTTTGAAAAGATTAATAAGCCCCCAATATGGTCAGAGTCTATATGAGTAAGTATCAATAAATTAATGTGTGTTACCGATTTTAGTTCATCTTTTAAGGAATGCTTGAACGTATTTGACGTTCCTCCATCAAGTAAAATTATAAACTCATCTTCGTTTAGATCATACGTTTTAATAAGAATACAATCTCCATGGAATGCAGGTAAAACAATGAATTCAGTTTTGTTTCTTTTCATTGATAAGAGATACAAGATGTAAAAGTTGCAATTATAGCAAAATAATATTTAGAATGTTATTTTTTGTGAATCCTTTATACGAAAAATAACTAAATATTTTTTGAAGTAATGCCCAGTTTGGCGTAGTCTCCGACTATTGCTGTCCGGGGAGAAAATCCGAAATCTACTATAAGTCAATACAGCAGCTCATTTGGAGCATTTTCGATAGACAAGAGCCTCTTTAGAGCAAGCCCCCTACAGACGTTGTTGACAAAATGTTATGCGAATATGCGATTATTAAGGGCTTTAATGTCACCTGTAATCTGGCGCAAATCATAAAGACATTTTTCCCTGGACAATATGTCATTGCGGTAATCAATCTCCAAATTGACGAAATGAGATATTACCGATACGACAAAGATACAATGTCTGGCGCATTACAAAACAATGCTTTAGCACTGGTGTAAATATAATCTTCCTCACGTTCTACCCAGACAGTCCGCATAGCTTATAGGTCTCTTTTTCCCTCATTTCGCGAGATTGCCACACCCCGAGGCTGGCGCACAGAGCTAGGCTCGGGGCTCGCAATGACCCTCATTTTTTCGCATTTTACATTTATTAGGTGCTTTTTTTGTTGTTTTATAGGTCTTTTTCCCCTCAAAGCGCGAGATTGCCACACCCCGAGGCTAGCGCACAGGGCTAGGCTCGGGGTTACCCATGACATCTCGGTTTAAAGGGGTACCA
>CAZRPA010000244.1:0-4193 GCA_964601855.1 uncultured Flavipsychrobacter sp. | reverse complement strand
GGTATTGGAGCAAATGAGAACTGAAATGCAAAAGCCGGAATTGGCACAGTATGAGTTACTAATTGCTTACCTAAAGATATTTCTTATAACCGTTTCCCGATTAAAGGCACAACAACAACCTGAAGGAATGGAAATACATACTGGCCAGAACGAGCCGTTTATTTTACAAAAGCTTAAGGATGCTATAGAAGTCAACTTTAAGAGGAAGCACGCCCCAGCTGATTATGCTGAATTGTTATTTGTAACACCAAAGACATTAGCTAAAATCACAAAATCACATTTCAATAAAACACTCTCAAGCATTATAAATGAACGTATCATTATAGAGGCTAAAAGAGAACTATATCTCACAAACAAAACGGTAAAGGAGATTGCTTATGACCTTGGGTACGAAGACGAATACTATTTCAGCAGATTTTTCAAAGTAAATGCAGATGTATCACCTCAAATGTACCGGGATACAGTTGGAGCAGGCAGAGGAGCAGCATAAATACTGCTATTTTTATGACTGAATTTAGTGTAGGCTCGATAGGTGAAAATTCGAACCAGATATTGGAGGATTTGGTGGAAATTTATGGAGCGGCGAAGAAATTGAATATTTGAGCCGGATGAGGGTAATCTCTCATGGACAGTCGAATAAGTTCCAATCTGAATCCTGCTGAAAATTGTCCATCTGAATAGAAATTTCAAGAGTAAATGTCTTATGTTAATAGAATACCGTGGTGAACAGATGTAACACCTAGGCATGGGTTAACATGAAATTTTGTTGCAGGTAATCTATTATGTCGCAAGCGACAGCTTTTTTGCTCCTTAGCGTATAGCAGACGTGATTTCCGTTTTCGTTTAATATATCTATTCTATTTGTGTCATAACCAAAACCAGACCCCGATCTATTTGGGGAATTAATGACAATAAAATCCAGCTTCTTTTTTAGTAGTTTAACTCTGGCATTTTTCAGGACATTATCTGTTTCCAGCGCAAAACCAATAGCTATTTGATCAGCTCTCTTCAATACTGAAAACTCAACTGCAATATCAGGATTAGGTATTAGTCTTAGAATAAGTTCGGAATCATCCTTTTTGATTTTGTGGTTAGCAGTAAATTCAGGCTTAAAGTCAGCCACTGCAGCACAAAATATTGCTATGTCCAACGAGTCAAATTGCGCTTTACATGCCATCAGCATCTCATCTGCAGTAGTTACATTAATGATATTGTGACAAGGAATTGCTGATGCAATATTCACGGGGCCGGATACAAGTATCACCTCTGCTCCTCTGGCATACAACTCATCTGCAATAGCGTATCCCATTTTCCCAGTAGAGTGGTTAGAGATATACCTTACGGGGTCAATGGCTTCCCTGGTAGGCCCGGCTGTAATCAGCACCCTTTTACCTTTGAGCATATTCTGTTTTACGATGGTTAGTCATTTCTATATTAAGCACTTACTTTTTGCGATTGCAGAAATTGGATTGTTGAATCGGCGTACCCAAAATTGCTTGACAAACTTATATACTTGCATTCAACCGAAAGTGCTATGCGAATGATGGCGAGATGATGAACAGTATGCTCTATATTATAAATTATCTCCCTGTGTAGGGAGGAGTCCATTGTGATTTCTTCAGAGCCAAAGCGAGACTTTAATAACAAGAACTTGTTATCGTATACCCCTGCAATTTTTGCTATTATTGTATCTACATATTCTGATGCAATTGCTATATTCTCTTCAAGTATCAAATTTCTTTTCCTGTCGTCATAGCATATTGTGTCACTAGCATCAGATAAAAACAGACATTCATAAAATTCAAGAATGTGCCGTACGTGACGACCCAATGTGCCATTGTTTAATGTTGGTAAGGCTCTATTGTAATCAGTTTCATTTAGCTGTTCAAGAATTGATTTTAGCTCAAGCAGATGCTTTGTTGATGTATGTTGTAGCATAGCATTATTTTTTAGAGGTATTTACTTCTATGAATATGGTCACATTGTCTGCCATTATCATACTTGACCCACCTACACCATAATCCTGCCTATTTATTGTAAAAGAGCCTTTGAATGACCCATTTCCGTCCTTTTCAGTATAGGTAAAAGGTATTGCTATATCTTTCGTTGTTTGCTTAATGGTAAGTTTAAAACGACCTATAAAACTATCGTTGTTTTGTTTTAAAAATGAAGTGCTTTTTAAGGAAATTATAGGATGTTTTGCAACATCAAAATATTTCTCATCTTTTAAATGTCCATCTCTTGTTTTGTTGCCGGTGTTGATAGTTTTAGTGCTAATGACAGCATCTATATCACTTCCGGCAAGATCGTTTCTGTCAAAATTTATTTTCGCTTTTAGATCACTAAAGGAGCCTTCAACTGTAAATCCAGCGTTCTTTATCTTGAATTTTATTGTAGAAGATTCGACCGATAATTCTTTAACTGCATTTATAGGAATGAAACCAGACAACAGTAAAATTCCCGACAATATAAAAGCCAGAATAAAGAAGAGTGATTTAGTGCGTTTCATTGTCTATGTTATTTTGTTTGTTTGTAAGGTGAGTAAGTAATGCCAATCATTCCCATCAATGCCTTATTTCTCCATCTGTCGTTGTCAAGTCTCAACTTATTATCTGTAGTATATTCTGTAAAAGCAAATGACAATCCAGCTTTTATTCCCCATTTGTTGTTCAACCAGTACCGGGCATATAATTCTGAATTAAGCATACCGATGTCATTATCGCTTACCAGCAGCAGGTTGAATGGCGTCGGTGAAGCTGTTTGTATCGAGCCATTGCTGGTGGACTGGTAAGCGTCATATCTGCCCGTAGTATTTCCTCCAAAGGAGAACCCAATAGCATCAATATTAAACCCCAAATCTAATTTTCGGAAGAAAGTGTATTGAAGGTTAATGCTAATGTTTAGCGAATTGTTCTGCGCTGTGCTAACATAGAGCGTGTCAATATTTTCATTAATAGTCTCCGAGAAAAAAACTCCCGGACCTGTCTTTCCAGATGTTAGTTTTGCAGGTGCCGTTGCATAATTGAGATTTCTTCCAAATTGGCTGTTTACCCGCACGCCGTAGCCGATTTTAAATTTTTTGTTTCTGGTAATGTTATGATAATGAACCCAAGATAATGCTACCAGTGATTGATTGGAATTTGTGGCAAATGAAAAATCAAAATCATTGTTATATTTATAGCTCTTTTGCATTTTTGTATTTCTGTTGTATTTAACAGCATCCTGATCATCCTCTAGTATCTCTACGGTATCTGTCCTTGATACTTGAGATTTTGCTATTAACGAAGTAAACAGCAGTAGTGCAGATAATATTATTTTTGTATTGTTCATGTTTGTGAATTTTATACAAATATATTTTGAGACGAACCAATAATTTGTCGGCATTACGACAATAGCAGTAACTAGTTATATAGTTCATTGTTTTTCATGGCGTTTATGATGCTTTGCGGATTCATATATCGTTCTCTCTCACTGCTATACACTTCATTTACTCCTTTCCACTGTTTGATATCCAGTTTTGACCGAACCTCAATGCTCCATGCAAGCAATTGATAACCCAGCCCATGAGCTATGCATTGCATATCGGTTGTGTATTCCATTTTATCAGTTGCATTACGATTCAAACTGCTAATGCACATATACATGAAGTAGAGACCAGATCGTTTTCTATAATCACTAATGTGCCCAAGTTCATGCCCAATAACGCCAATCTGTGCATTGAGCGATAAGTTGTGCAGTTGTATAGATGTGAACTTCACATCAGTTTCATTACTAATGGTAATGATGTACTTCCTTTTTGTTGCATTGCGAAAAAGAGAACCGAATGATGGCCGTGCTGTAAGTGGAGATCTTTGCTTTTTTATTTTAAAAGTTAACCGAGTATCTTTTAACTCAGGATAGTAGAGAAGTGCAGTATTAATAACATGGCAGTATGAGGGTGGAATAGTTTTATTGTTGCAACACTTCTCGTCACATTCTTTACTATAAAAAGAGTCTGTTTGAAAGTCTTTTACCACTTCCTGCCCAATACCTCTAAATGCTAACATGCATAGTACGACAGGAAATAGGTTCTTAAAATGCCTCAGCGAATACAACGTAAATACCACGCGAGTCTTTAGTAATTCCATAGTCAATGCGCAAATTTGTATTTTCCTTTTTGTTTTTTTGTCAGGATGAATGCTGACTTCTATTTC
>CAZRPA010000243.1:0-4244 GCA_964601855.1 uncultured Flavipsychrobacter sp. | reverse complement strand
CAAGGGTAAAGGTTTTCAGGGTGTTGTAAGACGCCATGGTTTTAGCGGTGTGGGTGAAGCTACCCATGGTCAGCATGACCGTCAGCGCGCACCAGGATCTATAGGTGGTTCATCTTACCCAAGTCGTGTATTCAAAGGCATGCGTATGGCAGGCCGCATGGGTAACGACCGTGTAAAAATCAAAGCATTGCGTGTTGTAAAAGTATTCCCCGACAAAAACTACATATTGATTAGCGGTTCAGTACCGGGGCATAACGGATCTATTGTTTTAATTCAGAATTAATTTTGTCATGATAGTTGACGTATTAAATAGTAAAGGCGAAAAAACAGGCCGTTCGGTAGAACTACCTGATGAAATATTCGGTGCACAGCCAAACGACCATTGTATTTACCTTGCGGTAAAACAATATCTGGCAGCAAAACGCCAGGGTACTCACAAAACTAAGACACGCGCAGAAGTGCATGGTTCGTCTAAGAAACTGCACAAGCAGAAGGGTACTGGTGGATCTCGTAAAGGTAATATCCGTAACCCTTTGTATAAGGGTGGTGGTACTATCAATGGTCCATTGCCACACGGCTACAACTTCAAGTTGAACCGTAAGGTGAAAGATCTTGCTAAGATATCTGCACTGGTATACAAAGCTCGCGAAAACAAGATTGTTATTGTTGAAGACCAGAATATAGCTGCACCAAAAACTAAGGATTTTGCTGCAATGCTTGAAACACTTCGTGGTGAAAACAGAAAAACAATGTTTGTATTGCCAGAGTATGATACTAACGTGTATTTGAGTGCAAGAAATCTATCTTCTAACAAAACTGTAGTATTGAGTGATTTGAATACATACGACATAACTAATGCGAGTGTGTTGATATTCACAGAGTCGGCTGCAAAGATGTTTAACGAAGAGCCTGCTGCAGAAGTTGCGTAAGCACTGAGCGTAGTAAAAGAGAAAAAAAGTAATAACAACGATAGCAGATAGAGCAAAAGTTCGTACTGCGTCGGCTAATAAAATAGATACAATGAAACTATCTGAAGTGTTGATACGGCCGGTAATTACCGAAAAAGTAAATCTGCAAATGGAACGCAGCGGTCGCTACACATTTGTGGTTGGTCACCAGTCCAATAAACTGGAAATAAAGAAAGCAGTAGAGAGTTTTTACGGCGTGCGTGTAGCAGACGTGAATACTATAGTAGTGCCTGCTAAGAGTAAGTCAAGGTTTACAAAGGCTGGTTTATTGTCTGGTCGTAAGCCATCTTACAAAAAAGCGGTAGTAACGCTTGCTGAAGGTGAATCTATTGACTTGTTTACAGGACAGTAATATAGTATCCGATTTAATCGGTTGCGAATAGAAGTTATAAATTAACATAATAACAATTAGTGTGAACGGGTAAAGCCCACTACACATTAGCTAACAGAATAAAAAATGGCATTACGTAAGTACAAACCGGTAACAGCCGGTACACGCTGGAGAATAGGTAACGCTTATGCAGAGGTAACAACTAATGTACCTGAGAAGAGCCTTCTTGAGTCTCAGTCTGGTACCGGTGGACGTAACGTTCAGGGTCGTCGTGCAATGCGTTATATAGGTGGCGGTAACAAAACCAAGTATCGTATCATTGATTTCAAACGTAATAAGACTGACATCAAAGCTACAGTTAAGACTATCGAATACGATCCTAACCGTACTGCTTTCATTGCACTGTTGAATTATGTAGATGGTGAGAAGCGTTATATCATAGCTCCTCAGGGTTTGCAGGTAGGTACTACTGTAGTAAGTGGTGCAGCAGCGGCTCCGGAAGTAGGTAATGCACTTCCTTTGAAAAACATGCCACTGGGTACTGTGGTACATAATATAGAGTTGCAACCAGGTCGTGGTGGTGCTTTGGCTCGTTCAGCCGGTACTTATGCACAGCTGAATGCAAAAGAAGAAAAGTATTGTGTATTGAAAATGCCAAGCGGTGAATTGCGTAAGGTATTGAGTACATGTATGGCTACTGTAGGTATAGTATCTAACAGTGATCATGCGCTCCAGTCTATGGGTAAAGCAGGTCGTAACCGTTGGAAAGGTATCCGCCCACGCAACCGTGGTGTAGCGATGAACCCAGTAGATCACCCGATGGGTGGTGGTGAAGGTCGCTCTTCTGGTGGTCACCCACGTAGCCGTAAAGGTAAATACGCTAAAGGTGAGATTACACGTAGCAGAACTAAGTCTTCAAACCAATTGATTATACAGCGTAAAAACGGTAAGAAGCTTTCATCTAACTAAGGTCTTTTAATAAGACTTTTGAAGCTGCTAGGCTTGATAGTTAAACAATTAACAGAGTACTATACTTGGTGAAAGCCTTTCATCGGGTAGGGATATAAAAAATAAAAGAAAATGGCTCGTTCAATTAGTAAAGGACCTTATGTAGATGCTAACCTTAACAAAAAGGTAGAAGCAATAGCTGAAGGAAAGGCAAAAAAAGGTGTAATTAAAACCTGGAGTCGCCGTAGCACAATTACTCCTGATTTTGTAGGTCAGACGTTTGCGGTACACAATGGTAACAAATTTATACCTGTATATGTAACTGAATACATGGTAGGTCACAAACTAGGTGAGTTTTCTCCTACACGTAACTTCAGAGGTCATAGCGGTACTAAGTAGTATCGTAGGTGTAACTTGTAGTTGTACCTGTTGAATAAATAGAATAATTAAGTGATAATTCTGCCTTATAGCCATTGATGGCGAGGGGCTAAATAAAAAGTAATATAAATGGAAGCTGTTGCTCGTTTAAGAAACTTACCGACATCGCCGCGCAAAATGCGTCTTCTGGCGGATCTGATCCGTGGTATGGAGGTTGAAAATGCGCTGAATACTCTTAAGTTCAGCTCTAAGCATAATTCTGTTCCTTTGGAAAAATTGCTGGTTAGCGCTATTGCAAACTGGAGAGTAAAGAACGAAGGAGTAGATGTTGTAGAAGCCAATCTGTATGTAAAGACAATATTTGTAGACGGTGGTCGTATGCTGAAGCGTATGCGTCCGGCTCCACAGGGTCGTGCATACCGTGTACGTAAACGCAGCAACCACATTACAATTATAGTGGATAGCCGCAATCCGGTAACAGTAACTGAAAACACAGAAAACTAAAAATAATCAAGTTTAATAATCAACGTAATGGGTCAAAAATGTAATCCTATAGGTAACAGGTTGGGTATCATCCGCGGATGGGATTCAATGTGGTATGGCGAGAAAAGGGACTTCGGCCAGAAACTGGTAGAGGATCATAAAATTCGCAACTACCTCAACGCACGTATCAACAAAGGTGGTATTTCCCGCATAGTTATCGAGCGTACATTAGGTAAATTGATTATCACTATCCATACATCTAAGCCTGGTATCATTATAGGTAAAGGTGGTACGGAAGTTGACCGTATCAAGGAAGAGCTTAAAAACCTTACTAAGAAGGACGATGTGCAGATCAACATTATGGAGATTCGCCGTCCTGAGCTTGATGCAATGATAGTGGGTGAAACTATTGCCCGTCAGATAGAAGGTCGCGTAAGTTACAAACGTGCTATCAAGATGGCAATTACTACTGCAATGCGTATGGGTGCAGAGGGTATCAAGATAAAAGCTGGTGGTCGTTTGAATGGTGCAGAGATTGCACGTAGTGAAGAGTTCAAACAAGGCCGTACTCCATTACATACTTTCCGTATGGACATTGATTATGCGTCAGTATATGCAATGACTGTATATGGTAAAATAGGTTTGAAAATCTGGATTTGTAAAGGTGAAGTATTAGGCAAGCGTGATTTGAATCCTAACTTCTCTGCAAACTCTGATAGTCGTGGCAACCGTCCTACAGGTGGTTTCCAGGGTGCTGAGTCTCGCGGTGGTGAGCGTGGAGGAGAAAGAGGTGATCGTCGTGGTGGTCAAGGTGGTGATCGTCGTGGTGGCGGTGGAACAGGTGGCGGTGATCGTCGCGGTGGTGGTCGCACAGGTGGCGGAGCTGCTGGTGGTGGACGCAGGTAATAATATTATAAGGATACTTTAATAAAAAATGTAACAATGTTACAACCGAAAAAAACGAAACATCGTAAGGCGCATAAAGGTAGAATCAGAGGTAACGCTCAGCGTGGTGCCATGATATCTTTCGGATCATTTGGTCTGAAGGCACTGGAGCCAAAGTGGATTACCAATCGCCAGATAGAAGCTGCTCGTCAGGCACTTACCCGTCACATGAAGCGTGAAGGTAATGTATG
>CAZRPA010000242.1:0-4311 GCA_964601855.1 uncultured Flavipsychrobacter sp. | reverse complement strand
ATGTGCGTCTGTGTAAAGTAGCGGGAGTGGTGAAGAGATATAATTTAAAAATTATATTTATAAGTAACACGACACACCCAAACTATAAAAAATCAAGGCGCAAAGGTAGCGAGATTATTTTGAATTTATTTTTAACTATACAGACAGTGTGGAAATGGTGGGGATTAGCGTTGTTTTGAGCGGTAATGTGGTTGAATTATACTGATAAAAAATGACGTATGTGCAGGTCTTGGGTGGTAGTTATTCGGCTTTTTGGGGAGGGGCGATGGTTTTTCTGTTCCAGCGGATAGCGTAGGCAAGGTAGAGATTGAAATCGAAATTGGCGTTTTTGTCGCCCTTGCCATAACCTGCTATGTTAAGCGGAGCCAAATCTTTAAAAGATTTTCCGTTCATCAGAAACTTTCCTCTTAGGTTCCAGCCGGCAAGTAGCCCTTTGGCAAGCTCTACACGCATACCCGTAGTTATCTCCAGCCATCCGGCTATGAAATTTTTACCAGTGCTAATGCCAGGTTGATTGCCCCAAACAGAATCTATGACTGTGTATGTTGCAGCACCACGGTTGACATTGCTCAGTGCAGCCCGCATGCCTATGAACATCATATCCCAGTCGTGGGGGCTTTCTCTGTATAATATGCTTTTGTTGAAGCCTACTCTGCCGAAATAGTTTGTGGTGGTGTATTTAAGGTCTGTAAAATTGACATCAGAACCACCCCAGCCGCCTTCGGCTACAGCATAAAATTCGTTTTTCAGGTAATAGTTGGCTTCTAGTTCATAGCTGTACTTATTGTTTGAGAGGTAGTTGCGAACGGGAGCCGCGATATCAAAGCCAATAGCGAGCTGATGCCCAGCTATGTTTTTGGGGCGATCGGGTTTTTTTTCTTCAGTGTTTGTGGCGGTGTCTGACTGAGCAAATGCAGGTACTGCTCCCAGCAGGCAAAGAACACTAAGGCCGAGGGCGAATATATACCTGTAAATGGCTGTTGTTGACATTGTTGGTAACACTGGTGTTGGTGACGATTATGGAATCAATGTTTCGGTTTGTGCTGGTAACGCCAGTGAGTCCGTAAAAATAAGTATATCCACAGGCATTAGAGATAAATTCTAGTTGACGGGTATATTTAAACAGGATGGTATCTAAAAGAGTACTCACAGCAGTATCTGGTGCAAATATCCACCTGCAAGAGTCGCTGATGGGTGACAGAGATAAAGAAAAGGTGGCACTGCGGGGAAACATAATGCCTTTAGTGCCTGAATCTGTGATAGCACCAAAAACTGCTGATGGCATAGGCGTGTCAATAGCGGTGCCAGTAGTGCCTGGCCTAACTGTTTTGAGTAGTAGACTGGCATACCTTGGTGTGATGCAGGGTTGCCTTTCCTGCGTACACGACATGTGTAGCAGTGTCAGGATAACTGCCAGTATTATAAAAATATGGTGTGAGTGCTTGTTAGTCATTGAGGGTATTGAGTATGATATCAATTTCCTGTATTAGTTTATCGAGCTGACGAACCATATTTTCTTTTTCTTCCGTGTTTTCAGTTTTGTTGTCTATGCGAACACTTACCAGATTATTGTCTAGTGAGGCCAACTGAGCGTTAAGTTTTTTCTCGGTTTCTTCGTGAGCAGCAATTACGGATTTGAGCCGATTGTTTTCGGCTTCGAGTGTAGCTTGCTTTTTGAGGAGCAAGTTTATTTTTTTACTGAGGTTATCTAGGGCTTCCATTATTCACGTATTAGGGCGCTAAGTTTGTTTTTGTAAGCATCAGACAGTTTTTTCATCAGGTCTTCTGTTTCGTTATCAGTCAATGTACGGTTTTGCAATTGGAAGGTGAAGTTGAGCGCGTAGGATTTTTTGTCTTGGCCCAGTTTTTCACTTTCAAAAATGTCGAATAATCCGAAAGATTTAAGTTCCGCTATTTTTAGTTGTGCTGTTACGTCTTGTACTTGCTGATAGGTAACTTGTTTGTCAATGACTATAGCCAGATCTCTGTTTACGGCAGGGAACTTAGGGACTTCTGAGTATTTGATACGTGCTGCAGCGGCTGCTTTAGCCCACAGATCCCAGTGTATGTCTGCGTGGTACACCTCTTGTTTGATATCGAATAAACCGAGCCGTTCTTGAGATACTTTAGATATAGAGCACAGGGATTGGTTTTTCCATTTCCATGTTATTTCTGAGCCGGTTTCGGCATAGGACATTCCGGTATTGCCAATACCACTGTAGCTCATCAAGTTCTGTACCAGCCCTTTGAGGTAGTAGATGTCGTTTTTTGTAGCTTTTTGTTGCCAGTTGCCCTTAGTGGTGTTACCGGTTATCCATATAGCCAGTCGGGATTCCTGATTATACTTTGCGTCCTGCTGGCCATATACGTTGCCAAACTCAAACAGAGCGAGGTCGGTACTTTTGCGGTTGCAATTGTACTGTATAACTTCCAGTCCGCTTTCTAGCATAGATGGTCGCATTACATCCAGCTCGCTGCTCAGGCTGTTTATCATACGCACTAGGGTAGGGTGCTCGGGGTAGTATTTGCTATTGGTTATAGAGTTTGTAACTATTTCCTGCACGCCTGCACCACACAGCAATTGAGCTATTCGCTGTCTCATCTCTCTGTCGCTGGGTAGGGCTTTGATAAGAGAGATATTTAGTTTTTCGGGAATGGCAATATTGTCCAGACCGTCTATACGTAGTATTTCTTCTACAATGTCTGCGGGTTGTGTAACGTCGGGTTTGTTGGTGGGTACTTCGAGTGTAAGATTGTCTTCAGACTCTGCAACTATTATGAAACCCAGGGCAATGAGTATGTTTTTGACAGCTTCTTTGCCGTAGTCTTTGCCGCTCAATTTGTAGATGTAGTTGTAAGAAACATCAACTGTATTTGGCAGCAATGTATGTGGGTATACATTTACAATAGCAGAAGCTACTTCGCCACCAGCTATACTGGTAATCAATGCGGCTGCTCGCTGAAGGGCAGGTAGTACATTATTGATGTCGACTCCTTTTTCGAAGTGGGTAGCGGCATCTGTGCGCAGGCCATGGTGTAGCGAACTACGCCTGATGTGCATGGGCGAGAAGTAGGCACTCTCCAAGAAAACATTGGTGGTAGCAGTAGTGATGCCACTATCCTTGCCACCAAATACGCCACCCATAGCTATAGGGCCATTGGCATCGCATATCATTAAATCGCCCGCTCTTAGTTTTCTTTCCTTATCGTCAAGCCCTAAAAAGGTTGTGCCTTCTTCAAGGCATGTAACTATTATGTTGTTTTCAGCAATTTTATCGGCATCGAAAGCATGTAGGGGTTGTCCGTACTCATGCAGCACATAGTTAGTAGCATCTACTACGTTGTTAATGCTGCGAACACCTATAGTGCTTAATTTTTCTTGCAGCCATTTGGGTGAATCAGCTACAGTGACGTTTTTGAGGTATACACCTGTGTATCTGGGGCAGGCATCAGTATTGACAATGGATACTGCAATAGGAGCAGCCTCAGTAGAAGTGATGTCGGTTACTGTAGGGCTAACGACTACGTGCTGCGCTTTGTGGTGGTGAGATAGCCACGCACATACATCGCGGGCTACACCGATATGGCTGTTGGCGTCAGATCTGTTGGGGGTTAAACCTATATGTATGGCAAAATCTGAATCAGGAATACCGAAGTAGCTACGAGCAGTAGTTCCTACGACAGCGTCTGAGGGTAAAATCATAATGCCATCATGACTTTTGCCCAGTCCAATTTCGTCTTCAGCACATATCATACCTGCACTTTCTTCGCCTCTTATTTTAGCTTTTTTTATCAGGAAAGATTCGCCATCGGTGGGGTGTACTGTGGCACCTACGGGAGCTACTACAACCTTTTGACCTGCGGCTACATTGGGCGCTCCGCATACTATTTGCACTGGCGATTCTGCGCCCAGATTTACAGTAGTTACACTTAGTTTGTCGGCGTTGGGATGTCTGGCACAGGTGAGTACTTCTCCTATCAATAGCCCATTGAGGCCACCTTTTATACTTTCTACTGTTTCTACAGCCTCTACTTCGAGGCCTATTGATGTAAGAATGTTGCTAATGTCGCCTACTGGTAAGGGAGTGGGTAGGTACTGTAGCAGCCATTGATAAGAAATAGTCATCTCTGAAAATGAATTTGGGCAAAGATAGCCTATGATGATAGCAAAATGTAGCTTCTTAAAAAAACGCTTAACAAAATGATTTCAGCACAAAGCTATGTGAGTAACATGTGGATTACGGTGTGTAAATTAATTTATGTGTGGAATACGACTTCAATTTCGGAACTTTATGTTTGAAAACTGTGGAT
>CAZRPA010000241.1:0-4377 GCA_964601855.1 uncultured Flavipsychrobacter sp. | reverse complement strand
CAATGCTGCTAATGTGCTGTTGGTGGTGTATCTAATGTTTGTGGTGGGCTGGGGGGCACACTATAGCAAACCTCCTCTTGCAAAGGTGTGGGGGCTGGAGCCACCACACTACAACAATGCTGATGAGCACAAACAAGGATTGAAGAACTCACTGAGTAGCTACACGTTGCTGCTGGCTGGCAAACTGAATGAGTATGCGCCGCTATATACCAGAATGAGTATAGCGGAGATTAATGATAGTGCGGTGACCTATTACAGCCGGTATACCAATAGCAGTGTGAAGGGATATGGACTAGGTATAAAACCGTCTATGTATGGCGGGCTGATGCAGCGGATGGCGGTGGATGGGTATTTCAACCCGTTTACGGGTGAGGGACAGGTGACGAGGCAGTTGCCAGAATTTATGATGCCGTTTACGCTGTGTCATGAGATGGCGCATCAAGCAGGTATAGCTGCTGAGGGTGATGCTAATCTGTTGGCATACACACTGAGCACCACTACAACCAATGCTACGTTTAGGTATTCAGCCTATCTCAATTTGTGGCTGTATGCCAGTAGACGTTTGTATTATATGGACTCCAATGCGGCAAAGACGTTAGCGGCTACGTTGCCTGTGCTTACTAAGGCGCATATAGACACGCTGGAGCTGCTAAGCAAAAAATATCATGGGCTGCTATCTAGCTACTCAGGTACTATATATGACAACTACCTAAGGGCGCAAAACCAGCAAGACGGCATACGCAGCTATGGTAATGTGACCTATGAGGCTATGCTGCTGGAGGAGCAGAGGGGGAAGGGGAATGTGGGGAGGGGGATAGTGGTGGAGTAGTGGGCTCTGCTCTTGCATCATCAAGGTAGCCTTTTTTTAGTTGTTCGTAAAATGAGTGTTTGTCTATCATAAGTGCTACGATATTGGCTACCATGGCTGCTAGCATGAGGTGGAAAATGACGCTGTGACGGTCTGTCATTTCTAGTACCAGTATGGCTGATGTAAATGGGGTGCGGGTAACGCCAGTAAGGAAACCCACCATGCCACTGAGTATAAGAATGTTGGCGTTGGCACCCACTACATTCATAATGCCCGAAAGGAAAGAACCCACAGCAGCTCCGGCAGCAAGAGATGGGGCAAAAATACCGCCAGCAGCGCCTACGTTGAAGGATAATATGGGGCCTAAGATGCGGAGTAGTACTGTGTGCCATGGGGAGTGCTTGTTAGCGCTGAATAGAGTTTCGTTCATCAATTCCTTGCCAGAGCCTAATATGTGGGTGTTGACCGTGTATGCTATTGTAGCTACTATCAGACCAGTAGCTATGATATATAGTATGCTCTTGGTATTGTTAAGAGTTTTTTTCCAACGTATGATACGTAGTATTATTTTGCACATAAAACTACCTAAAATTCCAGATACAATGGCGGTAGCCACAACACCTAGAAAAACCAGTTTGCTCAGATTTTTTACGTCGGGATAACCCAGATAGAGGTAAGGGCCTAGTAATGCCTGTGCAGTAAGACCTGCTATGATAACGGCTGCAAAAAGTGCTGTTTTAAAGTAGTTGATGTGTACTTTGGCCAGCTCTTCTATGGCAAATACGATACCACCTAGTGGCGTATTGAAGGCTGCAGCCAGACCCGCAGCTGCACCAGTGAGTATAAAACTCTTTTCGGAAAGTTTAGACCATGTAGCAGGTATCCATTTGTTGACCATTCTGAATACCGAACCTGCTATCTGGATAGTGGGACCTTCTCTGCCCACTGCACCTCCACCCAGCACCATAAGGAAGCTGGAGGCTATTTTGGTGAGTAAAATGCGTATGCTTAGCAAGCCAGATATTTTGTCTTCATCCTTGGTAGATGACAGATCCAGTGCAGCCATAACCTGAGGGATGCCGCTACCTTTGGCATTGGGGGCAAAGAGTTTTACGATGTACCACGCTGTGAGAAAACACAAAGGCGCCAGCAGAAATATAGACCATGCATGCCAATGGAGGGCTTTTTGCAATAAACCCTCTGAATAGGTAAATAGTTTGGAGTAAATAACAGCTACTACACCCGTAATGAACGAGGCAATCCAGAAGGGTATAGCCTGCAGAATGTTTATTTTAACCTGTTCATTGGCAATAACCTCAAAAAGTTCTTTGCCTTTACTTCTGATACTAGTTATCCATCCGTATTTCATAGTTATATATCCCGGTAATAGCCAGGGTGATACACAGCATGTTCACGGTAATATTACCATTCCAATAGTTCTCCTATTCGTGCAGCTACTTTGTCGGCATTGGGCAGCATTGCTGCTTCCAGAGCCATATTCATAGGTACAGCAGGTAAGTCTAGTGCGCCTATTGTTTGTACAGGTGCGTCTAGGTATCTGAAGCAGTTTTGTGCTATTCTGCCTGCTAGTGCCTCGCAGAACGAGTTACGTAGTTGTTCTTCTGTTAGTACTATACACTTGCCATGTTTACGCACTGTGGTATAAACCAGTTCTTCATCGAGCGGGTAAATGGTGCGTAAGTCAATGACCTCTACCTGACCGGGATATTGTTTGGCTGCGTTTTTGGCCCAGTATACGCCCATGCCATAGGTGATGATGCAGATTGATACTCCGTTTTCTATAGCTTGTTCATCGGCAGCTAGTACCACATTGCCTTTTCCAAAGGGTAGGATGTAATCTCTGTCGGGCTCCACAGTTTTAGCATCTTCTGTGCCTGGTACCTTGCTCCAGTATAGTCCTTTGTGTTCCAGCATCACTACAGGATTTCCATCATGATAGGCTGCTTTTATCAGTCCTTTTATGTCTGCAGCGTTGCTAGGGTAGGCTATTTTTATACCTTTTATGGTAGCCAGTGTGCTTTCTACACTGCCGCTATGGTATGGGCCACCACCACCATAAGCACCTATTGGCACACGCAGTATCATAGATACCGGATACTTGCCACAACTGAGGTAACAAGACTTACTGATTTCTGTTACTAACTGATTGATACCTGGATATATGTAGTCAGCAAACTGTACTTCTACTATAGGTTTCAGCCCTACAGCATTCATGCCCACGGTTGACCCAATAATGTATGCCTCCTGTATGGCCATGTTAAACACCCGGTTGTCGCCAAATTTATCGGCAAGGGTAGCTGCCTCTCTGAATACTCCTCCTAATCTTTTGCCTACATCTTGTCCGTAAAATAGTGCTTCGGGGTAATCTTGCAGAAGTTCTTCTACTGCATGTAGTGCCGCATCTACCATTACTACTTTGTCGCGGCCGGCTGGGCAACGATTGCCTTTTTCTTCGGTAATGGGCGAGGGACGGTATACATGGTCTGTTACAGTAAGTGGGTCGGGTTCTGGTGCTGCTACGGCAGAATCAAACTCATTTTGTATAAATACTTTTTCTTCCTCCTCTATAGCATTCAGTTCTTTTTCGCTGATTTTATAGGTTTTGATGAGTAGTTTTTTCAGCTTTGGGCCTGGGTCATCAACGTAGTGTTTTGCCAGGTCTTCGGGTGTACGGTACCATTCTTTGCGTACACCAGATGTGTGGTGCCCTAATAGTGGCACACGTGCATGTACCAACATAGGAGACCGGTGAGTGCGTACATGGTTTATGGCAGACTCCATAGCGGCATATGATGCTACAAAGTCACTGCCATCTATGCTCATACGCTCCATACCCTTAAAGCCAGCTGCAAATTCATAGGCATTCATACTGCGTGCCTCATCGCTGCTAACGGAAATACCCCAGTCATTGTCTTGAACTAAATATATAATAGGTAACTGGTGTAGTACTGCAAACTGAAACGCTTCACTAACCTCGCCCTCTGTAACACTGCCATCGCCTAGTGAGCAAATAGTAACAGGAGGTACAGGGTATTGCGATAGTTTTTCTTTTTCGCGGTATTGTATGCCCTGCGCTATGCCGGTGGTAGGTATGGCTTGCATACCAGTGGCACTACTCTGGTGAATAATGCCGGGGAAACCCTCTCTGCGAATATTGGGGTGGTTGTAGTACTCTCTGCCACCTGTAAAAGGATCGGTACCCTTGGCCAATAGCTGCAACATAAGCTCGTAAGGGCGATAGCCCATACCCAGCATCAGGCTTTCGTCGCGGTAATAAGGGCTTACGAAGTCGCATGGTTGCAGCAAAAAGCCAGTGGCAAGCTGAATGGCTTCATGCCCCCGAGATGTACTGTGCACGTATTTGCATACGGGTCTGTTAGTATCATAAATATCTGCCATAGCACGGGCAGTCATCATCAGGCGATATGCCTTTAGTAGTATTTCTTTAGGAAGCATGGGTAGCAAAAGTAAGCGTTAACAGTGAAAAGTGTAATGTGCGCATGCAAATAAACAGATGAAAGTGCACTAATAAAGTTGCCGTGTTAGAG
>CAZRPA010000240.1:0-4414 GCA_964601855.1 uncultured Flavipsychrobacter sp. | reverse complement strand
CCCCCCCCCCCCCCCCCCCCCCCCCCCCCCCCCCCCCCCCCCCCCCCCCCCCAAGATTTGGATTATGTATTAGAATCAGGTAAAGGTCCTAGTTTTTGGAGATCGAAGTAACGCTTCAATATCTGGCTAATAAACCTCTTGAGGTAGGTTTCGCTAAGGAAAGAATTGGACCAGTTATCGAAGCGACTACACTGTACCCCTAAATAAAAGTAATACAAGCTTACTCCCAGCATAGACAATATAGTACGCTCTGAGGGAGGAATAGGTGTAACAGACTCGTAGCCACTGAGAAAAGCTGCAAGTTTGGTATTGCAAATGGTTTCATCTCGCTCTACATAATGCAATTGCAAGATATAATAAGCTATATCGAGACACAACCATCCATTGCCGCAGAAATCGAAATCGAAAATGGTAATGTTGCCGTTTTCATGAACGTTCATGTTATCGAACCATAAATCTAGGTGAACTGCACCTACCCTTAGGGTGGCAGGGTTGACACTACCCCACTCTTTCAACAGATACTGCTGGGCAGCATTCATAAATTTCAGTTCATCGGTATCGGCGCCCAGAAAACCAGATAAGACGTTGAGTGGCTGAAGCAAAACGGTGTCTTCATTGTAAGTATCTCTGGCAAGGCTGTAATTGTGACTGAGCAGATGCATGCGAGCCATAAGGACACCTGCATGGTAGTGTTGCTGCTCGCTGAAGTTATGTACTTTGTCGCCCTGGGCATAGGAAAACAATACACCATATCTATCGCCCTCTGGCATGGGTAATGATTGTATGTACTGTGCGGCAACATCGGCAATAGGATATGAAACAGATATACCCGCTGACTGTAGCATGAGTACAAACCTTAGTTCTTCAGCGATTTGGGCAGGTGTACGCCAGTGGAGAGCATACAGTCTGAAAATGGCTTTGCCAGTAGGAGTGGTAACTAGGTAGGTGTCATTGACCCCAGACTTTATGATGGAGCAAGTGACAGCCATGCCTGGGAAATACTGTGCATCAATGAACTGAGACAAGTGAGTAGTGTGTGGTAACGACTTGGAAACAGGAAAATATGACATGATGTAGTAAAAGTAAGCAAACAGATAACATACTATAAGGAACGATGACTGAAATAAATTCGGCTAATTTTCTAATTTTATGGCCATGAAGAAGTTCATAAGATTCAATTTGTGGTTGTTGCTGATAGTGGCTGCCATTATACTGACGCTGGCTGTGGTGCAGCCCAATGATGTGGTGGTGAAACGAAGTGTGCTGATAAAGGCACCGAAGGAGGTGGTGTTTGAGCAGGTATCGAAGTTGAAAAACTGGGCAAACTGGAGCACCATACTGAGCAATGACAGCACAATAGCCATTACCTACACTGGTACTGATGGCACACCGGGTAGCGCACTGCAATGGAAGGGCGATGAGGGTGTGAGCGGAAGCGGCACCATAAAAAATGATGGTGTGGAAGGTACTACCATGAAATACTCATTTAACGTAACTGAACCTGCCGAAATGATAGCGGACGGTGCTATAATAGTAGCCGACACAGCAGATATGGTAAAAGTGACATGGACATTTCACAAACACTTTCCGTTTCTGGCCAATGCTGCACTGGTGCTCTTTGACCTAGATAAGTATATGGGTGCTGACCTAGAGCGAAGCCTAAGTAACCTGAAAACATACATAGCTACGAGTGTGAAAATACCCATAGACATAAAAGAAACAGAATATGCAGCACGTATAGTAGCAGGTATACGCGATACGGTGCAGTGGAGCGATATGGAAACGTTTATGGGTGATACCTACAATCTGCTGGCAAGAACGTCGCCGGTGAAGGTGACCGGTGCTAGAACAGGTATATACTACACATGGGATACTGTAGAACAAAAGACTGATGTGATGATAGGTGTTCCTGTAACAGATACAGACCTGCCTATAAAGGGTATTATTTTTGCTACAGTGCCTGCTAGTAAGGCCTATATGGCTACGCATAAGGGTGGCTATGCCAGCATAAAGGCAGTGCATGAGGCACTATACAAACATGTGACTGATGCTGGACAGGTAAGCTGGCTGACCATAGAAGAATATATGCTGTACCCCGGCAACCAAAGCGATAGCAACAAATGGGTTACCAATGTGTACTATCTGATACAATAAGGATGGAAGTACCACTATGTACCAACAGAAAGAATGATACCAAACTGTTACAACTAAGTAAGCATAAATAAACGAGGGATAAACCGTGAAAGTGGTTTATCCCTCGTTTTGTGTGGCAATTATGTTCTAGTAGGCTCTGGCAAATAGCACCCTCTGAGAAGAAGGATTGCCGGTAAGGATACATTTACCTTCTTCTTGCTCATTATTGAGTGGTATACACCTGATGGTAGCCTTGGTTAATTCTTTAATCTTTTCTTCGGTAGCAGGCGTGCCATCCCAATGGGCAGAAACAAAACCTGCCTGCTCGTCGAGCACACGTATAAATTCATCCCAAGTATCCACCTTTCTGGTGTTTTCATTCCGGAAGTTGGTCGCTTTGATGAACATGTTAGACTGTATGTCGGCAAGCAGGTCGATGACATGAGCAGCCAAGTTATCTAGCGATATACTAGCTTTTTCTTTGGTGTCTCTCCGCGCTACCTCGGCAACATTGTTTTCCATATCTCTCGGACCTAGTGCTATACGAACTGGTACGCCTTTGAGTTCATATTCAGCGAACTTCCATCCTGGACGAGCATTATCGTCGTTGTCGTATTTTACTCTTACACCCTGTGCTTTAAGTGTAGCAACTAGCTCATTAGCATAGTTGTTGATACGCTCCTGAGCAGCTACATCTTTGTTGAAAATGGGTACAACCACAACCTGTAGTGGCGCTATGCGGGGAGGTAATACAAGGCCTTGGTCGTCGCTATGAGCCATAACCAGTGCACCTACCAGACGGGTAGATACTCCCCATGAAGTAGCCCACACATAATCGAGCTTGTTGTCTTTGTCTCTGAACTGAACATCGAATGCCTTGGCGAAATTCTGACCCAAGAAGTGCGATGTGCCTGCCTGCAGTGCTTTACCATCTTGCATGAGTGCCTCTATACAATAGGTATCTTCAGCACCAGCAAAACGTTCGTTGGCTGTTTTCACACCACGCACTACGGGCAATGCCATATACTCCTCAGCAAAAGTGGCATAGACTTCAAGCATTTTCTGAGTTTCTTCTATAGCCTCTTCGCGAGTGGCGTGCGCTGTATGCCCTTCTTGCCACAAAAACTCAGTGGTGCGCAAAAACAAACGGGTACGCATCTCCCAGCGCACTACGTTGGCCCACTGGTTGATGAGTAGTGGTAGGTCGCGGTAAGACTGAATCCAATCCTTATAAGTGTTCCAAATGATGGTTTCGGAGGTGGGGCGAACTATTAGTTCTTCTTCCAGTTTAGCATCGGGGTCTACTATTACGCCACCACCATTGGGGTCGTTTTTGAGCCTGTAGTGGGTTACTACAGCACATTCTTTTGCAAAACCTTCTACGTGAGCGGCTTCTTTGCTCAAGAAACTTTTGGGGATGAACAATGGGAAGTATGCATTCTGGTGTCCTGTTTCTTTGAACATTTTATCCAGCACATCTCTCATGTTTTCCCAAAGGGCATAGCCATGAGGCTTTATGACCATACAGCCTTTTACGGCTGAGTAATCTGCCAGACCGGCTTTGAGTACTATATCGTTATACCATTGGGCATAATCGGCGGTTCGTGATGTGATTTCTTTAGACATAAATTTTTTGGCACGCTTTTAGTAGTAGTATCAGAGGTGTCAGTAAGGCAAAGGGCAGCATATCCATTATTTGTTAAATTTGACTAGCTTGTCTTACTGATTGCCGCAAAAGTAGTAATTTCACTTAAGGATTTTCAAGCAAAAACTATTCATAATGAAACGTTTCGTGATAACCAGCCTATTACTGGCAGGAATCTTTCAAGGGGTTCACGCTCAGGTAGATGATATTTATGCAACTGGTGCAGACCAAAGCAAAAATACCAGAGAAGAAGAAAGGCAAGAAAGAAGGAGAAACAAGGGTGCAGACCGGTTTGATAACGGGTTTAACAGCCAACAAAATGACAACACCAACCAACCAGATAATTATCAAGACGGCGGTGATGGTGCAGAATACGTAGACTATGATAGCGACTACGACTATAGCACCAGGCTGAATAGGTTTGATAATGACTTCTACAACATGGGTTATTACAGCACGTTCTACAATCCATTTTGGTACAACCGTTTTTGGTATGACCCATATTGGGGATACAATCCATGGAGGCCAGGTATTACCGTAGGTTTTGGCTGGGGGTATGGCTCTATGTGGGGATCTCCATGGGGTTGGAATAACTGGTGGGGTTATGGTGGCTTTAATAGCTGCTGGAATCACCCG
>CAZRPA010000239.1:0-4443 GCA_964601855.1 uncultured Flavipsychrobacter sp. | reverse complement strand
GTAGCCATAGCTTTATGCGAAGGCTATCGGAAAAGTGAATAGTATTGATAATCAATAAGTTACACCAAAAAACACAAAAATAACCGGCAAAAAACCGGCAAAACCGGAAATAACAATCAAACACAATATGAACCCAAAACCACAGCACCCATACTTACAATGTAAACAGGTAGCAGGACTACCATTAAAAATTGTCAACTTATTTCAAGACGATACAACAGCCCACATCCTGTAAATCCCTAAATCCTGTAAATCCTGATTCTGACAAACCACAACCTGCAAAAACGAATAGTATTGATTATCAACAACTTACACACCAAAACCTACAAATAACCGGCAACAAACCGGCAAAACCAGAAATCACCATTCCTCAACGTACTGCATTATTTAACTTTATTATTATAGTATTTCTGAGTAGCTTTATAAAAACAATGCTATGAACATACAAACATCAATAGCCGGCGGATCTTTTCTCATTCAGCCCTCCGATCCCCTAAACGTTTTTATACCCGAAGACTTCAACGAAGAACAACACATGATTATACAGATGTGTGAAGAGTTCCTCGAAAAGGAAGTATTTCCACACGTAGCCGATATAGACCTACAAAAAGATAATATCATGCCATCCTTGCTCGACAAAGCCGGCCAACTCGGCTTGCTGGGTGCAGCATTCCCCGAGCAGTACGGTGGTCTGGGCAAAGACTTTGTTACAGCTACCCTCGTCAATGAGTCGCTGGGTGCCGGGCACTCATTTGCGGTAGCTATGGCAGCCCACAATGGCATAGGTTCGTTACCCATATTATATTTCGGTACAGACGAGCAAAAACAAAAATACATACCACGCCTTGCCACCGGCGAAATGAAAGGTGCCTATGCCCTCACCGAGCCCGGCTCTGGCTCCGATGCCCTAGCTGCCAAAACTACAGCTACCCCATCGGCAGATGGCAGTACCTACACTCTCAACGGTCAAAAAATATGGATCACCAACGGTGGCTTTGCTGATGTTTTTACTGTTTTTGCCAAAATTGATGGCGATAAGTTCAGCGCATTTATAGTAGAAAGAGGCACACCGGGCTTGTCCTTTGGTGAGGAAGAACACAAAATGGGCATCAAAGGCAGCAGCACGCGTCAGTTGTTTTTCGAAGATTGCACCATACCAGCCTCTAACCTGTTAGGCGAGATCGGCAAAGGACACATCATAGCATTCAACATACTCAATATTGGTCGCCTTAAGCTTTGTGCAGCGGCAAACGGCGGTGCCAAAAAAGCCATCAATACCGCGCTCAGCTATGCTACCACCCGCCAGCAGTTCAATCTACCTATTTCATCATTCGGAGCCATACAGCACAAACTGGCAGAGATGGTCATTCGTGTGTTTGCTACAGATGCCGCATTATACCGTACCGCTAGTTGGATAGACCTAAAAGAAAAAGAACTAAACGCCACCGGCAAAACTGATGCACTGCTAGGTGCTGCCGAAGAATACGCCATAGAATGTGCCATGCTCAAAGTACTGGGCTCAGAGGCACTAGACTATGTAGTAGACGAAGGAGTGCAAATACATGGCGGCAACGGATACTCTGACGAATACAATATTTCCAGAGCATACAGAGATAGCCGAATCAACAGAATTTTTGAAGGCACTAACGAAATCAATCGTTTACTCATACTCGATATGTACCTCAAAAGAGCCATGAAAGGACGCATCAACCTTATGGGGCCCGCCATGGAAGTGCAAAAAGAACTCATGAGTATTCCAGACTTTACAGAAGATACCACTCCTTTTGCAGCAGAACTGAAGGTGGTGGCAAATTTCAAAAAAGCAATACTCATGTGTGCAGGCGCAGCCGCACAGCAACTCATGATGCAACTAGAGCAAGAACAAGAAATACTCATGTACATCGCCGATATGGCTATAGATACTTTTCAGGCGGAAAGCCTGGTATTGCGCGCCATAAAAATGGAAACTACAAGTCACAAAAACGCTGCACTAGCTGCCGACGTAGCTCGTACGTTTATCGCAGATGCTGCCGATCGCATTAGCCATTGTGGCAAAAACGCCATCAATGCATTTGCAGAAGGCGACACTCAGCGCATGATGTTGCTAGGTATAAAACGGTTCACCAAAACCACTAGCTACAACACCAAAGAAGCCCGCAGACGCATAGCTAAGCAATTGATAAACGAAGGCAAATACAATTTTTAAAAACAGCAGTAAACGGCCTGCTTATAATTTATTACACATTTTACTGAACAAAAGAATTCAGTTCCATAGGTATTTGTCAGAATTTTTCCGATATTAGCTGCCTATTTATACTAGTTCTCGGTTCAACACTGTATTATATGAAGTACAAAATACTCCGCACCATTGCATTACTGTTACTTTTAAGCAACCTAAGTAGTTGTTATATGGGCACATGGAGGAGATACGGACACAAAAGCCACTACGTGAAAAAGAAAAAATATCATTCTTTCCACAAGCACCGCAACAGAGACTGGTAACGAACAGCTGTGTAGCGTAGTTGTTATGCACCACAGATAGGTATTGATTCTTCATACAGCATCGGCAATATGCAGAAATTTACTCTTATTGCTTCTTGGTCTATGGTGTTGCTTTTTGCAGCCATCATCGTTTTTCACATACTAGTACTATTGGGTTACATACCCACCTCTATTGTATGGGGTGGCAGACACTCCATACAAAGAGATATTATAAATCTGGAACTGGTATCTATATCAGTAAATATAATATTATTATTATTTTCAATGAGCAACCTTAGGTTATGGTTGAAACCCCTACCCTATATACTCAACAAAGTACTGTTGGCTATTTTTGCCTTGCTATTTATGCTCAATACCCTCGGCAATTTATATGCCAAAACCAACCTAGAACGGATCATTTTCACCCCCATTACGGCATATCTTGCTATATGTTTCAGCACACTGTTTTTCTCTAAAAACAACACACAGAAACAATAAATAATATTTCTACCCACCTACACCTTTGTACGGTATCGAATTATAATGCCTAAAAAAAAGTAATCCCGTATACATACAATCACAAAAAGTAGTATTTTGTAAGTATCTACAACATTAAATTTTCTTTATGAAAAAACTACTACAAACATTACTTCTAGGTTTAGGAATAGCTGGCAGCGATGCCGCCATGGCACAGTGCCCCACCGGCAGATACCTCACCGACTTGTTCCCTACAGTCACAAAATCGACAGTTACCTACTCCACCCCTCACAACCTGCAAATGGATATCTATCAACCCGATGGCGACACCTATGCAGCCCGCCCACTCATCATTTTAGCACATGGAGGCAGCTTCATAGGGGGCAGTAAAACTGATGACGCTACAGTAGTAGAGCTATGTAATCGTTTTGCCAAAAGAGGCTATGTTACTGCCTCTATCAATTACAGATTGGGCACGCTCATAAACCTAGTTAGCTCAGACTCCACAGTACCCATGGGCATAGTAGTAAAAGCAATAAGTGATGGCAAAGCAGCCATCAGATACTTTATGAAAGATGCTGCCACCACCAACACCTACAAAATAGACACTAACAATATATTTGTGGGGGGCAACTCAGCAGGTGCAGTGCTGTATATGCATGTAGTATACCTGAGCAACTTAGCAGAGTGCCCACCAGCCATAGCCGATGTTATGAATGTAAATGGTGGATTTGAAGGCAACAGTGGCAATGACGGCTACACCACCAAAACCAAAGCAGCTATCAACCTAGCAGGAGCACTCAATAGCCCTTCGTTTATAGGTGCATCAGATAAGCCATCAGTAAACGTACAAGGCACTTTAGATAACACTGTTCCCTACAATTGTGCCAACCCGCTCAATGGTACGGTGAATGTGAAATTATGCGGTCTAGGCCAGTTAGAATCTGCCTATGTTGCCAATGGCGTATACCACATGAGCAAAGTATACACAGGTGATGGTCATGTGCCATGGAACGGTAATGCTGCCAAACTAAACACTGTAGACTCTCTTACAAAGGAGTTTTTGTATAATCTGGTATGCACCAATATTGCCTCTGTAAACACTACCGACAAATATGCAACCTTTCAGTTGTACCCCAATCCTGCCACTGACCAAGTAAACATTACTACCTCTTCTACCATCAGCGCTATAGCTATTACCGACCCTACTGGCAGACTGGTATATGAAGACAAAACAGCCCATGGCAACGCCTATACAGTACCTACTATGTCTATGACCAAAGGTCTGTATCTGGTAAGGGTAATGTTTGAAGATGAAAACATAACCCCAGTAGTAAAGAGGCTGATAATAGAATAAACAAGCATCAAAAAAGATTTGGCATACAATCACTGCGTCTTGTTTCTTTTGCTAAATTCTTATTACATTTGCAGCCCTCAGATGCGGCGATGGCGAAATTGGTAGACGCACTACTTTGAGGTGGTAGC
>CAZRPA010000238.1:0-4550 GCA_964601855.1 uncultured Flavipsychrobacter sp. | reverse complement strand
TGTTTTCTGGTGAGGAGACTTTGAAGAAATCGAGTGTGCTGAGCGGTGGTGAAAAAATGCGTTGTATGCTGAGTCGTATGATGATGCTAAAAGGTAATGTGTTGATGCTGGATGAACCAACGAATCACCTGGATCTGGAAAGTATCACAGCGCTCAACAATGGTATGAAAGACTTTAAAGGAACGATACTGTTTACCAGTCGTGACCATGAATTGTCTAACACTGTAGCGGATAGAATACTGGAAATAACCCCAAGTGGACTGATAGATCGTGAAATGACATTTGACGAATATTTTACTAATGACCGCATTAAAGCATTGAAAGCTGAAATGTATGGCAATGTAACTGCATAATACGCTAACTCAATAGTTATTCAGAAAGCATACATCCTACTAGGGATGTATGCTTTTTTGTTTTAGGTAATTCGATAATTCAAATTAAGTATCCGTATATATTTTGTTCCAAATAAAGCTGAGATATACCACCACAAAAAAAGGGTAATAGCCGCTACGCCATTACCCCATATTCACTATCTATTATTTACTCCTTTACTGTTGGTACACCAGTCTTACCATTTTGCTGCTACCATCTGCATCACTGAAGCGTAGCATGTACAAACCATTCGCAATTCCTGCTGGTAATGAGATACTAGTAGTACCCGCTTTCGCTTCGTACTGCTGTATTTTTTTGCCATCTATTGTGTATATCTCTATTTTACCTGCCACATTTGTAGTTAAGTTGATAGCACCAGTTGTAGGGTTGGGTGATACACTGAATACAATATTGTCACCATCATTACCTTCACTCATGCCTGGGCGAGCACAAGAGTTTACAGTTACCACTGTTACACTTGTACAACCCGCTGCTCTGGTATAGGTGATGTTTGCAGTACCCACATTGGTACCGGTTACTATACCCGTGCTCATACCTACACTAGCTGTAGAGGAATTGCTACTGGTCCATGTACCTGCACCTGCTGCGTTGCTCAGGGTAGTAGTAGCGGTTCTGCACAAGCTAGTTGTACCACTGTTGGCACCGGGGATGGCATTAACCGTAACTACTAAAGTTCTGGCACAACCAACTGAGTTGGTAAAGCTAATAGTAGCTAATCCTTCTGATGCACCTGTTACTACACCACCAGCGGTAATAGTGGCTATAGATGGGTTGGCACTACTCCATGCACCTACAGAGCTGTTGGAAAGCGATAAACTACTTGCTAAGCATATATTGGCTGTTCCTCCACTTATAGGTGCCGGTGCAGGATTTACAGTTACTACTGCACTTCTGCTACAAGTAGTAGGTAAGGTGTAGGTAATATTGGCAACTGATATGCCTGAGGAATAATAAATACCTGTTACCAAACCTGTTATAGAATCTACTGATACTGTAGACGAGTTGGAGCTGGTCCATGTACCACCTGCTGGAGTGCTGGTGAGTGTTGCAGATTGAGTAGGGCACAATGCAACTGGAACGATAACAGAAGGCAATGGGTTGACAGTTAGCGTCTGTGTTACAAAACAAGTAGGATTAGAAGAAGAACGATAGGTGATAATTGCAGTACCCTCACTCACGCCTGTTACAAATCCATTTGCTGCTAAAGAGGCTACTGCTGGGTTGCTGCTGCCATTCCACACACCGCCACTGCTTGCCATGTAGCTGGTTTGTCCGAGGCATACATTGGGGTTGCCCGTGATAGCAGGCGGTGTACCTACTGTTACGGTAGTGGTGCGTACACAACCGGCACTGATGGTATAGCTGATAGTAACTGTACCACCACTTATAGCTGTCAGTAATCCGCTGGATGCGTCGATAGTAGCACGTGCGGTATTACTGCTACTCCATGCGCCACCAGCTGTGGCATTGAGTGCTGTAAATGTACTGCCTACACATGGGCTAGACACACCAGTGATAAGTGCTACTGGTGCTGTAACGGTAAGCTGTGTAATAGTGCGACAACCTGCGGCATTGGTGTAAGATATGCTTACTGTACCTAGCGTAGTGCCACCGGTAACGATACCAGTAGCAGCTACCACGGTAGCTCTGGCTGTAGTGCCGCTGGTCCATGTGCAACCGGGTATGATGCTACCCAAATTTAACTGAGAACCTGAACACAGTATGCCGCTACCTGTGTAGGCTGCAGGTGCAGCATTTACAGTAACAGTAGCAGTGACATTACCACCACTGCTGAAAGTGTAAGTAATAGTAGTAGTACCTGCGGCTACGCCTGTTACCACACCTGTGGTTGTGTTTACAACTGCAGTAGCTACATCGGCTGTACTCCAAGTACCACCTGCTGTTGCATTAGTGAGGTTTGTTGTTGAGCCCTCACATACTGTACGTGTACCAGTAATAGGCGTGGTAGCTGCAGATACAGTTACCGCTACTGTAGCAGTAGCGATGCCGCAGGTATTAGACCTGTTGTAACTAATAGTGGCAATACCTGCACTTACACCGGTTACGACACCAGCAGCATTGACCGATGCTATAGCACCGCTGCCCGACAACCAAGTGCCTGCAGCAGGAGTTGCGGTAAGGGTAGTAGTAGTACCTGCCGATAGTGTAGTTGCACCGGTAATAACAGCAGCTACTGGCAGCGGGTTGACGGTGACTACTCTGGTAGCAGTAGCACTGCCGCAAATGTTAGTGACAGTATAGCTAACAGTAGCTGTGCCTGCTGCCACACCGGTAACTGCACCTGAGGTGGCGACACCAATAGTGGCTACACCAGTATTGGTGCTGCTCCATGTGCCACCGGTAGTGGTGTTGGTAAGGGTAGTAGTAGCAGAAGCACACACTGAAGCTGTGCCTGATATAGCGCCTAATGATGGTGCATTCAATACTGTAATAGGGAACATCGCATAAGATGTACCGCAAGAATTGGTCATTCTGTAGCTGATAGTAAATGAACCTGCCGCCAAACCTGTAACCAAACCTGTACTTGCATTAACCGAAGCCCCTGCTGCATAATTGCTGCTCCATGTGCCGCCGGCTACTGTGCTGCTCAAAGTAGTAGTAGTGGTGCGACAAATAGATGATGCACCAGATATGGTACCTGCAGCGGGGAGGGCTATAACTGTAACCACTTTGGTAGCAGCAATGTTGCCACAACCACTTGACACTGTGTAACTAATTGTTGTAGTGCCTGCTGCTACACTGCTTACGATACCTGTGCTACCTACAGTAGCCACTGCGACATCAGTGCTGCTCCATGTGCCGCCTGATGTAGGAATAGTGAGGGTAATATTACTACCAGCACACACAGAAGACGAACCTGATATAGCGCCCACTGTAGGTGCTGCAATTACTGTAACAACTGCGCTAACAGAAGTGCCAGACAAAGTATAGCTAATTGTTACAGTGCCAACAGAGACGCCTGTTACCACACCTTCAGCATTAACAATAGCTCTAGTTGTATTGCTGCTACTCCAGGTGCCACCGGTAGTAACATTGCTGAGCAAAGTAGTGCTGCCCACACAAACAGTAAGTGTACCAGTGATGCCGGTTTCCAGCACGGCGTTTACAGTTATAGTTTTAGTGGCAGATTCACTACCGCAGCTGTTAGTAATAGTGTAAGAAATGACAACAGTGCCCGCAGATTCACCGGTGACAATACCAGTGCTGCTAACTGTAGCAACATCAGGATTGGATGAAGACCATGTGCCACCTGCGATGGTGTAAGATAAAGAAATAGAAGATCCAGAGTTAACAGAAGATGCCCCTGAAATGGTGCCAGCATCAGGCAATGGATTTACTGTTATAGTTTTAGTAGCAAATGCACTACCGCATTCATTGCTAATGCTGTAAGATATTATGGCAGTACCAGTAGTATTACCCGCTACTAAACCAGTAGAACCTATTGTTGCAACTGTACCATTAGAAGAAGACCATGAACCACCGGAAGTAGTATTACTAAACGAAGTAGTGCTACCTACGCAGATTATAGAGTCGCCAGTAACAATGCCCGCATCAGGAGTTGTGTTTACAGCGATGTTTATAGTTGCGGTATCAATGCCACATGCGTTGGTAACGGTATAAGTGATTGAGGCTATACCTGTAGATAGACCTGTTACATCACCATCGGTAGTGACAGATACTACATCGCTACTGCTGCTCCAAGTGCCGCCTTCAACAGAGCTGTAAAGCCTAAGTTCACTACCGATACAAACAGATTCACCACCTGTAAGCATGCCTGCATCGGGCAGTGGATTTACTGTTATAGTTTTTGTAGCCGATGAAGTACCACACTCATTGCCTAAGTTGTAAGATATTATGGCAGTACCAACAGTGTTGCCATCTACTAAACCTGTAGAACCTACAGATGCAATTGTAGCATTAGAAGAAGACCAGGAGCCACCGGAAGTAGCATTACTAAACGAAGCAGTAGTACCTACGCAGATTATAGAGTCGCCAGTAACAATACCCGCATCAGGAGTTGTGTTTACATCGATGTTTGTCGTTGCGGTATCAATGCCACATGCGTTGGTAACGGTATAAATGATTGAGGCTATACCTGTAGATAGACCTGTTACATCACCATCGGTAGTGACAGA
>CAZRPA010000237.1:0-4590 GCA_964601855.1 uncultured Flavipsychrobacter sp. | reverse complement strand
TGGTACATGGATATTGACTTTGGTCCACTCTCTAGTGGGATTGGGGTAGAGGTCTGAAATGGAGCAGTAGGTGCCTGTGCGAACTGGTGTGGTGGTGGTGTATGTAGTGGTGTCGTTGTTGACAATAAGGTATTGACTATTGAAAACGGTGTCGTAGCCGTTGGCGGTGTAGGTGAGGGTGCTGCCAGAGAGCGCATACAGGAAGGTGGCTGCACTGTCGAGCTCGGCACTCCAAGTATTGCCAAAGTCGCCGGTGGCTCTTTTGAAGAGTCTGAAATCGCCGGCATTGTAGCCAGAGTAGCTTACATTGAGCTGGCTGAGGGTGACACTATCGGGCTGCGTGAAGGTGGCATTGGTGCCGTAATTGTTGATGATAAAATAGCCCGGTACGGTGGGGCGGAAGTCGGGTTTGGTATCGGGATTGCTGAAGAGGTGAAAGGCCACGACTTCGCCATTGGGGTATGTGCCGGTAGTGGGCAAATGAAGGTTGACACCGGCTGCGGGAAAACTATTTAGTCCGCCAGAGGTAACAGCTGGATTGCGGAAGACCCGACCCGTACTAACGGGAGCAGTAGAGGTGACAATGTTGGCGGCAGGAACAAAAGAGTTGAAGTTGCTGCGGACATCGTAAAGGCTGCCGCTGGTAGGGTCGTACTGATTGTACTGGAAATACTTGATAAGACCCGGCTCTGTGAAGGGGTCGGAGATGAGGTGCATTTTTTCGCGCACCTCGGTCTGGCTGAGGGTGTAGTTGTAAAACTTGACTTCTTCTATTTTGCCTTTGTACTTAGAGCCCTGACCATTGTGCACATCGAAATTGTGGAGGAAGGGGGTTTGGGAGAGGTCTATGATGGGCATGGGGCCATTGTTGACGGTATCGGCAATGCCATTGAGGTATAGTACTACGCCAGATGGGCTGTAGGTAAGGACTACAAAGTTCCACCGAGTGCTATCGCAGACGAGGGTACTGGTGCCTGAGTAATTGACGATACTATCTGTGTAGCACAAAATAAGATTAGGGGTATAACCATTGAATTTGAAACCTAAACCAAAGCCGTAACCATCCGAACCCGGATAGGCGGCGTGGCCTATGATCTGTGAGAAGCTGCTCTGCTTGCCGGCGGGCTGTATCCAGCAGGAGATGGAAAAGGTATTGCTGTTGATATTGGCAGTGCCAAGGTTAACGGTTTGGGAGGTGCCATTGAGCTGCAGGCAAGTACCGGCTACGGTGTCGGGGCTGCAATGATCGTCTGCTACAATAACCATGCTATCGATGGTGCGGGTGTGTGAAAGAGAGGCAGCATCGGTGATGGTGAGCGATACGCTATAGGCACCGGGACCGGGATAGACCACCTGAGGACGTAAGGCAGATGTGCTGCTGACCCAAGAGGCACCGGGGAATGACCAAGTGCGGGTGGCGCCAGCATGATTGTACATAGAATAGTCGAAAAAGTTGACGGTGTCGCGGGCGCAACCTACGTATTGTCTGTCGGACATGGGCTGGGATACTGGTGCGGCAGTGGCATAAAGGGGTGTTTCCCAAATGCTGCAATTGCCAGCGAGGCGCAACTTGCTATCGCGGTAAAAGAGTAGGGCACCTACGCGTGCCTCGAGCCCCTCAGGAAGGCCGCTGCTGAAGTTGACCCAGTCGGACATGGTGCTGTCGCGGTAGTAAACTTTGGAGGGGCGATTGTTGGTGATCGCATACACGCCACCTGTGGTGCCGCCGTGAAACTGTAGAAAGGCTACTTTTTTGCCTGCCAATACACTGCCTGTGATGTTGGCCCAGGTAGTGCCGCCGTTGAGCGACTTGAATACTTTGTTGGCAGCCCCACCATTAGCCATACAGAGGTATACCTCGTTGTGGTTGAGCGGATTGATAGCTACATCGGTATTGTAGTATTGCCATGCTGCGGGTAGCGTGATGGTAGACCAAGTAACACCAGCATCGGTGGTTTTGTAGAAACCATTGGTGGCGCAGAGGTAGATAACGGAGGGATTGCTGCGAGCGATATCGAACCGCCAAACCTTGTTGTTGTTGCCAAAATTGTGGAGGGCCGTGTAAGAGAAGCCACGGTTGGCAGACTTCCAGAGGATGCTATCCTTGCCGAGAAAGAAGACATTGGAGTAGCGGGGATCGGACATGAGCTTGCTGGAAAACTGACCATAATAATCGTCTTGAGGCCATACAGAATTAGGGACATTGGGTGCTGAGTACTGTACTGTGCCTGCGAGCAGCGAAGGGATAATAAGATTACCAATGTCTCTGAAGCCCATGGTACGCGAATAGCCGTGATATACGTGTCCAGTAGCATCTTCGCCGCCACCCAATGATAGTGACTTGCCACCACCGTATACATCATAGATTGCAGTGTTGCCATTGTGGTATCTGCCACCTACAACTATGTCTTCGTCCCAACCCTGACCGAAGCCCCAGAAGTCGGAGCTGCGAATGCCGTTGTTGCGCACAGACCAGTTGGCTGTGTTGGTGTAGAAGTCGGTAGAGTAATTGACGCCACCATCTGTGGCTATGTAAGTGTCGCCACCCAAGGCTACAGCATGCTGCAAGTCGGGGTGAAGCCCAAATGGGCCGTGATAGCCACCGAGGGGAGAGAAGTTGACACCACCATCGGTAGACTTGTAAGTGGTGGTAGTGCCTACAATAACGTGGTTGGCATTGGAATGGGAAGCTACAATGCTGAGATCGTAAAAACCTTGACCGTTGGACATGCCCAATCCCGTGGTAGCTGAGGTGCCGGTAAGACCTGTAGCGGTAGAAGTAACGGTAACTGCCCAAGAAGAGCCAGAGTTGACAGACTTGATGAGGCGAGGGGGTGTAGTGGAGCCGATATTGATACAGTAGACATAACTGGAATTGGCAGGTGTGACAGAGAGGCGAGCACCAGCGGTGTTGGTGGCTGCCATGGAGCCTGTAACATCTGTGAAGCTAGTGCCACCATTGGTAGATCTGAGTAAGACCAAAACATTGCCAGTATTGGCACCTACTGCATAAACAGTATCGGGGCTGGCGGGATTGAGTGCGAGATCGTAATGGGTGCTGGTGAGGGTGCTGCCGGTGGACATGGTCCAGGTGGTGCCGCCATTGTCGCTGTAGTAGATAGAGGTAGACCCAGTGATGATGATGCGACCAGAAACCCTGTTGATGGCAATAGCATTGCCACCGCCACCTGTGTAAGAGGTGAGTACCGACCAAGTGAGGCCACCAGTAACGGTTTTGAGTAATGAATTGGCAGAGCCATCGTAGGTGTAAACAATGTTTTCGTTAAAGGGGTCGACGGCTATGGACTTGTTGCCACAGGTGGTGAGCGACTCGCTGATAGAAACCCAATTCAGTCCTTTATCGGAAGAGCGGAAAAAGGTGCCGGGCTCGCTGGCTGCGTAGAGCACATTGGGATTGGAGGGGGCTATGGCTATGCAATAAATGTTTGCCTGATAGTTTCTAAGTTCGCCAGTGCCCACCTTGTAGGTTTGAGTAGGACCTACTATTGTCCAGTTCGCTGGAGCAGTGGTTTTGGCGGCGGTTTTTTCTGTGTTGGTATTTGCTTTTTGGTTTTCTATCGACTGTAGGAGCTGACGACGCGCATAGTCTTGGTCGTATAATATGGAGCCATCATTCTGGATGAAGGGCGCCATTTGGTTTCGCCAGCGGATGTATGCATTGAGGTAGGGGTCTTCGTGAAAGTCGGTGGTGATTTCTTTTTTCTCGGTGGCCTTGTAGACCTCTATGAGAGAGTCAATGGTGTATACATTGGGTTTGCTCCAGTTGGTGAGCTTGACCCAAGAGGGGGTGGGTATACTGGCGGGAAGATCGAAGGGAGTGGGTAGCTGCGCGCTAACAGAAAGAGTGCCGATGACACTCATAAAAACTACTGCAATCCAGCACTTGATTTTTATGTAAGAATAGCTCATTGTTAATCTGTTCATTATCAGTATGAAACATAAAGTTAAAATAATTTTGGGAAGTGGGGAGTTGGGGTGGGTGTTACAGATGCGAAGAGGGTTTGTTTAACCATTCGTTGTACTGTTGCCAGTCATCATCGTTTCGTTGCTTCTTTTTTTCATAAGAAACGTTTTCAAAAAGATTTTTCGAATAACTTGGATATTCAGCCCAAGAAAGCACATCGCGATAGTCTATTATCGCTACTTCCACATACTTTTCTACCTTTTCAAGACTACCGTCAGCTATTTTCAAAATGGCCGCATGTACTCTATTTGCACCCTTTTCACTTTCTGATTTATACCTGTTTAGTGTTTTTATTACTCTGTCACTTATTTTCAAAATGGCTGCATGTAGTCTATTTCTACCCTTTTCACTTTCTGATTTATACCTGTTTAGTGTTTTTATTACTCTGTCCTTTTCGTTTTTAGGAAAGTCTCGTTCTATAATTCGCTTGATGTCGTCGTTGGTTATCCGGGGTATTCTATCTTCCATATCAATTCTATTTTTTTTATCAGGTTTTTAGAAATTGTCAACTCAAATATACCTAGGAGTTTGGCAGCATTAGGCTAGTCTATATGTAAGTTGCCAATATTGTTTTCGATCACCGCTCCTGATTCAAATATTGTTTC
>CAZRPA010000236.1:0-4683 GCA_964601855.1 uncultured Flavipsychrobacter sp. | reverse complement strand
AACTATCAAGTCAATTTCAACTATCAGCCAGGCAATGTATTTTCTGTGCAGATGTCTGATATCACTGGCAGCTTTGCAGCACCAGTAGTAATTGGAACATTGACATCATCCACCACTGGCAATATCATCTGTACTATACCAGCTGGCACTACACTGGGCACAGGTTACAGAATACGTTTAGTAGCCAGCAATCCTGCCTATACGTCAGTAGATAATTTCCTGAACATAACAGTAGTGAGCGGTCTGCCTGCAGTTACAGTAGGTGCTAACACACCATTGTGTGTAGGCAATACTTTATTTTTGACAACTACTGCAACTTGGTCTATTTCTTCTTATGCTTGGGCAGGTCCTGCATCTTACACATCTGCATTACAAAATCCTACCAGAGCGGCAATAACACTGGCTCATGCAGGTACTTACTCTGTAACAACAACACATAATGGTTGCCCAACCGCAACTGCTACTGTAGATGTAGTAGTAAACGACTTTACACCACCTGCGCCAGTAGCGTTTGCTAGTGCTCTGAACTGTAACGGAGGCACATTATATCTATATGCTGACACTGCGTCAACATTGCCAGGAAACTACTCTTGGAGTGGACCAGCGGGTTTTACCTCTAACGTACAATCTCCTGTTATTTCGCCTATTTCATCGGCTAATGCTGGTAACTACTTTGTAGTAGACACTGTAGATGGTTGTCCATCTGCTGCCACATTGGTTACCGTAACCATTACACCAAACACACCAGTATCGCTTAGTATAAACGTAAGCCCTAATGATACAGTATGTGGTGGCACGATGGTAAATTTCAGCACTGTAGCTACTAACCCTGGCGTGTCTCCAGCTTATCAATGGATGATAGGTAGTATGCCTGTTGTAGGTGCTATGTCGCCTACATGGTCTTCATCTACCCTTACTGATGGTGCAGAAGTGAGTTGTGTGTTAAATAGCAATGCGCTATGTCCTTTCCCGGCAAGTGCTACCAGCAACACCATAAAAATGAATGTTATCACTAACGAACTGATGGTATACATTTTTGCAAATCCTGGTGTGTCTGTTAACCCCGGCGATAGTATCACCTTTACCTCTACTGTTTACAATGCAGGTGTAGGTGCTACCTACCAGTGGCAACTCAATGGTGGTGATATATTTGGTGCTACAAATACTACTTACACAAAGCTGAATGTAACCCGCTACGATACAGTATCGCTGGTAGTGACATCGGTAATGGCTTGTACTTCACCATCTATCAAGCAGAGCAACAAACTGACAATTCACCCCAATACATCGGTTGCAGATATATCTTCACTGATGTATGACATCTCTTTATTCCCAAATCCTAACGATGGCAACTTCAACATAACTGGAGATTTGCAAGGTTTAGGCAGCGAGGTGTTGTCAGTGGCTGTTATCAATCCACTAGGTCAGGTTGTGTACACCAAAGATGCAATGCTAGTAGCTGGCACTCTAAATGAAAAAATAAATACAGGAAATCTTCCTGCTGGCATATATCTGCTACAAGTATCGGCAGAAGGCAGAAGTAAAACACTTCGTTTCTCTGTGCAGCATTAGTACAACTCTTGTTCTCACATACATTTAGTCCTCTGCTTTTGCAGGGGACTATT
Source organism: uncultured Flavipsychrobacter sp. (assembly GCA_964601855.1). Taxonomy (GTDB): domain Bacteria; phylum Bacteroidota; class Bacteroidia; order Chitinophagales; family Chitinophagaceae; genus Nemorincola. The sequence goes on along the minus strand of CAZRPA010000236.1, from coordinate 3,058 downwards.
TTTTTGAAGGCAAGCACACCTGACACACTGTGCAAGACAATTGTTGAATTTGGTTTACTTTTATAGCCTTAATTACTGGTATGAGAAAAATATGCGTAGCACTGTGGGTACTGATAGCGTTGATAGCGGCTAGCTCCTGCAACAAAAAAGATACCAACTCACAAACCAACTGCTGCACTACCCCCTACCCTGCCTCACTAATAATACCGTACGACACCAGCGGCATCACAGATGTATTTTCGGCAAACATAATCATCGACTCATCGCTGACAACAAATAGAGGCAGCATAATGTATTTTGCATCTGTGACATCTCTGGGCGATAGCGGACAAGTAATAGTAAATGGAAAGTCGCTGACAGGAAACAGTGAATTGCTCTATACCAGAGACAGTTATATACAAGACTCTACCAGCACTGACTTTAAGGTGTCGTGGATACTGAAGGGAAGAGCAAACATTGCCTATGCCAACACACAACCATTCCCGTTTAGCTCTATATTGATACCAGATACAGTATCAGATTCGTTCAACAACATTTACTACTTCTACGATACCAATACCCCTCACTCAGACACCTCTATGCTAGAAATAGCATTGCCTGTGAGCAACGATAGCCTCACCACATTCAGGTACTATGCAGCCAGCAATGGCGGCAACATAGCCATCCCCAAAGAAGTGATACAACTATTCTCAAAAAAACATGTACGACTTTCACTTAGCGCATTCAGCAGCAATACACTGGTCGGCACTAAGGGTAAGTACTTGTTCATAAAGAGGTACACTCAAACAAAATATGTGTGGGTGAAGTAAACCTCGTTGTTTTACAAATACATCCCTGTATAACTTTCCTTCACCAGTTTTAGCCCATCGGGTGGACCTTCGTAGAGCAGGTTGCCACCAGCACTACCACCTTCGGGTCCTAGGTCTATCACGTGGTCGGCACACTTTATCACGTCTGTGTTGTGCTCCACTACTAGTATAGAGTGGCCCTGATCTATGAGTGCATCAAAAGACTGTAACAACTTACGGATGTCGTGTATATGCAGCCCAGTAGTGGGCTCATCAAATATGAATAGTACTTTGTCCTTCATGCGACCTCTACCCAGAAACGATGCCAGTTTTACACGCTGCGCTTCTCCACCACTCAGGGTGTCACTGCTTTGCCCTAGCTTCACATAACCCAGACCGACATCGCTAAGGGGCTTAAGCGCATTAGCCAGCTTTTTCTCTTCTTCAAAGAATGCAATGGCTTCATCTACACTCATCTCCAGTACATCATACACACTTTTAGTACGGTAGGTTACTTCCAGCACTTCGTCTTTGAAACGTTTGCCCTTGCACGACTCGCATAGTAAATGTACATCTGCCAAGAATTGCATCTCTACCACTACTTCACCTTCACCCTTGCAGGTATCGCACCTACCACCATCGGTGTTGAAGGAAAAGTGTTTTTCTTCAAATCCTCTGATTTTTGATAGTTGTTGTTTGGCATATAGCTTACGTATCTCGTCATAGGCTTTTACGTAAGTAACAGGGTTGCTACGCGATGACTTTCCAATAGGGTTTTGGTCTACTTGTTCTACAAGGGTTATATTATCGAGGTCGCCAGTCAGGCTCTTGAATATGCCCGGTCTGTCGGCGCTTTCGCCATAGTGCTTTTGTAGGGCTGGGTACAACGTCTGTTTTATGAGCGTGGTTTTACCGCTACCACTTACACCAGTCACTACACAAAGCACATTGAGCGGTATACTCACGTCAATGTTTTTGAGGTTATTTTGTCGGCAGCCTTCTATGCGTATCCAGCCGGTGGGCTTGCGCCTTATGGCTGGCAACGGAATGCTCATAGCTCCGCTCAGGTACTTGCCCGTAAGACTTTTTTCATTTTTTATAAGCTCTTCATACGGCCCTACTGCCACAACTTCTCCACCCAGATGGCTAGCCAGTGGACCCATGTCTATGATATAATCTGCCTCACGCATCATCATATCATCATGCTCTACCACTACTACAGTATTACCTAAGTCGCGCAGTGTTTTCAGTACTCCTATCAGCCGCTCAGTATCGCGGCTATGCAGCCCTATACTGGGTTCGTCTAGTATGTATAACGAATCAGTAAGATTGCTACCCAAAAACTTAGTAAGCTGTATACGCTGGCTTTCACCTCCCGATAGTGTATTGGCCAGACGACTAAGCGTAAGGTACCCCAAGCCTACATCCAACAGGGTTTTCATGCGTTGGTTTACCTCCGTTAGTATACGTTTGGATATAGTGGCATCGTGCGGAGAAAGTGTTATGTTTTTCAGCCATTCATATAGCTTGTCAGTAGGCATAAACATAAGGTCGGCTATAGTTGCACCATTTACCTTTACATACAGTGCCTCTTTGCGCAGACGGGTGCCTTTGCACACCATACACGAAGTGCGCCCTCTATAGCGTGCCTGCATCACCCTATATTGTATTTTGTAGAGGTTTTGCTCTACCATACTAAAGAAGTCATTGATGCCACTTACATTGTTGTTACCCTCCCACAGCAGTGTGTATTCTGCTTCCGTGAGGTCTGCGATAGGTTTGTGGATAGGAAAATTATATTTGGCAGATGTGCGAATAAAATCATTTTGCCATTCTATCATTTTTTCGCCCCGCCAGCTTGCTACTGCGCCTTCATACAGGCTCAGATGTTTGTTGGGTATCACCAGCCCTTCGTCTATACCCAGTACCTGCCCAAAACCTTCGCACTTAGGGCATGCGCCATAAGGATTGTTGAAAGAAAACAAATTTGGTATAGGCTCGTCAAACAGCATACCGTCTGCCTCAAACCTATTGTTGAAGGTGTGTATCTTACTACCATCCGTTTCTACCAAGCACTCTCCTTCACTCTCATAAAAAGCAGTCTGGATACTATCTGCCAGTCTATGCAGGTCATCTTCGTCAAATGCTTCTTTTACCACTATTCGGTCTATGAGCAAGTTGGCATTGCAGGTACCTATATCTACAGTACCATCCAGTACTTCTTCTATACGTATTGGTTTTTCATCGGCATCAGGTACATATATCCTGCT
>CAZRPA010000235.1:0-4831 GCA_964601855.1 uncultured Flavipsychrobacter sp. | reverse complement strand
GGAAGACAAAAATGCTGATATGATCGTACTAAATTCGCTAAGAGACGAAGGAGCAGGATTTGGACACGACACTAATAAGGTAACATTACTATTGAAAAATGGCACCAGCTACCCATTGCCACTACTCACAAAAAAAGAAGTAGCTGCCGCTATTACCGAACACATAATACTGCTAAGAAATGAAACGAATAATATTTAGTACACTGATATTGCTGCTGTGTATAGTTGCCGCCAATGCACAAGAGTTGAATTGCAAGGTGACAATAATGCGCGACAAAATAACTGGTGCTGGTGTAGACCCTCAAGTTTTCACCAGCATGCAACAAGCCATCGCCGACTTTGTAAATACTCGAAAGTGGACTACTGAAGAGTACACTGCCACTGAGCGTATAGAATGCAACATTTTCATTAACCTCACCGCCAACAATATAGGTGGCGACCCAAACGGTTTTTCTGGCACTTTCAGCATACAGGCCTCCCGCCCCGTATACAATGCATCTTACACCAGCTCCATTCTAAATTTCGTTGACAAAGATTTTGCTTTTAAATTCTCTCAGTTCAATCCGCTCAATTTTGATGACAATCGGGTGAATGGTATAGACCCACTCACTTCCAATCTTACTGCTGTTGTAGCCTACTATTGCTATCTTGTACTAGCCATGGACTATGATAGCTTTTCGCCCAGTGGTGGTACTTCTCTACTCAAAAGAGCACAGAATATTGTAAACAATGCTCCAGATGGCAAAGGAATAAGTGGCTGGAAACCTGTAGAAAATAATAGAAATAGATATTGGCTGGTAGACCAAATGCTCAACCAAAGATTTCAGGACGTGCGCAATTTCTGGTACAGCATGCACCGCGAAGGGCTAGATAGCATGTATACCAAACCCAATGAAGCACGAGGCAGAATACTCACCGGCATCAAAAAACTATATCAAGTTAACAGGGAAAATCCAAGCTCTATCCTGATGCAGTTCCTATTTAATGCCAAGAGCGATGAAATTATGAAGCTGCTAGAAATGACACCTCGCTCAGAAAGACAACAATACATAACCCTGCTGGCCGTGCTTGATGTGCCAAATTCTGCTAAGTACAACGCACTCAAATAAACCATAACAGGCATAACTTCACTTACTCACACAACATTCTTTTTAATGCTGCGCAATACTTTTCGCTACTCACTTCTATTATTTTGCTGTAGTTCCTTAGCCTTCTCCTGCAAAATGCCTGAGAAAAAAGAAACGCACATATCACCCAATGCAATGGCAGAATTGATGGTGGATATACAAATGGCAGAAACCTATAGCACTATGGTAAAAGATAGTGTACATACCAATGGCAAAAAAAATCCCGATTCTTTAGCTGCTTTCTACAAAGACATCCTCGCCCACCACCATGTTACCATGGAACAATTCAGCAAGAGCCTGAAGTGGTACAAAGCACACCCCAACGAGATGGATAGCCTGTACAACGATATGATACCTATACTTACGGAGATACAATAAGGTAGCCTATCCACTTTCTGGTCTGCTACAACCTATACATCTAGCAGCACTAGTTAAATCTGGGACAGGTATAACTACGTTTCAGGTTTTGTTTGTTCTTGCCATATACCCCTTGGTATATCAACGAAAATTCCAACGCACCGTACGATGAGTTATAGGGTGCCAGAGACGACATAGTCATGTCGTAACTAGCCATAAACTGCACACCACCTACTTGTACACCCACCGTGCCTATTGCTGCATCTGTAAGACGATAATACAATCCCAGTATCAACTCAATAGGTGTAGCCCCCAATGATGAGCTGCTGAGTATCGTACGAAACTGAGAACCAGTTACTATTTCAGTAGCACCATTTTGTGTAGTGTAATACATTGATGGATTCACTATCAGTACAGGTCCGGTGCGCATCAGCACGTCAAGGCTAGCTGCTGGGCGCAGCCCTACCTCATTCACTCCGTTATCATAAAAACTCTCTATAGGGCGGTTAATATTCACTGCTCCACCTCCTAGCTTCACATAAACATTTTCAGACGGAAACCACGAAAAATTCGCACCCGCGCCTATCGTGTAATAATTCGTTCTGAGTATACCTACTTGCTCATTGTTGGGCAGATTAGTGTTGAACGCAAATCCATCCCACTGATTATCGAAGGTCAACAGGTCATAGTTCACGCTTCGCGACACAGTAGCCGCCGACATACCCAATGACACCATAAATGTATTGCTAAGCTGTAAATGGTATGCAATATTACCCTGAAACTGCATCAGACTCAATCTTCCATCGCCCGATTTGTCGTTGTATAACGATAGCCCCAGCCCCAGCCAGTTATTATGATCATTATCTTTATTGCCCCCTATCTTAAAATCACCCCAGCCCGAAAACGTATTGTAGGGCACTGGCAATGCAGACCACTGATTGCGGTAGTTAGCCCCTATCCTGAAGTCATTGTCCGGCATCAACCCCGTATTTGCTGGGCTAATAAGCGTAGGCGCATTGTAATATTGAGAAAAATGGATACTCTGGGCACTAACTTGCATACAAGTCAGCACCGATAGCAATCCCGAAACTAGTAAACTCTTTATCATCATCGCAGCAGTGTGATATTTCCTTTCAGTAATTTGGCTGATCCATCTATAAAGCTCACATTCAGCACATATCCATAGGCTTCCAGTGGTTGTGGCTGTCCATTAAAGGTGCCATCCCATCCCACATCCTGACTATTCGACTCAAACACCAACTGTCCCCATCTGTTATATATTTTCAGATTCATGGTTTTTATGGCTGCTCCTCTCACAAACAGAATATCATTTTTACCATCGCCATTCGGACTAAACCCAGAAGGCAATCCCACCAGTGGCAGCACCTCCGAAGGTACAGTTTTGCAGGCTATACTCGGGCAATTACTGTTGTTATATGCCGTCAGGCATACTTTGTAGTTACCTGTCTTGTTATACTGATGCACAGGGTTTACGTCTGTACTCTTAGTGTCATCACCAAAATCCCATACATATCTGGTGGCATTAATAGACTGATTAGTAAAGGTAGTGGGTATATTGGGCTCTGGGCTCAATGGGGTAAACGTAAAATTAGCTATCGGTGTAGGCAAAATGGTAATGACATGCTGCATGGTATCTGACCCATTACATGCACCGGGGTTGAATGCTACAAAAGTTACAGTATAAGTACCCACAGACAGATAGGTGTGCGGTGGCAATGGCGAAGTAGAAGTAACAGTATCGCCAAAATCCCATAAATAAGAAGTAGCATTATTACTACCACCTGTAGGTGAAAAAGTCTGTCCCAAACACAAAGAATCTGGTATATCAAACCCAGCTGCTACCCTTAGGCTGATTATCCTTAATGTTTGCTCTACCGTATCGGGCCGTCTACAAGCATCTGGGTGGTCCATTATCAACAACACAGTATAGGTACCCGTATCTGGGTAGTTGTGCGGCGGTGGTGTAGTACCAGTAAATGATGAACCATCTCCAAACCACCAAACGTATGATGGAGCTCCCCCCGTGGTAATGTTAGTGGTAGAGGTATTTGTAAATTCCGCTATATACGGATCACAACTCTCGGTGATTACATACGTAAATGATGGATCTATCTTGTTGGTATCTACATTGATAATAATATACGCTGTATCATCTGTTCTGAAACAAGCATTAGAGTTAGTAGATGTTAGCGAAACTGTATAAGTACCTCCGGCAGTAAAGGTATGCGTAGGTGCAAATGTGGTAACAGGCGCACTTCCATCTCCAAAGTTCCAAATAAAAGACAATCCATTAGTTGTAGCATTAAAGAAATTGACCGTAAGTGGTGCACATCCAGATGTGGCAGGCCCTGCGGTGATGTTTACATCTACTGGCCCAATGTTAAAGGCAATTTTTAACCCAGCTTGGTTGCAGTTAACAGTCGATCCGTTCACTGGCGCCCATACTCCCGGCGTAGTCGGGAAAGGAACACCACCAGAGCCACCACAATTGGCACAAATACCCTGATATACGACTCCTTTTTGTCAAAACGACTAGTACCACCATCCACATGCTCCCCACCACTTGCCAGATTCCTGCCATAAAATGTGGCATACTTTAGCGAAGTCATCCCTGGACCCAGCACTATAAAATAAAAATCAAAGCCATCTGTTGTAGCCTGATGCGCAGGCTCGGCTGGCGGTGATGCTGGTATAGGCATACCAGTACATGTACCCGTAGTAGTAAGCCCCACCAAACCCGGTGTACCAGCCATTATATTTCCTCCCCAGCCAGATACGTACACATTCTCGCAGGTATCTACCAGAAAAGCTACAGGCGAAATATTGGTAACAGCCGGATTGCCTGAACCGTATACAGTAGAAATAAGATTTGTGGTTAACGAGCTATCTAGTTTGATAATAAACTGTGTAGAATTGGCATTGGAATAAACACCAGTTGTAACAGGAAATGCACCACCCAAAGACAGCCCCATAGCATACACATTACCATTGTAATCTACCTGTATACCATACACCTGATCATAGTTGGATGTACCTATAAACGTCCCTCTCTGTATATTATAGGGAGGGCTATTTCTAAATTTTAATATGTAACCATCAGCAGAGTCCCCCATATACGACGGTTGCCATCCTCCAGCACCCACTGGCAGATTGGTACTATTAGTGCCACCCGCTACATATACCGAGGTCTGTGTAGGATTGAAAGCCAATACATATCCAGCATCGTCCCCTATTCCATCCAGATATGTACTCCACATAAGAGTACTCATTGTGGGGTTGAGTTTAAAAACAACACCCGATTGCAACCCTGTCCTCGTACTAGCTAC
>CAZRPA010000234.1:0-4922 GCA_964601855.1 uncultured Flavipsychrobacter sp. | reverse complement strand
CCAATACTATTCCTTTTTCAGAAGGTATAGGTTTTATAGCTGATGTTGATGGTGATGACCAAGACAACGTAGATTATCCTTTTTATGTTACCGCACACGAGGTGGCACATCAGTGGTTTGCACATCAGGTAATAGGTGCAAATGTAGAAGGCTCTAATCTGTTGTCTGAGTCCCTGGCTCAATATGGTTCTATCATGGTGCTGGAGCGCGAATATGGCGAAGATAAATTGCGTAAGTTTCTGAGGATAGAGATGGATAAATACCTGTCGTCAAGGTCGTCAGAATCTGAAAAAGAAAAACCTTGGGCTTATGCCGATGCCGGACAAGGCTACATCCTGTATCAGAAAGGTGGCATACTGATGCATGCATTCAATAAATACTTGGGGGAAGATAGTATGAACCATGCAGTCAAACGTTTCATAGACAAGTATGCCTTTCAGGGGCCTCCTTACCCTACAACCCTAGAGCTAGTGCAAAGTATAAGAATGTCTACACCTGATAGCTTGCAGTATTTTGTTACGGACGCTTTTGAGAAAATAACGATTTACGATAACAAGCTCACTGACGTGAAACTAACAGGTAGCGGCACCAACCAAATGCTGGAAGTAACTGTAGATGCAAACAAATGGTATGCCGATAGTACTGGTAAAGAAACAAAGGCTACAGGCAACAACTATGTGGAAATAGGCGTGTACAAAGACCGTAAAAAGATGATAATGCATCAAATGTACTTGCTAAAGCCAGGCATCAATAAACTAAGCATACCTGTAGCTGATAAACCATACAAGGTAGTAATAGACCCCAGAATGCTGCTGATAGACAAAAAAACAGAAGACAATGAAAAGCGACTAGGCAAAGATGAAGAGAAAGCAGACAACAAAACACGAAAAGCAGCTTAGCAGTTAAATTAAAAATGCCAATACCCTAAAGGGCTATCTTACAAAACCTGAGATAGCCCTTTTTGTATAGAGAAAAATGTAAAACATAATGTTTTGCAAAAAGACAATTTGCTGACATCAAATGTGTGCTATATTAGCCCTTATGAGTTGTTAAAGCATTAACTTTGATGCAAATTTTTGGTACACTTGTAGTATTAGGTACAAGTAGCCAAAGCCAGACATAGCAACAAAATGAAAAAGACACAGATTGTATTGTTATTACTCATAATGGCTTCTATTGCAGTACTCATTAGTGTATTTGGCGATTTTAGCTCTTACGAAACTTTTGCATCCGCAGCAAAAGAACCTAAAAAAAGTTACTATATTATCGGCACACTAGATACCGCTCAGGGTATGCATTACGACCCTAAGGTAGATGCCAATCACTTCACATTTTTTGCCAAAGACAAATCGGGTAGTAAAAACAAAGTGATTTTTAATGGTGAAAAGCCCAGAGACATAGAAAAATCTGAGCAGATAGTAATGATGGGTTATATGGATGGAGATACTTTTCATTGTTCTAAAATACAAATGAAGTGCCCGTCCAAATACAAAAAAGACATGGTGGCAGTAGGGAATAATGGTTGATGAGTAGTTTTGTGATGATTGATTCTTTTGTGTTTTAATTTTTCTTATTTGTTATGACTAATACGCAATTCATAGGTGAACATTTGTGGCCCGGGCAACTGGGTCATTTTTTTGTTATAGTATCTTTTGTGGCTGCATTGTTTAGCACTTTCAGTTATATGCGAGCAGTAAAAACTGAAGGACTAGCCGACGAAAAAAGCTGGCGCAATTTAGGTCGCATCGGTTTTGGGGTGCATACTGGATCTGTAATAGCAATTTTCATTGCACTTTTTTACATTATCACTAATCACCTTTTCGAATATCATTATGCTTGGGAACACTCTTCATATGATATGCCCTCCGAATATTTGCTTTCTTGCTTTTGGGAAGGACAGCAGGGTAGCTTTATGCTCTGGACTTTTTGGCACGCTATATTGGGGCTGATAGTGATGAAGACCGCAAAGCAACTGGAAACCCGTACCATGGCTATTATAGGTATAGTACAGGTAATACTTACCACAATGATATTGGGCATTTATCTAGGACCAGAAATTAAGATAGGTAGTACTCCATTTATGTTGCTGCGCAATGCCATGCAAAATGCACCCATCTTTGCAATGCCTAACTATTTGGAGTTTGTAAAAGATGGCAATGGTCTCAATATACTTCTGCAAAACTACTGGATGGTTATACATCCACCAATCCTCTTTTTGGGGTTTGCGCTTACACTTATACCATTCGCCTATTGTATAGCAGCTTTGTGGAAGGGCGACTACCAGAGTTTCATCAAACCCACTTTGGCGTGGTCGCTGGCTTGCGGTGCCATATTAGGCACTGGCATTATGATGGGTGGGGCATGGGCTTACGAATCACTCAATTTTGGTGGTTATTGGGCATGGGATCCTGTAGAAAATGCATCTTTAGTGCCTTGGCTCACATTAGTAGCAGGGCTGCATACATTGCTTATATATCGTAGCACTAAGCGTGCTTTTATACTCACTTTTGTTTTGTTGTTGCTTACCCATTTATTAGTATGGTATTCTACTTTCCTTACCCGTACAGGTATTCTGGGCAAGACATCTGTACATGCGTTCACTGGCGACGGCAAAGCACTTACTTACCATTTACTGTCAGTTATTGGACTATTGCTGGTAGTTAGTATAGTCGCCATGGGGTGGAAATGGAAAAAACTACCACGTATCAAAACTGAAGAAGAAACACTTTCAAGAGAGTTTTGGATGTTTATTGGTGCTGTAGTATTGTTTTTAGCGTCAGTTCAGATATTGGTTACTACATCTATACCTGTATGGTCGCCATTAGCTAAATGGATAACCGGTAAAGAATTTGCACCTCCTACCGATGTCATGTCGCACTACAACAATATTCAGGTATGGGTGGCTATCATTATTGGTATTTTATCTGCAATAGTATTGTTTATGAAGTACAAACATACTGATGGTAAAACTCTGGTAAAAAGTCTTGGTGGTACTGCACTTGTAGCAGGTATCATGACAGGGCTAATTGCTTGGGGTCAGGATATTACTGCTTGGCAGTATGTGATAATGCTATTTTCTGCTTGTTATGGTATAGTAGCTACCATATATTATGGTGTAGCCATTCAAAAAGTTAAGTTCAAAAAACTTGGACCGTCTGTAGGGCACTTGGGCTTTGCTACTGTAATGCTGGGCATTTTATTGTCGTCCTACAACAAACACGCTATATCGCTCAACACCACGGGTGTGCCATTCAACTTTAAGAAAAACACAGACCAGGAAACGATCAAAGAGAACATGGAGAACGTTATCATGTTCAGAGGAATACCAGTAGCTATGGGCAACTACTTTGCTACATATATAGGAGATAGTGATGTAAATGGCAAAGACAAACGTATATACTATAGAGTGGTTTTCGAAAGAAAAGATACTACAACTAAAAAAACACTGGAACGGTTTGTGTTATATCCCGATGCCTTTATTAACCCAAAGGGTGAGCAAGGCTTGAGTGCCAATCCATCTACAAAGCACTACTGGGATAGAGACATATTCACTTACATCAATAGTGCTACTGACAAAAGTAAAACAGATACCAGCACCTATCGCAGCCACATAGTAAGTAAACCAGGAGATTCTATTTATCTGGCAAATGGGTTTATGGTATTTAATGGCTTTAGCAATGAGATTAATGATAAACGATATGTTGCCAAAGATGGCGACCTAGCAGTAAAAGCAAAACTTACTGTGCATAATATGCAAGGTGTGAAACAGGAGATTAACCCGATATACATACTCAGAGATAAGCAGTACATAATGCAAGTAGATGATACGGTATTATCAATGGGTCTTTATGCTCGTTTTGGTGCGCTCAATGTACACTCCAAAGACTCTGCATCAATCGACATACAGGTTCGCCAAACCAACCCTATGGATGACTTTATAGTGCTTAAAGCACTGGTTTTCCCATACATCAATGTACTGTGGATAGGTATCGTCATTATGGTTTTAGGTTTCTTTATCAGTTTGGGCGATGTTATTTCTTCTCGCATAGGTGTGGTTAAGAAAACTTTGGCTTAGGTATTTCATTGTAATTTTTATACTAATAATAGCTGATGACTTATGTACTCTTTACCGGTACATTTATCATCAGCTTTCTTTTTTTATTTAGGGTCACTTTATTCATTCATCGTTCCTTACATTCGCACTCCCAAAAAAGTAGATAATGATAGATTACGCACACAGTGTAGCAGCCGTCCTCAACCTTAGAACCATTGATGTAACAGCCGTGCTACAGTTACTGGCAGAAGGTGCCACCATACCATTTATAGCCCGTTACAGAAAAGATAAAACTGGTGCGCTCGATGAAGTGCAAATTCAACAAATACAAGACGAAGCTACTAGTCAACAGGAATATGCTGACAGAAAAGCATTTATAGAAAAAACCATCACAGAGCAGGGCAAGATGACAGAAGCCCTACAATCAAAAATAAATAGTGCAGCTACTATAGCCGAACTCGAAGATCTTTATCTGCCCTACAAACCCAAACGCAAAACGAAAGCTCAAACAGCGCGTGAAAACGGACTGGAACCACTGGCACTCACCATACTGGCACAGGACAACACCAGTCCCATGACAGCTGCTGCGGGGTATGTAACAGAAAATGTAAAAACCCCAGAAGATGCCCTGCAAGGTGCAAGAGATATCATAGCCGAGATGGTGAATGAAAATGCACAAGTACGTGCTGGTATGCGTCGCATGTTTGAAGATAAAGCTGCTGTGCAAAGCAAAGTATTGGCAGATAAAGAAGCAGAAGGCATAAAATACAAAGACTATTACGATTTTGCAGAACCTGTTTCGCGTATACCATCGCATAGGTTGCTGGCGGTAATGCGTGGCTTTATGGAGGGTGTATTGCGCCTCAGC
>CAZRPA010000233.1:0-4930 GCA_964601855.1 uncultured Flavipsychrobacter sp. | reverse complement strand
GCTAGAGGGCTAAACAGTATTACAAATACAGAGTTCGACGAGTTGTTCACCTCATTTGGGTCTATATGCATACCCAGCACTGTGTCATTCAAGTTGTAGCGGGCAAACAAACTCAACGACCCACCAGCCTGCTCAAAAAATGCCCAAAAGAAAATACTGAATACGATGAACACCAGTGCTGCCAGCAATTTCTGCCGCTCCACCTTGTTATATTTCATCATCTCATACAGTATATACAGCAGTGCCAATGGTCCCACTGTATACATAAAGTAGTCAGTGTATTCAGTGTTAGACACAAGCAGATATATAAACGGCATCACCAGCACCGACCCACCATACACCATTATATCATACAGTTTTATTTTAGAAGCGGGCTGTTTGCCTTCCAGTGGCGAAAATCCTATTGGCCCTAGCGACTTGCGTGTGAATATAAATGTCACCAATCCTATCACCATACCTATACCCGCCAAGGAAAACGCCGCATTCCACGATACATTATTGGCCACTTTTATACACAACAATCCACCCAGAAACGCACCTATATTGATACCCGAATAAAACAACCCAAAACCCGCATCTCGTCTTGGGTCTCCATCCTTATACAGGTTTCCTACCATCGTCGATATATTGGGCTTAAAGAATCCCGTACCCACTATCGTAAAACTAATGCCTATGTAGTACAGATCTACCGGCGAAAACGCCAAAGTAAAACTACCAATGATCATCATCAGTCCACCCCAGAATATAGACTTCCTGAAGCCCAGTATCTTATCTGCAAACAACCCTCCTATAAACGTCATGGTATATATAAAGGCCTGTATACCACCATACTTCAGGTTAGCATCTCGCTCGCTTAGCAGCATCTTTTCCACCATAAATATGGTCAGCATGCCACGCATACCATAAAACGCAAATCGCTCCCACATTTCCGAGAAAAACAAATACCACAGTTGCTTAGGGTACTTACCTTCAAAGTTCTGTATCTGCTCCAGGGTCAGCGCACCCGATTCCTGATTGTTTTCCATTACTGTGCTTGTTTTGCGGTTATTGTTCGTATGCAAGATAGTTATTTAACCCATATACCACCAGCCACTTCACCGCTATTACCCCCACATTTCACCCCTTCATGTGTCCATCTTCCAGCTACATAACCGATATTCGTACCTCAATTAATAAACATAGCATCATGAGCGACTTTTGGAATGAGCGATTCTCAGCTTCAGAATATATCTATGGCACTCAGCCCAACGATTTTTTCAAGCATTGTATCGATGCCCTCTCGCCCGGCACCATTCTCGTGCCCGGTGCTGGCGAAGGTCGCGATGCGGTCTATGCTGCCACCCTCGGTTGGCAGGTACACGCCTTCGATAGCAGCAAAGCAGGAAGAGAAAAAGCCTTGCAACTTGCAGCCGCTCACAATGTCACTATCCAGTACGACCTTACCGATGTCCGCGATTTCGTTGCCGCACCTCATAGTTTCGATGCTATCGGCATCACCTATTTTCATCTACCTACCGAGTTGCGTTGGCCGTTTCATTACCAGCTTGGTCATATACTGCGCCCTGGTGGTACTTTGTTTATGGAAATGTTCACGCCCACTCAGCTACAGCACGCCTCTGGTGGCCCCAAAGACCCAGACTTGCTCTATACCTCAGCCCTGCTCGCTGCCGACTTTAAGTCTTTTCACATCCTCCAAAACGAAGAGCAAGAGGTCACCCTTTCCGAAGGCTCCTACCATCAGGGCATTGCCCATGTAGTGCGTTTCAGGGCTCAGATATAGCCATTACGTACCTATCACTTAGCCACACAGACTTATGAGAGATACCCTCAGCAAACTCCACCGCCTCACTGCCGCTGCCGGCATCGACCCCTTTATTGCGGGCATTCTGCTCATGGTATTGCTGGCTTATTTTGTTCCACAGCCCGGTCTAATCACCCAGCCTGTTTCTCTCGAAGATTTGGCAAGCTATGGCGTAGCCGGCATCTTCTTTTTTTACGGCCTCAAGCTCGACTTCCAACAGCTTCGGGCAGGTCTTGCCAACTGGAAGTTGCACATCCTTGTCCAGTGCACTACATTTCTCCTGTTCCCGCTCATAGCAGTAACTGTCAAGCCCTTTTTTGTTTCCAATACAGACATCGCCCTCTGGACGGGCATCTTCTACCTCTGTGCCCTGCCATCTACTGTGTCTTCATCTGTCGTTATGGTATCTATAGCCGGTGGCAATATGCCCGCCGCTATTTTCAATGCTAGCATATCCAGCCTCATTGGTGTTTTTATGACCCCATTCTGGATCAAGCTATTTATTTCCTCAGATGCTGCCCAACTCCACACCACCACCATCGTTGGCAAGCTGTTCATACAGGTGCTCATTCCTGTTTTGCTGGGCATAGCACTCAATGGCAGGTGGGGCGTATTTGCCCATCGCAACAAAAAGAAACTCAAAAACTTCGATCAGGCCATCATTCTCATTATCATTTACACCTCATTCTGCCATTCATTTTCACTCGGCATCTTCAACGATATATCCTGGCTGACGCTCTCCCTCCTCACCCTCTATATGTTGGTATTGTTTGTAGCAGTCATCAGCCTTATCAGGCTCATAGCCCGTTTGCTTCGGTTCAGTACAGCCGATAGTATCACCGCCATGTTTTGCGGCTCCAAAAAATCACTCGTACACGGCACAGTTATGAGCCGCATTTTATTTGCAGGCTCTGCCTCCACAGGCATCATTCTACTACCGCTCATGCTCTACCACGCCCTACAGCTTATAATCGCCAGCATCATAGCGCGTCGCATGGCAGCCACCCAAATCAACCCAGAATAAGCCACTATTATTCATTCAGGTGTGCAGCCACCCTTACTGCACTATCAGTTTATGCACAGCATAGCCAGTTTCATTCGTTACCCTCACCACATATAGGCCCACAGGCTGCTCTCTCAGGTCCACAGTCAGTCTTCCGGTAGCAGTAGTTTCATACACCGTTTTGCCAGCCATATTGGTTATAGTCACCGTAGTAGCCACATTGGGCAGCGTCACCGTAGCCACACCCCTGCATGGGTTTGGGCTTACCTTTGTTTGCAGGGCACTACCCGCATTGCCCACCGCATTCGAGTACAGATTCGTTATCCTTATGCTGTCTATCACCACATCCGTCACCGGTTTGTCCCCCGCACCCGTAGGCACCAGCCCAATTGTCTGCACCACACTGAAGTTCTCCGTCACCATCCCAAACACGGTATGTTTATTATTCAGGTGCGAGTTCGTCACCAGATTTATAAAAAACTGCGACCCATTCGTATTCGGACCAGAATTAGCCATTGCCAGTGCCTTCGGCACATTCTTCAGTGTAGGGTGAAACTCGTCTACAAAACTATATCCCGGTCCACCAAAACCCGTACCCAGCGGGTCGCCACCCTGTATCATAAAGTTGTTGATAACCCGGTGAAAGATCAGCCCATCATAAAATTTTTCAGACACCCTCGCTATAAAGCTATCCACCGTTATCGGCGTCAGCGTGTCCGTCAGCACCGTCTTAAACATTCCCTTGCTCGTATACCACGTCGCCTCCGTCTGCCCCTGTGCAGCACCACACCCCATGCAGCACACCCCCATCAATAGTATATTTCTCAGTAGTTTCATATCATTCGTTTTTTTACAATCTACAATATACCACTATTACACATACTTGCACCCACCCATACAACCTTACCCACCATTTATTTTTGGTCACCAGCCCCAGCACACCCATCACCGGACATTGCGTCGCAGCTCTTCTACTGGCGGGGCAGTGAGGGGCTTTTCTCATTCCACTCCACAAAAAGGATATAAAAATAAGGGTCATTGCGAGCTGCGCGCCTAGCCCCGTGTATAGCTGCGCAGCGTGGCAATCTCGCAAAATGAGGGTATTTTCTTCCCACATACAACCACAGCATTTAGTCTCATCACTCACTATTCTGTTCGCCCAATTTTATGCAAGTCTTTGCAACCCACAAGAAACAAAGAATGTTATACAAGTTTTGATTAAATTGGATAAAAGTATTAGAACACTAAATGATGAAACTACTATTTACTCTAGCTCTATTTTTTTCTCTAACAGGGTGTAAAATACCAACAGTACTCTGGAAGACAGAAAATAGAGTTGTCAAATCACCACAAATTGTAGGTATCGTCGATTCTGTTGAATATCTTGATTTCTGTTGCAATTTCATGAATCACGCTGACACCACAACGCTGGCTATTATCATGTATGCTAAAGGTTGCTCTTGTGGTGTGTTGTCATGCGCATCAAATTGTGTAGGAGTTACAGATAACAACGACACTATAAGAGTCTTGTCGCTTTGCGAAAATAAATCGTTCAATCTAGGACAAATCGTTACAGTAATTCCTAATAACTTCGAGATTAGTGGCGATTTGAATAATATACACATAACTCAACAGTGGGAGAGTTATGGAGACAATAGGGTAGGATTATCCTATCTGACTAGCAGAAGATTTAATACAATATGGGGAAAATTGAAAGTTCAAGAAAAAAGAATGAAAAGGTAATTTATGATAATTGAAAACAAGATTTTGGATGCTTTTAACCCTGCTCCACATCAACCTTATATAATAGAAAGAAATTTATATATAAATAACTGTGTGATAAACAGTTTTTTAATGGAAGGAGGGTCATGCAATGGGAAAATTACAATAACTAGTTCACTAATTTACGACTTTTCTGCTGGAGCTAGGTTTTTTGAATTTGGATTGTAAATATCAAATTGTGTATTTGTAAATAGCATCAATTTTGAGCAATGTGGATACAATAAAAAAGAATATGAAGTAAATGTTCATGGGAATGTTTTCAAGTGTTTTGTCGATTTTTCGGTGCATATTACAAAGGGCCATTCGTTTTTAAAGATAACGTCTTACCCTCGCTGGAAGCAGTT
>CAZRPA010000232.1:0-5010 GCA_964601855.1 uncultured Flavipsychrobacter sp. | reverse complement strand
GCCGATTTTTGTTAAGCCAAAAGCCTGATCCAATTCTTTCAACTGTTTTTCGGTATTGAATATCAAGCCATCAGCTTTGTTGAGTTTTTCAACACGCTCGCGAACGAGTTTGTCTGACTCTTCATTAGCTTTAGCCTCATTTTTCATACGTTCTATTTCTTCCTTGTTTAGACCGCTACCAGCTTCAATACGGATATTCTGTTGTTTGCCGGTGCCTTTGTCGCGGGCTGTAACATGCAATATACCGTTTGCATCGATGTCGAAAATAACTTCGATTTGAGGAACACCACGTGGTGCAGGTGGTATGCCATCGAGAATGAATCTACCCAAGTTTTTGTTGTCCTTAGCCATTGGGCGTTCGCCCTGCAGCACATTAATTTCTACACTGGGCTGGCTGTCGCTAGCTGTAGAGAAAGTTTCGCTCTTTTTGGTAGGGATGGTAGTGTTTGACTCGATAAGGCGCGTCATAACACCGCCCATTGTTTCGATACCCAGAGATAGAGGGGTAACATCCAACAACAGTACATCTTTAACATCACCGGTAAGTACACCACCTTGTATTGCAGCACCTATTGCTACTACTTCGTCTGGGTTAACACCTTTGTGTGGTTTTTTGCCAAAGAATTTTTCAACTACTTCTTGAACTTTAGGGATACGAGTAGAACCACCTACCAGTATAACTTCGTCTATTTCGCTAGCGTTGATACCTGCATCTTTCAGTGCTTTGCGGCAAGGCTCTAGTGTGCGCTCAATAAGGCTATCAGCCAGTTGCTCGAATTTTGCACGTGTCAATTTGCGTACCAAGTGTTTTGGTGCACCATCGATAGCTGTGATGTAGGGCAGGTTAATTTCAGTTTCCTGAGAAGAAGAAAGCTCGATTTTAGCTTTTTCAGCAGCTTCCTTCAGACGCTGCCAAGCCATAGGATCTTTGCGAAGTTCCATAGACTCATCTTTTCTGAACTCATCAGACAACCAGTCCATGATAACTTTATCGAAGTCATCGCCACCAAGGTGCGTATCACCGTTAGTTGATTTTACCTCGAATACACCATCGCCCAGTTCCAGAACTGATACGTCGAAAGTACCACCACCAAGGTCGAATACTGCTATTTTGCTGTCTTTGTGTTGCTTGTCAAGACCGTAGGCTAATGCTGCGGCAGTAGGTTCGTTGATGATACGACGAACATTAAGACCAGCTATTTCGCCAGCTTCTTTAGTAGCCTGACGCTGTGCATCATTGAAATAAGCAGGTACAGTGATAACTGCTTCTGTAACTTCATAGCCCAAGAAATCTTCAGCAGTTTTCTTCATTTTCTGAAGAACCATTGCAGATATTTCCTGTGGAGTGTACAGACGGCTATCTATGTCAACACGTGGCGTGTTGTTGTCGCCTTTTGTAAGTTTGTATGTGAAATGCGAAATTTCGTTAGTAACCTCGTCAAAGCGACGACCCATAAAGCGCTTGATAGACTGTATGGTATTTTGTGGGTTAGTGATAGCCTGACGTTTAGCGGGATCGCCTACTTTACGTTCGCCATTTTTGAGGAAAGCCACAACCGAAGGGGTGGTGCGTCTGCCTTCGTCATTTGCTATAACCACCGGCTCATTGCCTTCCATTACCGATACGCATGAGTTGGTAGTTCCTAAATCGATTCCAATAATTTTTGCCATAATAAATTTTGTATTTACTAGTCTTAATCAATCGATATGCCACTTTTGATTTTCTGTAATAATGGCAGAAATTCTGTCAGAGTAATGATTATTTCAAGATTGCCGGTGCATTGTTGACAGTAAGTAGATGTAAATATGCTGCGTGTGTCATGTGTGCCAATATGTACACTTGCAGTAAGTAGGTGTATTAAAGCAAAACACACCATGTTTTTTGACCATGGTGTGTTTTGGGTAAAAGTGTAATAAATATAATTATTTGCTAGACGACATAGTGTTTTTAGCTTCTATGCTCAGAGTGGCATGAGGCACTGCGCGAAGGCGGGCTTTGTCTATAAGTTTGCCAGTAACCCTGCAAACTCCATAGGTTTTGTTTTCTATACGAACCAATGCTTTTTCGAGATGGTTCATGAACTGAATCTGACGGCTAGCGAGCTGAGCTAATTGCTCACGCTCCATAGCTCCGCTACCATCTTCCATGTTCATAAATCTGTTTTCAGTATCTTCTGTACCTGCTTCATCTTTGCGGGTGATAAGACCTTGCAGATAGTTAAGTTCTTTGCGAGCAGCATCTAACCTTGTATTGATGAGCTGCTTAAATTCATTCAGTTCTTCGTCGCTATACCTGTAGGTGGTAGAAACTGGTTCTGGCAAATGATCGTCGAGAATAGAACGATAAACTTCTGGCTGGTAAGGAGGTATTATGTTTTCCTCTACTTTGCTTGGTTTAGATTTGTTTTCAAGTTTGCGGTGAGCAATGATAACTGTAGGTTTTTTTTCAGTGGGTCTGGCAGCAGGTGTAGGCATTGGTTTTACCAAAGGCACTACGGGTTTTGCTGGCATTTGTTTGATAGGTGCTTTTGCTGCTGTTTTTTTAACAACAGCTTCTTTTTTTACGGGAGCAGGTTTTGGAGCGGCAACTGGTTTTGGTTCAGGTTTTGCTGCTGCTTTTGCTGGTGCTGCTTTTTTTGCTGATACTTCTTTTTTTGTTTCTACAACTTCTTTTTTTGCTGGAGCTGCTTTCTTTTCTGGTACTGCTTTTGAGGCTGTTGCCGCTTTTGTTGCTTTTGTTTCAGGCATTATATTCTTTTTATTCACAGTCTGTTGGTTAATGTTTGGAGCTGATTTTTTAACAGGAATAGCTTTCTTAGCTGGTGCTTTTTTCTGTGGCACTACGGGTTTGTTGGGTGTTGTGTTTTTTTTGACTGCTACTTTTTTAGCAGGAGTTTCTTCTATTTTTTTAGCGGCTGCTTTTTTAGCAGGGGCTGTCTTTTTAGTGGCAGGGGCAGCTTTTTTAGCTGATTCATTTGATTTTGAATTTTTGCTTGGTTTTGCTACCTGCTTTTTGTTGACAGCCATAACTAGTTAGTTTTTGATATGAGTATTTTGAATGTTACATCGTTAATTTCTATTTCTGTCCCACCATCTACTACCGGAGCTATCGTGATATTATCAGCTAAAATTTCGGCGCAAATATAGTTACTAAAATTAATTATTGCGCTATTTAGTTCGGCAGGTGCATCTACGGTCAATAAGATACGGTCTGTGACATCGAGTCCTGTGTCTTTTCTTTCCTTCTGTACCCTGTTCACAAGTTCTCTGGCGATGCCTTCTTCAGTAAGCAGCGTAGTGAGTGTGATGTCGAGGGCGACGGTGAGGTTGTCCTTATTGGCTACAGACCAACCAGGTATATCGTCGGCTATGATGTCTACATCTGCGAGGGTTATAGCTACTGGTTCATCATTAATGAGTAACGTAAAGCTGTTTTGGCGTTCCAGTTCATTAATTTCAAGCTGGGTCATACCGTTTATAGCAGCTGCAACGCTTTTCATACGTGCGCCCATACGGGTGCCGAGTGCCTTGAAATTGGGCTTTATTTTTTTGTTGATAAAGCCTTCAGTTTCAGTGATGTACTCAACAGATTTAATGTTTACTTCATTTTTTAATAACTCTTCTATTTTTACAATTTGCTCCTGCATACGGCTATTGAGCACCGGTATGAGTATGCGACTAAGAGGCTGACGAACTTTTATGTTTACTTTTTTTCTAATAGATAGTACTAGAGAAGAAATATCCTGTGCCATTTGCATTCTTTCCTCCAGATTATCATCTATCATTTCTTGATTGGCAATAGGATATTCGCCCAAGTGTACGCTGTTGAGTGTACGGTGCTGAGTGACCTCATTGAGATTGCGGAACAACCAATCTGCAAAGAATGGAGCTATAGGCGCCATGAGCAAGGACAAGGTTTCAAGACACTCATAGAGCGTTTGGTAAGCACATATTTTGTCATGTTCATACTCGCCCTTCCAAAACCGGCGACGGCAAAGGCGAACGTACCAGTTGCTTAGTTGCTCGTCGAGGAAGTATTCCATTGCTCTGCCAGCTTGTGTAGGTTCGTAGTCGTCGAGGCTATCGGTTACTTTTTTTACTAAGCTGTGCAGGCTAGATAGTATCCATCTGTCTATTTCGGGGCGTTGATGAACTGGTATGTAGGTTTCGCTGAAGGTGAACTTATCTACATTGGCATACAGAGCAAAAAACTGATAGGTATTGTACAATGTACCAAAATACTTGCGTTGCACTTCTTTTATGCCTTCGTTATCGAACTTGAGGCTATCCCAAGGGGAGGCATTGGTGATAAGGTACCAGCGAGTAGCATCGGCGCTGTTTTGTTCTATGGTCATGAATGGGTCTACTACGTTACCCACTCGTTTGCTCATTTTGTTGCCGTTTTTGTCGAGTACCAGACCATTGCTTACAACGGTTTTATACGCCACGCTATCGAAAAGCATGACGCTAAGCGCATGCAGGGTATAAAACCAACCGCGTGTCTGGTCTACGCCTTCGGCAATGAAATCGGCAGGGAAGTTTTTCTTGATGTCGTTATTCTCGCTTTGTTCGAAAGGGTAGTGAAGCTGCGCATAGGGCATTGCACCACTATCGAACCACACATCTATCAAGTCTGGTTCGCGGCGCATGGGTTTGCCATCATCAGTAGCCAATATCCATTGGTCTACGTATGGTTTGTGCAGGTCTAATGTATTGTCATCTACAAACTGATTGATATTGAGCAGTCTGTTGGCTTTTTCTATTTCGGTTTTCAGTTCGGCTATTCCACCTATACATTTGGTTTGAGTGCCGTCTTCGCTCACCCATACCGGAAGTGGAGTGCCCCAGTAGCGGCTGCGACTAAGGTTCCAGTCTACCATATTCTCTAGCCAGTTGCCAAATCTACCTTCGCCGGTGGCTTTGGGTTTCCAGTTGATAGTTTTGTTCAGTTCTATCATTCGGTCTTTGACTGCGGTGGTTTTGATAAACCATGCATCTAATGGATAATAG
>CAZRPA010000231.1:0-5137 GCA_964601855.1 uncultured Flavipsychrobacter sp. | reverse complement strand
CCACCACAAACATTAAATACACCACCAACAGCAAATTAGCTGAATTCAGCACACTCCCCTTCAGTAGTTCTTTACATTCATTCCATTTCCGCACATACCTACCCCATTTCACCACCGTCAACAATAACCACACACCAGCTATAAAGTACAGTACATCCCCCACACTTATAGGCAATACCCCAAACACACTATGCCGCAATGTCTGTACCACTGGATAAAAATAAACACCATACACATTTACCAACCCCGCATTTGCACTCAATGCATACGAAAGACCCCAAATCACCACAATCTGAGCGACAAGAAAATATAATTTAGTCCGCACTTGCATTGATACAAAGAATTTTTCAAATTATTACCCCTCACAAATCTACTTATATAACACCAGCACACTTTAAATATTAAAGAAACACATAACGCCCTACATTAGTTTATACCACATTTTTTTCCGTTATTCGCAAACCTCAAACACAACGACTTGGCTACAAATAAAATCATAGTTATCACAGCCCCTTCAGGCTCTGGAAAAACCACTTTGGTAAAAAGACTACTTGCATCCACACCACAACTCATGTTCTCCATCTCAGCCTGCACACGTACACCACGCCCGGGCGAAGAGCATGGAAAAGATTACTACTTCTACGATGCCGATACCTTCCAAAACCTCATAGCCCAAAACGCATTTGTAGAATGGGAAATGGTATACACTGGCAAATATTATGGCACACTCATTGCCGAAATGAACCGCATTTGGGATGCACAAAAGTCTCCCCTTATCGATATAGATGTACAAGGTGCACTAGCAGTACGCAACAAATACCCCAACCAGTGCCTCACCATTTTCATTCAGGCACCCTCTATCGATGAACTCAGAAAACGCCTCATAGCACGTGGCACCGAAACCCCACAAACACTGGAAGAAAGAATACACAAAGCCGAATACGAACTTACTTTTATCAACCAATTTGATAAAACCATCATCAATGACAACCTAGACGCTGCTGCCGAAGAATTAAATAAAATCGTAACATATTTTCTGAAAGATTAAGGAACATTTTTAGCTTCAATTCTACCCAATTTAATAATTATTTTTGGGTATCATTTTCCTGCAATGGCAAAAAAACTACCAGCACAACCGATCATAGCCGCTAAGCACACCGACGCTCCACCTGTAGCCGAAAAAACGGTGCTCGACAAAGAGCCCTTTAACTTCAAAGACATTGGCTCTTGGCTCCTCCATTTCAATGGTCAAGCCATTATCGTAGCCCTGTTGGCGTTTATTCTTTATGCCAATACCTTTCAGCACGAGTTTGCCCACGACGATGGTATTGTTATAGTCAAAAACGAATACGTACTCAAGGGGTTTTCAGGCATTCCCGGCATCCTCACCAAGGACGCCTACGATAGCTATTACCGCCAGCTCAACACCACCAACCAGCTCAAAGGCGGCCGTTACCGCCCGCTATCCATGGTCACATTTGCCATAGAGCAGCAATTTATGGGTGCCGTACCCGAAGAAAACCTCGACAGTGTACTCAAAAACACCATCTCCTACGGTGTCTCCGGCCCCAACCAAAAGAAACTGATAGAAACCATGCACGTCCGCCATGTGTTCAATGTCCTCTGGTACATGCTCTCTGCCGTAGTGCTCCTCTATTTTCTTAGGTACATTATTTTCAACAAGTATCCTGCCATGGCGCTCATAGCCGCCGTGCTGTTCACCGTTCACCCCGTCCACACCGAGGTAGTAGCCAATGTAAAAAGCCGCGACGAAATCATGTCGCTACTCTTCATGTGCCTCACATTCATTTACGCCTTCAAGTACGACGAGCAAAAACAAAAACTCTGGCTCCTCGCGGCCGGTCTTATTAGCTTTTTCTTTGCCTTCCTCTCCAAGGAATACGCCATTACTATGCTGGTATTGTTGCCCCTGGCATTCTACATTTTCCGCGGCTACTCCTTTGCCCGTAGCATCACTATCGCCCTCCCCTATGCCGTTGTGGTCACAGCTTACCTTGCAGTGCGCCTACACGCCATCACCCCGCCCGATACCGATATGTCCTCTAGCGCACTCATCGGTGCCTTTCCACTACTGGGCACTATCCTCTTTGGCGGAGCCATGTACTATTACCTCAAACCATCAGCCCCCACCAGTTCCGATTCTTCCATACTCTTTACCAAGTTAGTACCCTTCTTGCCTTACTTCCTCCTCTCTGCAGCATACCTCATGCAGCGTTTTCAGGCACTACCCGAGGTCGTAGAGAGCGCCTCACAAGAAGTCCTCAACAACCCCTACCTCTATGCCGAGGGCAACCAAAAACTAGCTACAGAAATCGGATCATCACTCTATTATATCAAGTTCCTACTTTTCCCTCACCCCCTCTCTGCCGACTATTCCTATGCCCAAATCCCCTACAAGGAGTTCACCCACCCATTGGTGTGGGCATCCATCATCGTGCATTTGGCTTTTATATGGTTTATGGTGTCCTTCTTTCCTAGCTCAAACTTTAGCACCAGCACCACCACTCGCCCCAGTCTGGCCGATGGCAAAGGCATACTGTGTTTCGCCATAGCATTCTACTTCCTCCATCTTATGATGGTCAACAACCTCGTGTTTGATATCGGCGCTACCCTCGGCGAGCGTCTCATTTATCACTCCTCCGTAGGTTTTGCCATAGCCGCCGCATGGCTGCTCTACAAGGGTGCCGAGCGCATCCTCCCCCTTACCACCGCCCACAAAGCACTCGCAGCATTTATGCTCGTAGTGGTAGGCCTATTCGGCTTCAAAACCTTCGACCGCAACAAAGCCTGGAAAAACGATAGCACCCTATTCGGTACCGACATCAAAACCGTACCCAATAGCGTATTGGTCAATGCCAACGTAGCCGCATCCTATATCACCCTTGCCGACTACGCCAAAGACTCTACCGAACGCAAAAAATACCTTACCGATGCCGTCGACATTCTAGACCACACACTAGGCATACACCGCAAGTTCGTAGCAGCCTTCCTCAATCGGGGCATAGCCCGCTACAAGCTAGGCGACATAGCCGCCGCCACTGCCAACATAGATACCGTACGCATGCTCTACCCCACCTATCCCACACTAGCCGGCATGTACAAACTCATTTGCGACCACTACCTCAAGCTAGGCTGGGAGCAATATGGCAGTAAAGGACGCTATGCCGAAGCCATAGAAGTTTACAAAACCGGACTAAAAGTAGACTCTAACAACATAGACCTCTGGTACAACATGGGAGGCGCCTACTACACCAACAAGCAAGCCCCCGAGGCAATAGCAGCCTTTCAGCGCGCCCTCAGGCTACAACCCAGCAACCAGCAAGCACAAGCAGGCCTCAACGCCTCCATGCTTCTGCTCAATGGCGGCGCACCACCACCCACCACCACTACACCTCCACAAAAGTAACCACCATAACCTACCATACACCACACCACCCCATACTCCACTCAGTATGGGGTGGTGTTTTTTTTATTATTACCCTCATGTCTTCTTTTGGGTCACCAGCATCAGCACACCCATCATCGGGCTTTGTGTCACTCGCTTCTACTGGCGGGGCAGTGAGGGGCTTTGCTCATGACATAACCCCCAACCAAATACATCATTCCAAACAAAATAACAAGCGTAGAAATACGCATAATTTCACACCGAAAAATGCGTACTTATACGCTTGTTCACCAATAATACCATTAATATTTTTGTTTCTATAAAAATTACTAATCAAACAAAAAATCAAATTTGCCATTACCCATCGATCCGATTCTTACGGACATTACCCAGATGCAGGCTACGTTCAAGCAGCCCTCCTGCAACTCTCGGCTGCCTTTTGTGGAATACCCTAGCACAGGTACGCCACCCACACTCAGTTTCAATGTGCCGCAGAATACCGCATTTGTTACTTACGGACACCTAGTAAAGTATTTTCCACCTACTTATTTCAAAGAATTTACCAAAAAAGTGCCGGAGAACAACTACTTCGACATGATCAAAAACATGACCGCTCAGCAAGCTGTCGAACTCTTTCACCCCAATGTTGCCGCACCCACACGGGCTGTAGTTGCTCCCAGAGCCACTTCTGCTCAGGTCAATGCCGCACAGTTCAACGGCCTAGGTGGCACAGTAGGTATGGCTTCTGCTGTTCGTCCTACAGCCGAGGGCCTTTCCAATGCCGCTACAGAACCCACTTCTTCTACACCCACCAACTCTAATCAGGCATTCTACATGCCAGTAGGTGGCGACCCTTCACGCATTCAAATTGTAAATCCGTATCAGTCGCCCAAAATCTCTTTGAAGGCAGACTATGCTGCCAATTCCCTTCGTCCTTACGATGTGGCTCGGCTCAATGGCGTAGCACCAGTCACTAAGTACATCGCCCGCCCTCCTCAGCCAGTGCCACGCCTCATAGTTATAGAAGAATATACCACTATGGCTTTCTTGGGCAATTATGGCGCTGGGCGCATTGTCAAAACATTCTCTCTTTACCCCGGCGAGCGCACCACCATCAGCGTACGCACCTACAAAGACAAAGTAACTACCGTCGATTCTTCTAAAAACGTACTTGATAGCTTCTCCGATTCCAGTGCCACAGCACTCGATACACTCATGCAGGAAGAACAAGGCAACCTCGAGGCTACAGCTAGCACCTCAGGTGGCTCAGGCAGCAGCTTCACCACCTCTACCGATGCCCGCAATTCTACACGTTCCTCTGGCATCAGTGGCAGTCTCAATCTGGGCTTTGCTACCATAGGTGGTGGCATGGGCAAGTCTATGAGCGAATCTTCTACCACCAGCGGTGGCATGAGCAGCACCTACGACTACAGCAATACCGGTGTGCGCCAGAGCAATATCAACACCCTCAGCAGTGCCCTCAACAAGCACGTGCAGCAGAGCAACGCCATGCGCCAGATAGATGTTAACACCTCTACCTCCGATACATCTCGCAGCGGTGAGGAAAACGTAACCGTGCGCGAGCTGCAAAACGTAAATCTCAACAACGTACTCAACATCACCTACCGCCAGCTATTGCAGGACTACACAGTAGTTACCTACCTCTCCAACCTAAAGTTTGCCTACACCAACGGCTACCCCGAGAGCTACACCGTAAGCGACCTCAGCAAC
>CAZRPA010000230.1:0-5138 GCA_964601855.1 uncultured Flavipsychrobacter sp. | reverse complement strand
GATAGCTACTGTTATAAGATCAGAGATCATTATTTCGGGTATACTCTAAATATCCGACAGCTTTTTCAATTTACTAATACCGAATAATTATTCTCCTCCGTTTCCCGAACGATATTTGAAATAGCATAGTACCTCATAATACCTAGCTTATAATGAAAACTCTTACCTTTATTTCAAAAACTACAGATGAAGCGCTTGCTATTTATTATATGTCTATTTATGGCTGCTTATGGTAGTGCGCAGCCCATTCCTGTTATCCATAACTCACGGCCAAGAATACTGATCGATTCATCGCGCATTGCATGGTTGCGGGCCAATATGGGTGGCGGAGTGTGCGGTGCAACTTACACAGATCTGCTTTACCGGTACACGACAAGTTGGATAACCGACCCACAGCTTTACCAGGTAGGTAGCGACACAACTCTCTGGACATGGGTATGGTCAAATCGCTGGTCGGGAGATCAGACACTATTGTCGGCACTTATTTACAGGCTGTCTTTAGATACATTACAACGGAAGCGCATACTGCATATTGTTGATCACTACATTATGCAGGCAGATACCGTTAATTTTCTGCCAATGGATTGGTACGTCGAAGAAACTCTGCTGCGTAACATGAGCAATGCCGGAGATGTGCTACTCGACTGGTGCTATGATTCTATACCCGTTACTAAACGGCAGCTCCTCGCCGGCTCACTTTATAAAGTTACCCGCGAATACATGAACAAATACATTTTGTCATCAGCAGGTACATCATATGTAGGTAGCCATAACGACCTGAACTGTGTCTATGCCATGCAGAATGTATTGGCCCTGCATAATGCCGATGGACTGACAACCTTACAAAACGATACAGTAAATCAGTGGTACAATACCGTTTACAACAAGTGGGTGAACCATTTCTTTCCGGTATACGGCTATTACCGGGGCAACGATGGTGGCTGGAACTGGTCTGGAGCGTATGCGATGTGGAGCCTCACCGACCAATTCGTTCTATTCGACAATATGCTATACGGACCCGGAAAAAACTTCTATACTGATCTGCCATGGGTTCAAAACTCTATTAACCAATATTGGTATTTTATACAGCCCAACAATAACTGTATCAACCTAGGTGATGGAGGTACCGCAATAACAGGAGATAATGTTATTTACCGGCATGCAGCCGTTTATAACGATCCCCGCAGCACTTGGCTGGCCCAATACTATGCGCAACCCTCCATGCTTACCTGGACTATGCCCGTATTCAAAAAGCTGATGTATTACGATTTCACTGCACCCGCTGTGTCAAAACCCACCCCACCGCTCGATTGGTGGGCTGTAAATAAAGGCCTGGTTATGAGCCGGACCTCATGGGATAGTAGCAGCACTGTACTCTGGCATTTCAATTCCTGGAGCAAGAAAAACAATCACGAGCATTTAGATAATAACACCTTTTCATTGTTCCGGCACAAGCCTTTGATCATAGATGCCGGCGACTACGACTCCTATGGTTCTTCTCATTATAATAATTACTACATACGCACCATAGCCCACAATTCAATTTGTGTGTTTGATACTGCAGATCATTACTCCATTTACAGCACGCCTGTAAGCAACGATGGTGGGCAACAATATGGCAATACACTTATTTCATACGCCGATATTTTTGCACCTCAGAATCAGAAAGGGGTATGGCTGCGTTATGCGCCCGGCAACAACTACACCTATTCAATAGCAGATGCAGCACTTGCATATGACACTGCAAAACTGGACAGATTTGTACGGCGTATATTTTTTGACAAACCAGGCCATATTATAGTGCTCGACCACCTGCACCTGAAAAATATAACTACCGCGCAGCGGGATGTGTCTTTTTTACTTCATTTTACCAACCAACCAACCATAAGTGGAATTGTCACAAGTACTGCAGTGCCGGGCCATATTACTACCTATACTGGCAGAGATTATAGTGCAGTGAGCGGTGGTGGCAATATCGCAGTCCGTACACTTTTGCCCGACTCTTCTAATACAACTCTTATAGGCGGCACCGGATATGAATATTGGGTGAATGGGGTTAATTACCCTCCTTCTGTTGCGCCCGATACACTGTACCAGACTCCCGGAAAATGGCGTATAGAGGTGCGGCCGAACACGATCAGTGATAGTCTTATATACCTGCATACTATTAAGGTGGGCGATAGTGCTAACGTTGCAGCGCCCGGTGGTATATCGCAAAAGAACAATTACAGTCTTGGTGTTGATTGGGACAATACTCTATATTATTTCAATGCGCATGGTGATACATCTTGCAATTACCATGTGCTTTCAAACATACCCGGTGGGCGCACAGTGCACATAATAGCCTGCGATCTGAAACGAACTATCCTTTATGATGTTAAGATAAATGGAGTCGTAGCCACAACTGCAGTTACGGATACAAATGGGGTGCTGAAAACGAACGTAATTCTGCCTTCCGGCTCTTGTCTCGTAGAGATCACACAAGACAGAACAAATATTATCCCGGTAGCTAATGAACCAAAGTTATACGAAATATTTCCTAATCCTGCCGCTGGTATAATATTTATCAAGGATGTAAATGACAGGGCAGAGAAAGCAATTCAGTTAACTATTTTCAACCTCAATGGCCAAAGAATATCGGGTCAGAATACCATATCTAATCGTTGGTGCCCGATAGACCTGCCCGCCGGTGTCTACATTGTCAAAATAAATGACGGCATTAAAACATACAGAACTATCATTACTATAACCAAATAGCCTTTTTTGATTTTTGACAATTAATACCCTTTGTTTAAGATCGGCAAAAGCAGCACTCCCAAAAAGAATGCTGCTTTTCCATTATATTTCATTGTCAAAAAGCCCCTCTTAAAAACGGCTCTGCCGGCTTTGCGTATACTTTTTGAAACAACTGCTTTAACTGTTGATAACATAGAGTTCTTTAAGAACGAAGCAGCTGACTTATATTTCACTACCTGATATGCCTACAGGTTGCAGGATTAACGTTAGAAGATATACGTCAGGTTTTAAAAAGCATGAATCATTGAAGAGCTTCAATTTTACATATCTATCACCTAAACTTACTTTTTGAAGTAGTTTGTCTAGTTATTAACAAATTAATCCGGTTTTAGTTTGATACACCCGAACATGGAATCGGTCGTCCAATGAGCCAAAATAAGCGGTAAAGGAAAACTCCTATTGACTGACTTACGGTTGAGGCAGTATCATGAATTATCGGGGAGTTTGTTGTATAATAGACCAAATTGATAATACCTTTGATATTAATTATTGCTAGGTAGGTAGATTCAATTAATATGGAAAAATTTAACCAACAAGAACTTGCATTGCAAGCAAGCGATCAGATAACATCGATGCTGGCATATTGGGATAAAGACCTGATATGCAGGTTTGCAAACAAGGCTTATTTAGACTGGTTTGGAAAACCAAAGGATGAGATGATTGATAAGATCAGTATTAAGGAACTGCTCGGTCCTGAAATATTTGAGCTAAATAAAGAGTATATATACTCAGCCCTCAAAGGTGAGACTGTGGCTTTTGAGCGAGAGATACCAATGCCTGACGGCGGGAAAGGCCGTCGTTTTTCCCTGGCTAATTATTTTCCCAATATAGTTAATGGAGAAGTTAAGGGCTTCTTTGCCCATGTTACAGATGTAACTGCAATAAAACAGCTTGAAAGAGATCTTTTTATTTCGAACACAGTTATTCAAGAAAGCGAAGAGCAATTTAAGGGCTTTTTTGAGAACTCCCAGGGCTTCATGTGTACTCATGATCTTGAAGGAAATTTCTTAACAGTAAATATTTCTGGTGCAAACTCGCTAGGTTATGATACTGCTGAAATACTCAATTCCAGTCTCTTCGACATTGTACCCGACTCAAGGCACGACCTTCTGAAGGCTTATTTGAAGGAAATCGCAGAAAATTGTAGGTCTAAAGGACAAATGATTGTAAGAGATAAGGATGGTGCCTATCGCATTTGGATCTACAACAACATTCTTGAAACCAACATAAGAGGCGAAAAATATGTCATTGGGAATGCAATAGATGTGACCGAAAGATACCAGTTGGAAGAAGACCTGAAAAGAACAAAGGAATCATTGGAACAAACCAGTAAGGTTGCCCGTATTGGTGGATGGGAAATTGATCTTAAAAAGAATAAGATATCATGGTCTGCGGTAACGAGGGAGATTCATGGAGTTGAAGACGACTTTGTTCCGGATATGGAAAGTGGAATAAATTTTTATAAAGAAGGAGATAGCAGAAATAAGATATCAAAGGCCGTAAAACTAGCTATAGAAGAAGGTAAGCCATGGGATCTTGAACTTCAATTGATAACGAAGCAAGGGAAAGAAATTTGGGTACGAACCCTGGGTTATTCTGACTACAAAGAAGGAAGTTGCACTAGAGTGTATGGTACCTTTCAGGACATAGATGCGAACAAAAAAGCGGAAATAGAAATATCCCGATCACAAAAACTGTTCAAGGATGTTTTAAATGCAGCATCAGAAGTAAGTATAATTGCAACGGACATCAATGGAACCATAACCGTTTTTAACTCAGGGGCGGAGAAACTTCTGGGATATACCTCTGATGAGGTAGTTGGGAAACACAATCCGGGGCTGTTCCATTCTGTTTCAGAAGTAATACATAGGGGTAAGGAATTGACCGAAGAGTTTGGATTTTCAGTAGAAGGCTTCAGAATTTTTGTACAAAAGCCAGAAACAGATGGTGCTGAACGCAGGGAATGGACTTATGTAAGGAAAGACGGAAGCGAGAGGACTGTGTCGTTGATAGTTACGGCTGTTCGCGATATTGACAACACGATCTATGGATATCTTGGCATCGCTACAGATATAACTGAGACTAAAATTACAGAACAGCTACTGGCTATTGAGCGTTCAAGGTTATCTGCTTTTGTGGCACATACTCCAGCTGCTGTTGCCATGCTCGACAAGGACATGAAATATATTGCGGCCAGTAATAAGTGGATAGAGGATTACTATCTAAAAGATAAACAGGTTGTCGGCACATCTCATTACGAACTATTTGCAAATGTCGATGACGATAGGCGAGCCCGTCATAAAAGAATTCTTAACGGAGCCATTGAGCGGAAAGAAGAGGAT
>CAZRPA010000229.1:0-5195 GCA_964601855.1 uncultured Flavipsychrobacter sp. | reverse complement strand
GCAGTATAGCAGCCATCGAGTGGCTTACACTGCCCTTGCCGTTAGTACCGGCAATGTGCACCGATTTAAACTTTAACTGTGGGTTGCCCAGTGCCGCACACAACTTTAACGTGTTGGTGAGATCAGGTTTTAATGCAGCCTTTCCTATTCTGGAAAACATGGGCAAACGCTCATACAGATATTCCAGTGTAGCTGCGTACGAAGTAGCTATTTCCATGGTTGGTTAACGGCGTGTTTTGAATACTATAGTTACATCCCCAAATTGCTGAGGTTCTGGTCCGTCGCTTTTGCTAAACCTTGCACTGCTCAGTTTTTCCATTGCTATTTTGGTGAGGTGCGCACCCGATGAGCTTTTTACCCGCTTGTCTACAATATTGCCATTACGGTCTACAGTAACATGTATCACCACCTTTCCGCTTTCCTGAAATTCTGCTTCAAATTTATCGGGCGATATGTGCCTGCCAGATAGTGTGTGGCCTATACCTCCGGTTCCATTTCCGGGCACACCTGTGTAGTTTTCAGCACCCGGTGTACCGCCAGGCACGCCTCTGTCGCCACTGCCGGTCGTGTTGCCTTCGCTTTTGCCTTCCATGTCTTGCAGTGCGCTGTTGCCGCCCTTGCCTACATCGCCAGGATAGGTGTATCTGGGGTTGGGCTGCGATTTTCCTTTTTCAGTTGCGTCAGCTTTTCCGTCTTTTTTACTTTCATTGTTTATCACTGGTGCATCAGCAGCCGTCGATTTCAGTATGTTGCTGGGCACACTGCTGCGCATGGCAGTAGTTTTGTACACCACAGTTGCCTGAAAATCGGATGGTGCTTTCTTCGACATTGGCTGGTCTGTGCCACTGCCATCTTCGCTGGTGCCTAGGTTCACTTCCAGCCCACCACCGTCATCTGTTACTACTTCGGTAGGGATAGTATACGAAAAAAATATAAAAATCAATAACAGCAATGCATGGATGGCTATAGTCCATGCCAGTGCTTTGTTATTAATAGCAGGTTGTTTGTTTTGTTGCAGCGCTATCATTGGTCTGATGTGCTTATATTGTTGTGAAGTAGTAAGACTCTTACAAAAATAACAGAAATTAGATATGGCTGTTCATAAAGTTGCAGTTGCTGAGTATTTATTAACACTTTTCTTCTGTTTTTGTCTCTGGTACGGTCATGTATAATGTTTACTATTGTAGTTGGTATTTGCTTCAACACTATTTTTTTGTGAACTTTTTGCTGTTTATACTACATAGATGCATATCTTTGCAGCCACAGAAAAAATATTCTGATAAAAAACCGGAATATTTTTTTGAATGATAAAATGTTTAAGTTACCTTTGCACTCCATTTTAATTTATTACTAACGTAAGCAATGCCTACAATACAGCAATTAGTACGTAAAGGCCGTGAGCAGATACGGACAAAGTCGAAATCCCGCGCACTAGATGCGTGTCCACAACGCCGCGGCGTGTGTACCCGTGTATACACAACTACGCCTAAAAAACCAAACTCCGCGCTACGTAAAGTAGCTAAAGTGCGCCTCACTAACAAAATAGAGGTGATCGCTTACATACCAGGAGAAGGTCACAACCTACAGGAGCACTCAATAGTGCTTATCCGTGGTGGTCGTGTTAAGGATCTTCCCGGTGTTCGTTATCATATCGTACGTGGTGCGCTCGATACTGCTGGTGTAAAAGACCGTAAGCAGAGCCGCTCTAAGTATGGTACGAAAAAAGAAAAAGCGAAAGGCGGAGCAAAACCAGCAGGCAAAAAATAATTTCTAACTCTTTAATTTAAGCCAATCATCAGATGAGAAAGGCACAGGCAAAAAAATTACCGTTAGCACCGGATCCAAAATTCAACGACAAAAATGTAACTCGTTTCGTTAACTGTCTTATGTGGGGTGGTAACAAAACTATAGTGCTCAGCGCATTTTATGATGCTCTGGATAAAGTTTCAAAAATCACTAACGAAGATGGTTATGAAATTTGGAAAAAAGCATTGAACAATGTTACTCCTGCTGTAGAAGTACGTAGCCGCAGAATAGGTGGTGCTACATTCCAGATACCATCAGAAGTACGTCCTGATCGCAAAATTTCATTGAGCATGAAATGGTTAATCCGTTTCTCCCGTGAGCGCAACGGTAAAACTATCGCTGACAAACTGGCTAATGAAATCATCGCAGCATCTAAGGGTGAAGGTGGTGCTTTCAAAAAGAAAGAAGATACGCATCGTATGGCTGAGGCTAACAAAGCGTTCTCTCACTTCAAAATCTAACATTTACCTATTTGTTATACAATTAGCCCCGCCATATGGTGGGGCTAATTTTGTTTATTTTATTGTGCATTTTGCGAGAAACTATCAGTAGGCTGACTACAGTTTCCAGTTGGTATTTTTCCGTGTTTTAATGTTTTGCTGTTTTTTTAAACTCAAGCCATGCATATTACACAACCATATAAGTGTTTAGAAAATAGCCAACTGGTGTTCCGTACTTTGCTCCGTTAGTTAGTGGCTATAGCAAGCAATCTGTTGCTGCATGAAACGGACTATAAATTCTTGAAATAACTAGTTTGTAGCAATTATAAATCGAGTCTTCTTTTAAATTATAGCATTTAGTTTGCTGCTAAAATTTGCTGATTTACAATTTATTACTTTTTTGGTTTACTGTTGATGTAGTAAAGACTTTATGTTTTTTAGGAAGTTATTTTTTTTGGTATTTCTCATTCTTGCGAAGAATTACTAACAAATAGGGCATAATATTTCCTTCCATTTCGCTTTTTTGTTTGTTTTTACAATTCCATTTTGTTAAATTTGGCTTTACTATTATCCAAATGTTACTATTTAGGCTGTTTTTAAGCCTAAAATAACTAGAAATAACTTTGTGATAATATTCCCTATCTCTTTACAGGCAAGGCTTTTCAGCTTTTGCCACTTAATATATTTAGTGCCAAAATTTTGCTTAATAAAACCAAATGAATATGAGACGAATTAGTTTACTCTTCCTATTACTCTGTTTGAGTATGGCTGGTTACGCACAGGTAACCTTTAGCTACACGGGCTCTATGCAAACCTACACTGTGCCCGCAGGTGTCACTTCCATAGGTGTGGATGTAGCAGGTGCTCAAGGTGGAAACTTTTCAAGCCCTGCTGCTGCCGGTGGTCTGGGTGGTCGTGCCCAAGGAACTGTTGCAGTCACTCCCGGACAGATTATTTACATTTACGTTGGGCAGCAAGCAGCTTCAAGCTCTTGTGGATCTGGTTCTGTAGGTGGCACTAATAGCGGTGGTGGTGCTGAAGGTGGAAACGCTTATGCGTTTGGTTGTGGCGGTTCCGGTGGCGGTGGTTCTTCTGACATTCGTACAGTGTCCGGTAGTTCGACTGCATCATTAAATAGTCGTTTACTTGTAGGTGCAGGTGGTGGCGGTTCATCCTGGAGCTGTGGTGGTGAATATGGAGGTACAGGTGGAGGTCTTACAGGTGGTACTGGTATCAATTGTGGATCGTATAGCTCATTTAGTTGTGGATTTCCTGGTACCCAAACTGCAGGCGGTGCTGGAGGGTCAGGTGCGTCTGCTGGAGTTTTCGGTCGTGGTGGTAATGGTGGTACAGCTTACTCTGCAGGTGGCGGTGGTGGCTGGTATGGTGGCGGTGGTTCCCAGAATGGTGGCGCCAGTGGTGGTTCATCATATATAGCGGGTGCAGGCGTTACTGGCGGTTCTACTACAGCTGGTTTCCGCTCAGGTAATGGTTATGTTACCATTACTCCATTATGTTCTACTCCTCCTGCCAGTACTGGTACATTCGATTATTGTGTAGGTGGTTCTGCTACATTGGCTAACGCTGTTACTGGTGGTGCATGGACTTCAGGCAATACTTCAGTTGCTACTGTTGCTTCGTCTACAGGTGTTGTTACAGCTACAGGTACTGGTACTGCTAATATCACTTATTCTACTGGTCCCGGTTGTACTTCTTCTATTGTTGTTACTGTTGTAGCGGCTCCATCTGTTGCTAGTGTTACTACTAACAGCCCAGTATGTGCTGGTTCTTCACTGACACTTACTGCTACTGGTGCATCTGGTGTTACCAGCTACTCATGGACTGGTCCTGCCACTATTTCTGGTGCATCTACCTCTACTGCTTCTGTTTCTTCAATAGGTAGCTCAGAGGGTGGTACATATAATCTTACCGTTACTGGTGCTACAGGTGCAGGTTGTTCTGTTACCTATCCTAGCATAGTATCTGTTCTTGCTGCTCCTGCTGCTATATCAGGTCCTAGTGGTGTTTGCTTGGGTGCTACCATCTCTCTTTCTAATTCTACTCCTTCTGGTGTATGGAGCAGTAGCGCTGCAAATGCAGATGTAAATACTACTGGTCAAGTTACTGGTATTTCTGTAGGTGCTGTTACTATCTCTTATACTTTGCCTAACTCTTGTTTTGCATTGAAGAGCCTTAATGTTAACTCGTTACCTGCTCTTGGTGTTACTCCAGCTTCTTCGGCTTCAGTTTGTTTGAATAACGGTACTTCTTTCACAGCAGTGGCTCCAGGTGCTACATTTACTTGGTCTGGTGTTGCAGGTGCTACTGGTCTTTCTTGTACTGCTTGTGCTACTACAACTATTACTCCTACTGTTATAGGTAGCAATCAGTATAATGTAACAGCTACAAGTGCCGCTGGTTGTGTATCTAACGCTACTGTAAATGTTAACGTTAATCAACTACCTGATGATATCACAGGTCCTTCTACTACTTGTATAGGTACCAACGTTTTTGTTACTAACACTACCTCAGGTGGTACCTGGACTAGTGGTAACACTTCTATCGCATTCATCAATGTAGCTACAGGCGAAATTACACCGGCTAGTGCAGGTATCACTAACATTACCTATACTTCGCCTTTGGGTTGTATCAAGTCTCGTATTTTCAATGTCTCTCCTGCTCCAGCACCTATTTCAGGTTCACCTGCAGTTTGTTTGGGTCTTACCTCTGCTCTTAGTCATCCATTAGGTGGTGGTGTGTGGACTAGTGCCAATACTTCTACAGTTTCTGTTATCAGCTCTGGTGTTATTACTGGTGAAGCTATCGGACAAACTGGTATCACTTACACATTGCCTTCAGGTTGTATTACTACAACTACAGCTACTGTTAACCCAGTACCAGGTGCGTTCATAGGTACTGCTGCTGTTTGTGAATCTTCTACTATTACTT
>CAZRPA010000228.1:0-5196 GCA_964601855.1 uncultured Flavipsychrobacter sp. | reverse complement strand
TTTTAGTGTAACAAAGTTGAGATGGGTATTTGAGACTGACAAATGTGGTGAAATTTGTATTTGTTGGCGTTCGTGGTCTGTATGCTTCTGTGGGCTTGTGTTTGGGAGGATTTGTGGGGTGGTTTTGGCGGATGAAAATTGTGGATAAGTGGTTTTATTTTCAGAAGTTTAATGTGTTATTTTGTCTGAACATGCTATAGAAAGAATATGTATCGTATCATACGTCAGTCTGGAGACTGACAGCCGCAGTGACGTAGACAGAGTCTACGCCAAGCAATATTTTTACATATTAGGGATACTACGCTCAGCAGGGAATACATTCGTCTAACTACAAAAAATTACGGCGTTAGTGAGAACGATTAATATTGGTAGTTCCATTTGATCCTTCTGAACAACTGGTAGCTAGGTGTGGTTTTAAATTTAATTAAATATAATATATTATAGAGAAGCAATTTGCAACTAAAAATAAAAAACAAGCTAACGATATAAGTAGAAAAAGTATCTTTAGCCAAGTCGAATAACTTCCATTTTTGGTAAAAAAAAAGATAATAAATCGTACAAAAAAGATCAACCCCAATAATGTAGATGGAATAGTGAGCAACAATGCAATTGATGCAGAACTGATTGTTCCATAAAAATTTAATCCTAATATTATTGCTGATAATACGTAGCATAATAATAACCCAATAAAACATCTAAACAGATTTAGTTTCATAAATTGTTATTTATCTACCTACGTATAATGATATTTGTGCCGTTGTTGGTCATATTTTCTGACCAAAAACATTGTGTAGGACAGGAAATACGCAATAAAAAAAGGGTTCAATAAACCTAGACTTGTCTTCGCCTCTACTATAAAGTAATGAGGAGCTTTACTTATAATCTCATGCATATGCAAATAGTCTGACTCTTATAGGCTTATTGTAAATATACATAAGTTTTTGCTTTACTACATTTTCGAACCATAAAGTTACAGTTATCGGAGAATAAGCTAAACACTAATTTTATGTAACAAATCATTCTGCGATTAGCGCGGTGTGTTTGCCAGTTACAAACTGGCTTCTTTGTGTGAGGCACTAGTTCGCTGACGCACAGAGGGGCTAGGCTACAAATTAGCGCCAGTGAAAGTGAAGGCGTTCGGGAGAACGATTTTTATTGGCAGTTCCAGTTGACCCTTCGGAACAACTGGAACAAGGAGGCTCAGGGTTGTACTAAAAACCTTGCGCCAGAGGTGACAACAATATGACCCAGTGGTAGTTGTGGGCGTGGCATCCAAAAACGGTGGAAACTAATAAATGCTGAACAGGTAGATTTTTTTTGTACATTAGTACGGTCAATATTTGCTGAATGTCGTGACACATAGTAAAGTACTACCAAGTCTTTAACAGTTTGACTTCTTTATCGTAATTATTATTGAGCATAATGTGGTTAGGTCAAAATGTGTTATTTAAATTTATCATTAATGAAATGGACTATTAAGCACACACTTACTATAGTTTGCCTTTTATTGTCAGTAGTGACACATGCACAAGCTCCACTGGGTATACCTTATCAAGCCGCCGCCCGCAATAGTAGTGGCGCAGTTCTTGTTAGTACGGCTATATCCGTAAGATTTACTATTAGACAGAGTATAGCTACTGGCACTATTCTTTACCGGGAAACGCACAGTACTTCTACCGATGCTAATGGCATGTTTTCTGTAAATGTAGGTCAGGGTACACCTGTTTCTGGATCCTTTGTAGGTATTAATTGGGGAACAAATGCCA
This sequence comes from uncultured Flavipsychrobacter sp., assembly GCA_964601855.1. Classification (GTDB taxonomy): domain Bacteria; phylum Bacteroidota; class Bacteroidia; order Chitinophagales; family Chitinophagaceae; genus Nemorincola. The sequence continues at coordinate 3,430 of CAZRPA010000228.1, read as the reverse complement.
AGTTTATGCAAGTGGAACTTGACCCTGCAGGAGGTAGCAGTTACACAGACATGGGTACTCAGCAAATGATGAGTGTGCCGTATGCACTACATACTGGTTCAATAAAATTGACAGCAAGTACTACCGGCGATACACTGAATAGTGGAAATGGCAATTATGTTATTGTGCCAGGTATTAGTGCTGCTAATTGTACGGTGACAGCAGGTACCATCACTGGGACTTCGACTTTAACAATAGGCAACACTGATATACTTAGTAATGCTACGACTGGTGGTGTGTGGAGTAGCGGAGCTCCTGGGATAGCAACTGTAGGTAGCACAGGTTTTCTGACAGGTGTAGCCGCAGGCACAGCTACTATCAGCTATACAGTAACTAATGGGTGTGGCACGGCGGTGGCTACAAAAGTAGTAACAGTTATCGCGGGATCGCTGTTGGTAGGTTCGGGTTACAGAGGCGGCATAATAGGCTACATATTGCAGCCTAGCGACCCTGGCTATATAGCAGGCGAAATCCATGGACTGATAGTGACCACGAGTGACCTAAGTACAGGTATAAATTGGGGATGTTATGGTACGGCAGTAGGTGGCACCTCTACGGCAATAGGTACGGGAGCTGCCAATACTGCTATAATATCTGCTGCATGTGGTGAAGGTACGGCAGCGAGGTTGTGTGCTGATCTGGAACTAAATGGTTACAGCGACTGGTACCTACCTAGTAGGAATGAGTTGCAGAAATTATATAATAATAGAGTTGATATAATTTGGTATTCCACTAGCCGCTATTGGAGTAGTAGTGAGTCTAGTCCTAATCATGCATGGGAAGTCTACTTCAGCCATGGCTACGCAGACTTTTACGGCAATAAGAACTTTACACTCAGCGTCCGCGCGGTTCGGTCTTTTTGATTTTTCTATCATTTAAGGATGTTTTTTTTCGCCGTTTATTGTCATCTTTTCTAATGAGGCTCGGTCCTTTTTAAGTTCTGTGCTTCATTTGGAAGTTTTGGGTGGGCGATGTCCACCGCTATGAAATGTCGCCCCGTTGGGGCTGGGCTATAAAATTGAGGTTTTCGGTAGGCGAGACCTATTGCTACAATAGGACTTCTTGTTGGTGCAGGATGCTTGTATTAGGTGGGTTTTGAGGTAATTGTGGAAATGAAGCTGCTGGAAAGTGAAGGCGTTAGGTAAGACCAACAACGGCGGAATAGAACTACGGAGTGAGCGACACCAATAATGGCAAAAAAATTACTATCTTCACTATGTAATGAACTCCTGTTATGAAAACAATTTTAGCTTTTCTGCTGTTAATACCTGCCCTTGTACATGGACAGATTATCACTACTATTGCTGGTAATGGATCTTCTGTTCGTTCTGGTGATGGTGGCCCTGCAACAAACGCAGGTTGTAGACCTAATAAATGTGCTATTGATAAAAATGGCAACTTGTATTTTACCGAATACGATAAAATTCATAAAGTAGATGCCTCAGGTATCATAACTACTTTTGCAGGTACAGATTCGGCAGGTTATAATGGAGATGGCATACCTGCTACAACAGCTAGATTAGACATTCCAGAAGATATTGCGGTGGATGAAGCTGGTAATGTTTATTTCGCAGATCATGGTAATTATAGAATAAGGCGGATTGATGCTATCACTAACATTATAACAACTGTGGCTGGGAATGGTGATATTTCGTTTGGTTACACTGACGGTACAAATGTTTCTTCTTCATGCATCGGTCCTCTTAGAGCAATGTGTATAGATAAACTGGGCAACATATACATATCAAACAGTAGGCAAGTAGCTAAAATTGCCCCTTCTGGTATTCTCAAAGTTGTTGCAGGAACGGAAACATGGGGTGGGGCTCTTCCTCTTTTTTTTACACCCCAATCTGCTACTTCTGCTCGTTTAATAAATGTAGCGTCTATCACTGTTGATTTAATAGGCAATCTCTACATAAGACTGTCCTTTTTACCCGACCACACATACACCTATTATGCAGCGATAGTAAAGGTAGATACTACGGGGATTTTGACTCAGTATGCTGGAAATGGCTATGCTGGGCATTCGGGAGATGGGGGTATGGCTACTGCTGCAAAAATTGGACAGTTTGACGATAGTATGACTACTGATAGAGAAGGAAATCTGTACTTTTCTAATAATGATAAGGTAAGTAAAGTAAACAAATCTGGTATCATATGTAGTGTAGCAGGTAGTGGGAAGGAAGGGTTTAGTGGAGATGGATATGATGCAAGATATGCAAAACTGAAAGGTCCAGATGGTGTAGCAATAGATACATCTGGCAATTTGTATATTGTTGATGAGTCTAATTTACGTATCCGTAAAGTAACACAGCCAGCTTGTGGTTTGGTTTCTGTTGCAACTGTTGCAGCGCAAAATCAACTTTTTTATTACCCTAACCCTGTAGCAACAAAACTAAATGTTAGCGCCCCTTACCGTATTTTGGAAGTTACCATTATGAATCTTATTGGTGAGACTGTATTTACAAACCATTATAACAACGAAAAAGTGCAGGTTGATGTGTCGGGATTACCAGCGGGTATGTACCTGATGAGGATAAATGATACAGAGGTAAGGCGGTTTGTGAAAGAGTAGGCATAAACGCAGGTCTAAGTAAAATACTGGCGTTTATTTTTGAACATATAAGCTAGTGGGTTTTTCTTATATAGATTGTTTTGCTTGGTTCGTTATAAGCACTCAACGAGTCAAGCATTTTGTCAATTTTTAGTTTCCATCTTACATTTTCTGTAGTTATTGTACCGTGATCCGTTTCTAAATCATATTTACCATGTATGTCATTAAATTCGGTACTCATAGTTATATAATGATTTATTGAGTCAATGTATAAATTTTGTTTAATCAGTTCAGTAGCTTTTTTTCGCAACATTCTTGAATAAATTTCAGATATATCAAAATGACCTTGTTCATGGGCTAATAAATCTGTGTCGTTACAACATATATAAGATGAATCGCACATAAAGTAATAATAAATATCATATTTTATGCTATCGTCATATATTTCGTGGTCATAATATAGTTTTGAGTATGTAAGACCAGAATATTCTTGTTGTATTACAGGTGTGTATTTAAAATCTTCAAATTTTAAGAGCCTACGTTCACTCCAATAAACATTACTTGACTGAGAAAGTATAAGGTTGATAATTGCAAAAATGTATAGCATGTATTAGTTGTTTGTAGTGAAAATTGTACGCTTCGTAGGTGGCCGCCGTTGTACTGTTTTATGGAACAGAGGTTGTTATAAATATCCATTCTGTAAAATTGGATGTAAATTCATTACTTTATTTAAAGTAGGTATTATCGTAAGCAGCAAGCTGATTTTTCTTTTCGGACATGGTACTAAAATATGTGGTATATACAGGAATGAAGATAGTAATTTTAAACTGTTCAATT
>CAZRPA010000227.1:0-5369 GCA_964601855.1 uncultured Flavipsychrobacter sp. | reverse complement strand
ATGCGGTAAGATAAAACTGACACGGCAACAAATTGCCAATATGACCTGCCTGCGGGTAGAGACGGTTATTCGTGCCATGAGACATATGCACGAATTAGGCACAATCAATATTCGTAAAGGGAAAGTTTATTGCGGCAATATGACTCCAGTCATAAGGGGTAGATGCACAAATTAGTTGCTTTGCAATTAAATTGTGATTTCCGGATGAATTTTAGAAAATGGCTACAGTTATCTTTTTTGAACTTGCTGATTGTGGCAGCTATCGGGGTTGTGCTTAGGTATAAGATTGCATACTCACTTTCATTCATTGACCAAAAAAAATTATTGCACGGACATTCTCACTTCGCATTTAGTGGCTGGGTGTCATTGGCTTTAATGGCATTTATTGTATCTCGTCTGTCTGTTCACCGGGGGCAAGACCTTTTCAAAAAATATAACCGGATACTCTTTGCAAATCTACTTTGTGCCTACGGCATGCTGGTGAGTTTCCCAATACAGGGGTACGGTTTATTTTCAATTCTATTTTCTACTTTATCTCTTTTTGTTTCATATTGGTTTGCTATTCTGGTTTGGAGAGACATAAAGGAGATCGCAGATAAAAATATATCTTTTTTATGGTTTAAAGCAGCAACTCTTTTTAATGCTGTATCATCTATCGGCGCATTTGCTCTGGCGTTTATGATGGCTACAAAAACAATGCACCAGACCTGGTATCTGGGTGCTGTGTATTTCTTTCTTCACTTTCAGTATAACGGCTGGTTTTCATTTACGATACTGGGACTTCTATTTGAAAAACTCCAGGAGGTAAAGATCCCTGTTTCTAAACTTAAGAGAATATTCTGGTTGTTTGCCATGGCATGTGGACCTGCGTATTTCCTTTCCGCTTTGTGGATGCCTATGCCCGGCTTTGTGTATCTGTTGGTGGTATTATCCGCTATCGTACAGTTTACCGCGTGGATGTGGGCTATAACCCTAATTTACAAAGAAAGGATAGCGATAAAACAAAAGATACCCGACTTGGCTTTCATCACCCTGCAGTTGTCCCTGATTGCAATGACTATAAAGCTATTCCTCCAGTTAGGTTCCACAATTCCTAAACTAAGCAATCTGGCTTTTGGATTTAGGCCTATTGTTATCGGATATCTACATCTTGTATTGCTGGGTTTCACCAGTCTGTTCATACTCGGTTATGCTATGTATTCAGGTGTAATGGCGTCAGGAAACCGGAGCAGAGCCGGGATCATTATTTTCATTTCAGGCATTATTCTGAATGAGATGGCGTTAATGGTGCAGGGGGTAACCGCTATGGGCTATATAGTGGTGCCATATATCAATGAGTTCTTGGTCTTAATATCGCTTATTATGTTCACAGGGCTGTTGGTATTGAACATACCCTTTTGGGGAAAAAAGAGAAAGGCATATCAATTCACTTTGCCACAGTAGCTCATACGTTAATTGTATTGTTGTTGTGTTATAGGATATAAACATAAGAAACTGAAAAAGCTGGCAACTATATCTGTTTTGCTAATCCTTTATACAGCGTATAGCTGCTGGGTTTACACATCCGGCACTGCTATTGCTGCCGATATGCCTTTGGCCGCTTTGCATGGCAAACAAATTTGGCAGCAGCATAATTGCCAAACCTGTCATCAGCTATATGGTCTTGGAGGCTACATGGGACCAGATCTCACTACCGTGACCTCGGATAAAAACAGGGGGATAGCTTATGCAAAAGGTATTATGCTCAGCGGGGGTAATCGAATGCCTAATTACCATCTACCGGAAAGGGATGTAGACATGTTGATTGCCTACCTGTCATATGTCAACATCACTCAAACCAGATAGTCAATGCTATGAAACAACAAACCGTTGCGAACAATTTTATAGTGCTTGGTTTTGCCTGCCTTCTATTAAGCATTTCATTTGGCGTTATTGCCAGCTTCAAATATGTATTACCCTATTTCCCTGACGAACTTCTTTCGTTTCAGCACACGCGACCTTTGCACGTGTTCCTCGCTATCAGCTGGATATTTGCTTCAGTTACGGGCATTATGTACCGGTACATACCGGAGGTAGCCGGAAAACCTTTGTATTCAGTCGTGCTGGCAAATGTTCATTTTCTGCTTCAGTTAGGGTCTATCATAATAGCTGTTTCCGGCTTTTTTATGGGCCATTTCTCAGGGCGTGAATACCTCGAATTTCCACCTTGGGTTACGCTTATAATAATCCTTTATTGGATACTTTTTGCCGTCAATTTTGTAATGACAGTGAAGCCAGTACTTAGAACTGCCCCCGTATATGTTTGGATGTGGTGTACTGGCTTGCTGTTTTTTTTGATCACAATCGTAGAAGCCAATCTGTGGCTGCTACCTTACTTTAACAATAATATAGTAAGGGACATAACGGTGCAATGGAAAGCAAACGGCAGCATGGTAGGCGCATGGAACATGCTAATTTACGGCTCAACTATGTATGCTATGCAGCAAATAACAGGAGATACCAAAATGGGCTACAACAAAGTGTCTTTTGCTTTTTACTTTCTTGGACTTACAAATCTAATGTTCAATTGGGGGCACCATACCTATGTTGTTCCGGCTCATCCGGCTGTAAAGAACGTGGCATACCTGATAAGCATGACGGAACTGGCATTTCTTGCCAATATCATGCTTAATTGGCGGAAAAGCTATAACAGGTTGCCTGTTCAAGCACACCGGCTGTCTTTTCAATTCTTCAAGATGGCAGACATTTGGATATTGCTCAATCTGGTGTTGGCAATTGCCATTTCCATACCCTATGTCAACCAATACACCCACGGCACGCAAATTACTGTCGCTCATGCAATGGGAGCTACCATTGGCATTAACAGTTTGCTACTGATGGGATCGGTGACATTTATTTTCGAAAAGCAGTTGAAAACTAATTTAAATAGAACCATATTGTTGGGATTAAGGGTGATTCATATTTCCTTGTTGTTTTTTTGGTTCTCTTTGATCGGCTCAGGAATAATGAGGGCCATTGCGCTTTACCAGCACAACTATTTTGCGCAAGTGTCTGAAAGGATGCTCCCGTATTTACAGTTGTTTTCTATGTCAGGCATCTTTCTTGCTTTAGGTATTGGCATCGTTTCTATAACCTATATAAAAGTGATACTGTCGAAAGTACAAGGGCAGGTATGCGCATAAAAGAGGGCAGCAACGAAATGTCATAGCTGCCCTCTTTTGTAATTTATCGCCTATTATATTCTTACTATAAATCCCACTTCAGATCTGAACTTCGTTTTTACAAAGCCACTCATGTAGTGCTGCGACAGTGGCTCGTAACACATTAATTGTATGCCCACCCTTTTGTAGTATGCCTGGATGCCTTGTGAAGCGAACAGTTGCCAGCCACCGCCATCTTCGTCCATGATTCCAGACGAATAGTATAAGTAGTCTTTAGCTGCTTGATCGTATCTTACGCCTGCCAGTGGCAAAATTGAAATCTGCTTCAAGCGAAGCTGGTAAAACCCCGAAATACCCATGCTCGTGCGATTGCCAAATTTATAGTCTTCCTTGTTGGCAGTGGTTGCAGTATAACTCGCATCCACATTCATGCCAATTGCCTTTCTCCTCACCGTATAGTTTGCATTGGCAACAAAGTCCCATGAATTCGTACTAGGCTGCATATTAGGCAGTGTTTGCCCACTTTCTACAGACTGAGTGTTATAATTTCCAGTTGGCAGCTTCACGCCGCCACCAATCAACAAGGTTTGTTGCAAGGAGCAATTTTCCTTGTTCACCAGTTTGAAATTTGCAATTAGCGTAGCGTCCCCAAGTCCATCTATGGTATTCGCATGCTCACCTTCTTCATGCTGGGTGTTTATCGAATATGGCAGGATACCAATTAGCTGTATTCGCTTTGAGATATGTACCCTGCTCCACACCTGAAAAGTTCTGTAATGTTCATTTGCACTTTCCACAGATGCAGACCCGTGGTGTTGGATATTAGTGTTGAACTTTCTATCTATATATTGAAAACCTATAAAATTTGTCTGGGTCTGAGGCAATAACCCAAAGTAAGGGTTGCTGGCGGCACATCCACACGCCTCACATGCCATGATATGAGAATTCAGTGCTGGCATGAGTGCCAGACATAATAGTAACTTCTTCATTTTTTGAAAGTATTTTTTGGTTCAGATAAATAAATAGTAACTGAATTGATAATAAGAACTAATCAATTTTACATACACGCACTACCCATCTTAGGTTTGGGCGGATGATAAACCAATCTTTCATGCAGAAAACCATAGCGGGAACCGGCCTTCCCGAAATATACAGCAACCTTGACCGAATTAGTATGATTGAGCGCAAAGTAATCAGGAACTACAAATACGGGGTAGTCTTCGCCATCCGCCTTATTATTGCTTGACCTGGCAGGTGCATCACCATTTTGGTTCAGCTTCTTCAGTTGTTTCTTTAAATAACATTTACCATTACACTTTAGCTGTGGTTTGTCTTTATTCTCACAGTGACGACTGGTAATATAATCCCTGTTGAGCTTATACCAAGCAGTAAGACCTATGCTACCTAACAGATGGCTGAACAGGCTAATGAGAATAATTATGGCGATGATCTTTTTCAGAAAATTATTTTTGACGCTTAAATATTTAACAAAAGTCTGCAAACGTATCGCACTGTTTTATGACTTGAGTCATAAGTATTCATAAAAGATGCCCCGACCTTTGATTTTCTGCCGATTATCAATCCAGAAAACATCAAAATGCACACATTTCATATTCCGGTTTTAGGCCTTAGTTATTCAGTGGACACTCCATTGAAAGTAGCGCGCTACGGCATTTCTTCTGTTGTATCCATCATTGAAGATGAGTTAGTGGAGAAAATGAGAGCATATCATAGCCTGAAGAGCGGAGAGCCTTATACTGCGATAACCACAAAGGAAAAAGACTACCGGGCAAAGCGCATCACTGCATACCTAAACCTGCTCGATAAGCTGGTAAAGCGCCAGCTTCTTTCACTAAAGAAGATGCCTTTTGATCAACGCAACGAATTAGCTAGGTACTTTGAATTGTTGCCGGATTCCGATAATGCAAAGAAATTGTACAATGAAATGACACAATTGCCAGAGGGAGTGCCAAAGGCATTGTTACAACAGCAGTTACGGCAGCAAATTGTGGCTGGAGCAATTGATGTAAATATCATGGCTAAAGTAGACAATCTGAATTACCTTCCAGATGGCACACCGTTACCTGTCGAATATTCGGACGCGCTATCGGCACTGCGTGGCTTTGCAAACAGTGACCTAGAGTCATCTGTAGTTCTCTCAGCGGGTTACAATCCACGTCTATACAGTTACCTGGAGAAATTCAATGA
>CAZRPA010000226.1:0-5475 GCA_964601855.1 uncultured Flavipsychrobacter sp. | reverse complement strand
CAAGAAAGTGAAGGCGTTCGGGAGAACGATTTTTATTGGCAGTTCCAGTTGACCCTTCGGAACAACTGGAAGAACGAAGTTGACCCTTCGGAACAACTAGAACAACGAGGTTTGCTTTCAACTTTTACTACTTTAGTAGTCGACAACAGCTTACGGACTTAAATTTATCAGCATCAAATTGTTGTGATTTGCTTTCAACTTTTACTACTTTAGTAGTCGACAACAGCTTACATTGAAATGGCTGCAAATAGTACTTTGTTGTGATTTGCTTTCAACTTTTACTACTTTAGTAGTCGACAACAGCTATTTTACGGTAATTGCTTTCACCTTCGTGGTTGTGATTTGCTTTCAACTTTTACTACTTTAGTAGTCGACAACAGCTTCAACAAGTGCTATGCCTTCCACCAAGAGGTTGTGATTTGCTTTCAACTTTTACTACTTTAGTAGTCGACAACAGCACATTAACGAATAATGACAGCATTAATAGGTTGTGATTTGCTTTCAACTTTTACTACTTTAGTAGTCGACAACAGCCTACTGTATTACTACGTTCAATAGCTTCTGTTGTGATTTGCTTTCAACTTTTACTACTTTAGTAGTCGACAACAGCTACGAGCCGCCTAATCTGCAAAAGGTATTTGTTGTGATTTGCTTTCAACTTTTACTACTTTAGTAGTCGACAACAGCCATAAAACTCAAAAACAATGAACCAACAGGGTTGTGATTTGCTTTCAACTTTTACTACTTTAGTAGTCGACAACAGCCAGTACCTAACAACACATATAGTATGTCTGGTTGTGATTTGCTTTCAACTTTTACTACTTTAGTAGTCGACAACAGCAATGTGGCATTGGTGCGGTTACTTCGTATGTTGTGATTTGCTTTCAACTTTTACTACTTTAGTAGTCGACAACAGCAGAACTAATATACTACATCATACTTGCCGGTTGTGATTTGCTTTCAACTTTTACTACTTTAGTAGTCGACAACAGCACTGCATACGTAAAGCCCCAACCGTACCCGTTGTGATTTGCTTTCAACTTTTACTACTTTAGTAGTCGACAACAGCAATGTTTGTAAATTCTTTAAAATAGTTTTGGTTGTGATTTGCTTTCAACTTTTACTACTTTAGTAGTCGACAACAGCTACACGCTATCAACAACACTTACGGCAAGGGTTGTGATTTGCTTTCAACTTTTACTACTTTAGTAGTCGACAACAGCTTAGCTATGCAAACAAATATATTGCCCTGGTTGTGATTTGCTTTCAACTTTTACTACTTTAGTAGTCGACAACAGCTTTGTTGTTAAGAAATTAAATTAAGCGTTGTTGTGATTTGCTTTCAACTTTTACTACTTTAGTAGTCGACAACAGCATTACAGGGGTGTCACCGCAGCAACCATTAGTTGTGATTTGCTTTCAACTTTTACTACTTTAGTAGTCGACAACAGCACACTGCTGAACAATTAGAACATTTAGCGGTTGTGATTTGCTTTCAACTTTTACTACTTTAGTAGTCGACAACAGCTCAATGTCTTTTACTTCTGGTAATTGGTTGTTGTGATTTGCTTTCAACTTTTACTACTTTAGTAGTCGACAACAGCTTTTTCTTTTTTTTCTCGTTTACTATCTGAGTTGTGATTTGCTTTCAACTTTTACTACTTTAGTAGTCGACAACAGCTTCACGCTCAAATTTTACACCTTCACTTTGGTTGTGATTTGCTTTCAACTTTTACTACTTTAGTAGTCGACAACAGCAATTCGTAGCCGAATATCTCAACCGTCCTGGTTGTGATTTGCTTTCAACTTTTACTACTTTAGTAGTCGACAACAGCGCTCTAGCTGCACATGTTTTCACCTTGCAGTTGTGATTTGCTTTCAACTTTTACTACTTTAGTAGTCGACAACAGCAGCGATGGCTGAAACGTGCTATGGTAGCGGCTTAGGGCCGAAAGACAGGATTGAAAAAATGGGTTTCGGCTTATTTTTTCAATCCTGTTTTAGAATAATTCTAATTGCTGTGGTGGTGGTGCTAATGGGGTGGGGTTGGTGCCATGAAATATCTCCATCATCCCAAATTGCTTGTCGGTGATGCACATAATGCCTACATTTCCTCTGGGGGGTAGGTTGCCCTTAGTACGGTTGATATGTACTTCGGCGTTTTCGCGGCTGCTGCAATGGCGCATATATATGCTGAACTGAAACATCTGAAAGCCGTCTGCCAGCATTTTTTTGCGAAAAGTGCCGGCGTTTTTGCGTTCTTGTTTGGTGTCGGTAGGGAGGTCGAAGAATACAAGTACCCACATGATGCGATATGCGTTTAGCCGTTCAAACATTGATGGTTGGTTGTGAGAATTGGGAGCTTACATCTTCGATTTGTTGGTCTTATATTCTGCAGGCTACGATGCTATATAGTCATAACAGGGTATAGTATCTTACTGGCATCTCCATCGTAGCATCGAGCCAGGCTAGCGGTGGTTCTTCGTTCTATGGCTATCATCATGGGGCTGCGTTGCAGGTCTTTTGCTGGTTGTGAAGAGGCTATCATTACGTCCATAGCGGGTATAGCCAGTAGCTTGGTTTTTATTTCTTTTGTCAGTGTTAGTGCATCGGGTGCAGCAGGGTTTGGAGTGGACGCAATGATGTCGCATACTACTTTGTCTACAAAGGGGCGATAGGGCTCCATGATATCATCGGCAAGGCAGTAGGCATTGTACTGGTTGCGGTGGTGTATGCCCAGTGTGGGCAGCAGGCCGCTGCCGCTGAGGCAGCGTGCTACTACGGCACGTAGTATGGCGTAGCCATAGTTGAGCAGATTGTTGGGCGGGAGGCCATCGCGGTGGCGGGTAAACCCTGGTATCTCTGGCAGCAGATGCTTCCAGTAGTAGCTAGCTGCCTGTGCCTCCATATTGTCGGTATCGCCGCTTTTTACATCTTTTGCCATGTTTAGCAGCAGTTTGTCGGGTTCGGCATACAAGCTGCCTGCCTGTGTGCGGCTGCCTAGCATGGCGGCTTGGTTTTGTATCTTGGCTATTATGGTTTGCTGCCACAGTTGTTTTTTAAGTGGCTCGCTGGCGGCTATCTGTGCGGCAAATACGCGGCTCTGTAGGGTATTGCTGTTGAGGTGGAGCAGCATGCCAGTAGGGTGGTGGGTGTGGTCGCAGGTGATGACGGCAGCCTTGTGGTAGAGTAGCTTAGCGAGTAGTGCCTGACTTATGGTTATTTGCTGATGGTCTAGCACCAGCACGCCTATATCTTCTATAGGCAATGTGTGGGGCTTGGGCTTTACAATATTGGGCGTGCCGGGTGGTGAGGGGAACTCCACCACCAATTGTTCGTTGGTGGTGGAGAGGTAAGCCGGATTGCTGAAGTAGAGGGTGCGTTTGATCATAGTTGCGAAGGTTTAATATTCGCCAATTTTTACTATTTGTCCTATGTGATTGATTCGAACTTTTACAATATTTAAAATGCCATTAAGTCCTAATTGTGGTTTATATGTAATGCCTTTTAGTTCTTTGATTTCATCTACACTTGTTTCTAAATGATGTCTGAAAAAGTAATTTTTAGTTGCAATTTTCTGAACTCTAAACAAGTTGGGACTTATTAAGGTATAGTTAGTCGGGTTTGTTAATTCTATAGATTCAGGATCGAAATCATTAGTAGGGAAAACGAAATATTCATTTTGTTTCATTGTGAAAAGGAACTGCCATCCCAAATCTTGATTTAAAGACTTGTTGATGATTGGCAGTCCTTGGTTTACCCGTTCTACCGCCTCGTAAAAAGAAACAACACTTTCTTGCAAAATTCCATCTGCATCACGGTATATAGCAACATGGTGATTGTTGCCCGTACTTACAAAATCGGTAGGTATTTTGTTGCCATTACTATCTAGTATTAATTTGCCTAAGTGGTCTTTTTTGTGGTGTAGCGCTTCGGCATTAGATACACCAGTGATGGTGACACGCTTTATAACTATACCATCTTGTTTTGAGAGATAAATTGGGTTTTTGTCAAGGTTGGAAAATGCTTCTTTAGCATTGCCCTTGTGATCTGATAGTCTATCTAATAATGTATTTCTGATGCCTATGTCTGTTACTTTCTCTATACTCTTAGCATCTTTAAAGTTTTCGGGACTGATGTCTTTTCGGATTGTATAATTATTATCTAGCCACGCAAGCTTTACTTTTTCGGGTAAAAGTTGTGTATGTGCTTCGTCTAAATAAATAGGATTTTTGTCGATGCTGTTTTTGCCAGAGAATGCTTTTTTAGGGTCGTTGTCGTATTGGTTGAGTCTTTGTAATAAAGCGTTGCGGTGTTTTGCAGACGTAACTTTGGCAATGGTTTGCAGGTCAAATTTGCTACTTACTTTTTCTTCTTTTATTACATAATATTTTGAACTGCCATACACTGTTTCCTTATGCAGTTGCCCACGAGGAGTTAGTTCTGTCTTTGTTTTTTCGCCTGTTTTGGTTTTGTAAGTGTTTTTGTTTTTTGTAACTACTTTATTTTTTGCTTTGCATGATATTAAGACATTTTCTAAGTGTTTTTTGGCTTCTTCTCTAAAGTTGGGTAAGGGTGACTTGAATCTTCGTTTTTTATTGCCAGTATCGTCAATTACAAATGCTGTTTCTTTTTTCTCTATTGCTATTATTGCAGAGCCTTTTTCATCTTCTTTGTTTTTTGCATTCAGGTTATTGAGGTATTGAATATGAGCATGTTTGGTGAAGGCTATAGTAAGTGCATCCATAGCATGATGACGGTGGTCGTTTCGCTTTGTCCAGTCAACTATTCGCTCTTTAGTAACACCATCTTTTTTTTCAACAATTTCAGTTAGTCCAGATTTTCTATACTTTTCGATATTGAGCTCTTGCATCACATTTACAAGACCCCAATCCTCGCGTAAGCGAGTAGTGACACTACCTGAAGTGCTAACGACAGTGCGGCAGATGCCAAACAACATTTGTTTTGCTTTTTTGGCTATGTATTGTGTATCTCGCAGATCTCGCTCTATGAATCCCTGTCCTATATCAGAAGACTTCATGAGTAGTTTTTTGTACTTAGCTTTGATTGAGGCTTTGTCTTTGATGTAAAAATCATACAGGCTTTTTACTCTGTTTTCATATTCGGTGAGTGCATTTTGCCCGTATTTAGACAGTATGAAATCGTATGCAGTTTTATTTCCTTTATCTAAATTGACCTGACGAGGCACCAGTGTTTTGTTAGAGAAGCTATCATCAAAAAGAGTTTGCTGAGGTATGATGTGGTCAATGTCATACTTTTTGCTAAAAAGTTCGGGATATTCTATTTTTTCATTGGTATAGAGGTTTTTATAACCATTGAATTTTAGTTCTTCGTAGAGCTTGTATCGTATGATGTCGTTTCTGCTTGGGTTTTTTACGTTGTTAAAATCTGCTATAATTATTTGTCTTATTTTTTCATGTTCAGCGTTTGCAATGTTAATTTGTGATGTCATTG
>CAZRPA010000225.1:0-5498 GCA_964601855.1 uncultured Flavipsychrobacter sp. | reverse complement strand
TAAATGACTACTTAACATAAAAATGAATACCATTGATAATCAACGACTTATCTATCAAAACGCATGAAACAACCGGCAAAACCGGAAAACCAATATCATACAGCTACCCACACAAAAAAGCCACCACTGCCCGCATAAGCAATGGTGGCAAGTATCAAACTCAGAACCACTTATTTCAGAAAAGGATTATGTCTTTTTTCATCCCCTACAGTAGTAGCAGGTCCATGACCCGATAGTACTGTTGTATGGTCGGGCAGCGAAAACAGATGTGTACGTATAGAGGCTATCAAGGTGTCAAAATTGCCGCCCGGCAGGTCTGTCCTGCCTATACTGCCGTTAAACAGTACATCACCTGCCACTACCCAGTTTCCCTCCGGATAGTAAAATGACACACTACCCGGCGAGTGACCCGGTGTTAGGTACACCATTACTTCATCGTCGCCCAGTTTCATTTTTTTGCCATCTTCTATATAGAAGTTGGCTGTAGGTAGGTGTTTCAGTTGCATCCCAAACATAGCAGCAGTTTCAGCACCACGATCCAGCACTGGCTGCTCTAGCTTATGTATACCGAAGGGCAAGCCATACTTATCTACCACAGCCTGCACCCCAAATATGTGGTCCAGGTGCGCATGAGTATTGATGATAGCCTGCGGCACTAATTGGTTTTTTTCTACAAACGAAATAAACTCGTTTATTTCACGTTGTTCATACATGCCCGGGTCTATTATCCAGCATTCTTTTTTGTGATTGCTAATGATATAGGTGTTTTCCTGAAATGCGTTGAAGGTGAAAAAATGAATATTTAACATGTCGGAATGGTATATTTTCTTTAATTTGTAGTGCAAATGTAGCACTTTAGCCCATCTCAGTTGTGACATCAACTATTGTGTGGATAAAATGGCTCAGTTTTTGCTGTCAATACCATATACCTATCCTGCATACTAAAGAAGTGATTAAATGAGCATAACCATACGGAATAAGAGTATTGTTTTGTCGCTGTCATTAGCGGTATGCATCGCCCTTATGCCATTATTTTCTATCGCTCAGTCCAATATCGAGCAGTTTGGCCAAAACAGACTTCAAGACAGAAAATTCGACTGGAAGTTTTTTGATACCCGCCACTTTAGGGTATATCACTACGACAAAGCAGGCAGACAACTGGGGCGATATGTGGCAGAAGAGGCAGAGTATGACATAGCCATAGTAGAAAAAAAACTAGGTGGTGTTTTTCCTCCTCGTTTCAATATTATACTGTACAACTCTTACGACGAGTACCGTCAATCCAATGTAGGCATCAAAGAAGAGTCTCCCTTGCTGGGCAACGCTCGTGCAGGCTCACTCAAAATTGTTGATGACAAACTAGTAGTGTACTTCACAGGTGCTCACTCCGACCTCCGCCGGCAGATTCGCTCAGGCATGGCGCTGGTAGTCATGCAACGCATGATTTTTGGCGATAATCTTAAAAAGATGGTCAAAAATGCACTGCTCCTCAATCTCCCCGACTGGGTTACCGCTGGTTACATAGCCTACTTGGTAGATGGCTGGGACGAGAAAAGCAACAGCGAATGGAAAGGTATACTCGATGCCAACCCTAAAAAAGGTTTTTATGAACTGGCAGAGTTGCACCCAGAGCTGGGCGGTAAGGCATTTTGGAAGTTTGTAGCCAATCAGTATGGCCCCAATACCGTAAAAACGCTACTCTATGGCATGCAGCAAAAGTCAGGGCTCAATAAGGCAATGAAAGACCCTGCCAATCTGAACATGAAGGTCACCAAGGCTTACGACTCGTGCATCAAATACTACAGAAACGTATACATACAAGACGAAAAGAAACAAGACAAACCCGACAGCACTAATGGCAGAATAACCATCAAAGTGCCCAAAGATAATAGTGTGCTGCGTCACATTGTCGTGTCGCCCAGTGGCAGAGATATCAGTTATGTGGCATGGAAAGACGGATTATATACGGTGTACATGCAAAAAACTACCGGCAGCCAAACCATAACCAAGCTGCTGGAAGGTGGGCAGAAAGACCTTACAGATCAGATAGACCCTAGTTATCCCATGCTTGCTTGGTCTAAGAGTGGCGACAAATTGGCCATTCTCTACCGTGCAGGCACCGCCACACTACTCCGCATTTACAACAATAACAGGGGGCGGATAGAGAATTATAAAATCCCCAAAAACCGTTTCGACAGAGTACTGTCTATGGCGTTTATGGAAGATGATAAAAACTTGGTTTTTTCTGCCATCAAAAAGAGCCAGACCGACTTATACATGTTCGCAATAAGGGGCAATAAAATGACCAACATTACAGACGATGTTTGGGACGATCTATCGCCTGAGTTTATAAGTGGAGGGTCTCGTACGGGTATTCTCTTTTTGTCAAACAGGCCCAAGCCCAATATTGATGTACCTGTAAGAGTAAACGAATTGCCCGCAGGCCCAGTTAATGTGTTTTTTTACAACACTAAAACCATGCAGAAAGAACTACTGCAATGCACAGATGTGAAAAAAGGACGCATTTCTCAGCCAGTTCAGTATGGCCCCGACAACTTTGCCTATCTGCACGATAGCAATGGTATCAACAATAAGTATGTAGTATTGTTTGCCCGCAACAAAAACAATCTCGACTCGGCTTACACGCAACCCATTACCAATTACAATACTAGTATAGTTACACATCAATTCAGCGCTAGTACTTCCGATGTCACTGATGTAGTGCAGCTAAAAGATAAGTATGTAGTATATTTTCATGATGCGCACATGCCCAGCGATAAAGCAGCAGCTACGTCGCTATGGCCTACTATTTTATCAGCCGAGCGTCCCGAACCCGTAGCACCTGCTGACCTTACCAATAAAAAAGCACCTATAGTCAGAGACCCATCGGGCATAGTGCGTTACGATCAGCCGGTTCGTCCACAAATAAAAGGGGGTAATGTGTTCCAATCAGAGTTTTCTGACAATGAAGCCCAGTCCAAAGCAATTTTTGGTACTCCCGACTCTGCTGCCAGCACTGCAGAAGAACCAGCAGCACTACCCGAAGACAGTACTGTGCTTACAGTAATCACAGATAGTGCCTACCTGAATATGAAACCTGCTGCTTACAAGAGCAGTTTCAAGCCCGATTTCCTATCCGTTAAGCTCGACAATACTATACTCTTCAATCAGTATCAGTCTATTGCTACCAATGGTGGTCAGTTTGTTAATCCTTCTTTAGCAGCACTCACCACGCTGTCGCTCAATGAGCTGATGGAAGACCACAGATTCACAGCTGGTTTCCAGTTGCCTGTTTCTGGTGCCAATTCTACTTATTTTCTGCAATACCAAAACTTCAAACGTAAAGTGGACTGGGGTATACTCTTTTTGCGCTCTCAAAACAAGGAGTACAAAGACGTAGGGTACGTAGACCGTAATAATGTATTGCTTTTTGTGAAGCAGCAATTATTCAAGACTACCACCCACATGGCAAAGGTAGATTTTAGTAGGCCCATAGATCGTTTGCGTAGTGTGCGTTTTCATACTTTGGTGCGCGAAGATAGGTTTGTGCAAAAGATAACAGATACCCTCAGCTTGGCATTAGATTTCTCCAATACTGCCTCCTACACCTCTATGAGCAGGCTTGAGTTTGTCTTTGACAACACCATTACCCCTGCCCTCAACATCATGAATGGTACCCGCTACAAGGTGTATGCCGAGTACTTTGCTGGGCTCAATAATGGCAACCGCAGTTGTTACAACATAGGTTTAGATTTCCGTCATTATCAAAAGTTGTACAAAAATTTCATTTTGGCAAATAGGGTAGCCTATGCCCATTCCGATGGTAGCAGCATGGTACAATACCTGATGGGTGGGGTAGACAACTGGCTGTTTCCTCAAAACAGTGCCAACGCCAATCAGTCACCCGCCGACCATTTTGGGTTTCAGATGTTGGCTACATCGCTCCGTGGTTACAATCAGTATGCACGTACCGGCAATAACTTTGGTGTAGTGTCTACCGAACTTCGTTTGCCGGTTGTTACCACCTTCGTGAAACGCCCAGTGCAGTCGCCCATGCTCAAAAACTTGCAATTAGTAGCATTTGTAGACGCTGGTACAGCCTGGAAAGCATTCTTACCCGATGCGGCTAATATGACTAACACTTATACGTTCCCCAATTTTGGCAATCCTCAGGGGCTCAACAATGTAGCCCTTAGCCTTACAGTGCCCAATAGTGGCGGGCTGGCAGTAGGCTATGGTGCTGGCCTCAGAACCTCACTGTCTGGCTATTTTGTTCGCCTCGATGCCGCATGGAATATCGAAGGAATGCGTAAACCAATTGTGTATTTTGCGCTAGGCACAGATTTCTAATTTTGTCCAATTGGCGTTCACACAAAATAGCTTTGTCATTATCGCTTTTTTTTCTCGTATTTTGGGTGCATAATGGCACAATAGCCTTCAAAATTCTCCCCACGCAGCACAATGAACACTATGCAGAAAATAGATATATATATGGCCAGGTTACTGGTTATATGCATCTTTCTGCCTGAGCGGTTTCAGGTCTTTACCGCCATAGGTGCCTGTGTGTACTTTGTTTTTCGTTCACTGCTCACCAAGCAGTGGCCAGATACCCAAATGTTAATATGGGCTTCACTACTAGGTGGTGGATACTTGTTATATGTAGGTGCTATCCCACTCACGCACATGCCTTACCGCTCGTTTGTGCTTACGCTGTGCGAGCGCAGGGCTGCATACTTTCTCTTGCCATTTGTGTTTGCCATTACTGCTAGTTCTTTCAGGGCTGTTATTAAGGCTCAGCTTATGTTTTTTGTGTATGGTTGTTTGGTGATGAGTGTATTGGGCAATGCTCACTTTTTGTACCAGCATTTTGTGGTAGATGGTGGTTTGCAGCCATTGTCTCATGTACGCTACCGCACTATCTTCGAGCCATTTACAGGCATTCACCCCACCTATATGAGCATGTACTTGGCATTTGCTATCTGCATCACCCTATTACAGCCCGCACTTACCATTCGCCATATTATCATCAGAAACACCATGGCTTATCTGTTGCTGGTCTTTATGTTGGCATTGTTTGCCAAGTCGCCCATTATTGCTTTGGTGCTCATAGCACTCCATTTCATGTGGGGGCAACGACATGTTTTGCGCAGGTATATAGGTGCATTTATAGCACTGGCTGGTATAGTAGGCGTAGCATGGATATTTATACCATTTTTTCGTCAGCGGGCAGCAGAGATGTTAGGTATGTTTCAGTCTGGCTCAGGCACTGCAGTGGTCGAAAACTCGGTGCATGCACGCAAGCTCATCTGGCAAACAGATATTACTATGTTGCGGCATTACTGGCTCACTGGCGCAGGTCCCGGAAGGACATTAGACCTACTGCACCAGCGATATTTCTTCAATTCCTTGCAGCGGGGTTTCTGGGTAGGCTACTTCGATCCCCACAACCAGTATCTCTCCGATTGGCTTTCCTTTGGGCTGGCAGGTATTGTTTTCTT
>CAZRPA010000224.1:0-5532 GCA_964601855.1 uncultured Flavipsychrobacter sp. | reverse complement strand
CCCTCCACCACGGCACCGAGCGCAAGGTGTTCCATTTTGTGATGGAGCAGTAAGGAAAGTTTAAACTTGATAGATAAAAGGTGATTGCATTATTGCATTCACCTTTTTTTATGACTACAGATAGCTTGCACACTGTATCTTTGTATCAAATTTCGAGATATTTATATGAAAGAGTTTTTTCGGTCATTTTTCGCTTCTCTGTTGGCTATAGTTGTGTCCAGCGTGTTATTCGTTGTTTTTATTGTCATGATTATTGTAGGTGTAGCAAAATCAGTGACCGAAAATGATGATAAGAAGGCAGTAGGAGATATACTTACTATAGATATTTCTAAACGCATTAATGAACAAGGAGAAACCAATCCATTTGCAGCGTTTGGTGAGGGAGCTGCTTACAAAGCTGGTTTGTACGACATTACCAAAGCTATCAATTATGCAAAGTATGACGACGATATAAAAGGCATTTACCTGAAGTTGGGTAGTTCGCCAAATGGTTGGGCGGCATTGCAAGAGCTTCGGAGTGCACTATATGATTTTAAAGAATCAGGGAAGTTCATTTACAGTTATGGTGAAAATATAACGCAAGGAGCTTATTTTGCTGCAACCGTATCAGACAGTATTTTCCTCAATCCGGCTGGGAGCATAGATTTGAAAGGATTTGCTACTGTACTAACTTTTTTTAAGGGCACACTTGATAAGTTAGAATTACAACCAGAAATTTTTTACGCAGGTAGGTTTAAAAGCGCTACAGAGCCTTTCCGCTCTGACCGCATTAGTGAACCCAATAGAATTCAGATAAAGGCTTTTCAAGATGGAATGTGGGATCAGTTTGCGGAGGCGGCGGCTAGCTACATGCATACTTCAAAAGATACGGTTCATCAGTTAGCGGTGGCTGGTGCAATTCAGTTCCCTACTGATGCGCTTAAATACAACATGGTTGCTGGTCTTAGATATCAAGATGAAATAGAACAACTTTTACGTAGTAAAACTGGTCGTGGTGAAAAAGAGAAGTTAGGGTTTGTAGCTATCAATGACTATGCTGATGCAGTGAAAAGCGATATAGAATCTGGTAAAGAAGGAAGAGTAGCACTGCTATTTGCTGAAGGTGAAATAACTGATGGTGAGCAAACTGAAGACAGAGAAATTGCCTCAAAAACACTGTGTGAGGAGATTCGTAAAATCAGGTTGAATGATAAAATAAAGGCAGTAGTACTTCGTGTTAATTCACCAGGTGGTAGTGCTCAAGCATCTGAAGTAATATTGCGTGAATTGACATTGTTGAAAGAGGCTAAACCATTAGTTGTATCTATGGGCAACTATGCGGCATCGGGCGGATATTATATTGCTAGCAATGCTGATAGCATTTTTGCATTACCCAATACTATAACTGGTAGCATTGGTGTGTTTGGGATGTTGTTTAATGTAGACAAAATGGTTAAAAATAAATTCGGAGTAACATTTGATGAAGTCAAAAATGCACCCTATGCAGATTTTCCTACAGCAACCAGAGCTTTGACACTTGATGAAGCATTGAGAATGCAACGTTCTATAGATACAATATATGCCCAGTTTAAAGGGCATGTGGTAAATGGCAGGACATTATCTACAGAGGTTGTAGATTCCATAGCACAGGGTAGAGTATGGACTGGTGTAGATGCCCTTAAGATCGGTTTGGTGGATGGTTTGGGTGGGTTGGATAGAGCATTGGAAAGTGCCGCTGCAATGGCAAAACTGAAATCGTATAAAGTAGTTACTTATCCGGAGCCGACCGATAAGTTGAGTACATTTATGAAAAAATTGAATGCCAATACAGAAACTAAGGCAGCATTGAAAGCAGCTATTCGCGAAGAGGTGGGTGATGGTTACGATTGGTACAAAAAGCTGAAAGGACTGCAAAATATGAATGGTAAAGCTATGATGGCTATGCCGTTTGTGATGACGGTGCAGTAGTAGATGGTAAGTTTGATTTTCTTTGATTTTGTGGTTTAGAATTTTATGCAAAAAGATACTCCAGTAATATTAATTACTAATGATGATGGCATTACTGCACCCGGTATCAGGGCGCTGGTAGATGCAGTGAGAGGATTGGGTAGGGTAGTGGTGGTAGCTCCAGATAGTCCGCAATCGGGTATGGGGCATGCTATTACTATTGGTCAGCCGTTGCGGCTAGATAAGGTAGAAATGTTTGATGGAATAGAGTCTTGGCAATGTAGTGGCACACCGGCAGACTGTGTGAAACTGGCAAGAGACAAAATACTACATGTGCAGCCAGATATTTGCCTGAGTGGTATCAATCACGGTGCCAATCACTCTATAAATGTGATCTACTCCGGCACTATGAGTGCGGCAATGGAAGCAGCTATAGAGGGTATTCCTTCAATAGGGTTTTCATCGCTTGATTATGGGTTTAATGTAGATTTTACGGTGGCTGCTCAAGTGGCAAGGCAATTGGCCATAAAGATGCTATCGCAGAAAATGCCCGACCACATACTGCTAAATGTGAACATACCTATTGTTACCCCTGAAACATTTAAAGGGCTGAAAATATGCAGACAAGCTTATGCCAAATGGGAAGAACAGTTTGACCACCGCAAAGACCCTAGGGGTAAGGATTATTACTGGATGGTGGGTAGGTTTATAAACATGGATACGGGTACAGGTACTGATGTAGAAGCTCTAAAAGATGGGTATGCATCGGTAGTACCAGTGACTATAGACTTTACCGATAGGAAAGCTAAAGAATGGCTAGAAAAGGAATGGCAGTTTTAATGAACGGATAAAGGGATTTGTTCATTTTTTGTATTTTGTGGGTAGGATACTGTAGTTGCTACAAAACGAAATACTTATGGATAAGCGCACTTTTCTGAAAAACGCATCGTTGCTAGGATTGGGGACAATAGGGGCAATACCTGCACTGGGTAGAATGGCTGATACAGTGGGTGCAATGCCTGCGGCTGGTGCAGACAATGAAGACTATTGGGCACAGGTGCGCAATGGCTACAAACTGAAAAGTGACTACATAAACCTGGAAAACGGCTACTACTGCATACAGCCACAGGAGATACTGGATAAATACATCAATCATATAAGGGAGGTGAACTTGCAAGGGGCGTATTATATGCGTACTGTGCAGTTTGAGAATAAGCATGCTGCTGCTGCAAAACTGGCTGTACTGGCGGGTTGTAGTGTAAATGACCTGATTATTACCCGAAATACTACCGAATCACTGGATATGATAATAGCGGGCATAGACTGGAAAACCGGTGATGAGGCTGTAATGGCGCATCAGGACTATGGTGCTATGCTAGACATGTTTAAGCAGGTGGGTAGGCGACATGGAGTGGTAAACAAACTGATATCGGTGCCTGCAAACCCAGCTACTGATGATGAGGTAGTGGAGGCTTATGCAAAGGCTATAACCCCCAAAACACGCCTGCTGATGGTGTGCCACATGATAAACATAACGGGCCATATACTGCCTGTGCGCAAGATATGCGATATGGCGCACAGCAAGGGTGTGCAGGTGCTGGTAGATGGTGCTCATGCATTGGCTCACATGCAGTTTAGTATACCGGAGCTGAATTGTGACTACTATGGCTGTAGCCTGCATAAATGGCTGAGTGTGCCTATAGGTGCTGGGCTGCTGTATGTGCGCCGAGAACATGTGCCCAACATATGGCCGCTACTGGGCGAAGAAGGCAAAACACAAGATGATATACTGCGCCTGAACCATACGGGTACTCACCCACCTGCTACCGACCTGACCATTGCTGACGCTATAGACTACTATTACCGCATGGGGGCTGCTCGCAAGGAAGACCGACTACGCTACCTGCAGCAATACTGGACTACTAAGGTGCGCTCTATGAGCCATGTGGCACTAAATACGCCCCAAGACCCTAAAAGGTCATGTGCTATAGCCAATGTGGGGGTAAAGGGCTTAAAACCCGCACAAATGGCCGAAACGCTGCTAAAAAAGTATGGCATATATACTGTGGCTATAGACAATGAAGTGGCTGGTGTGCAGGGCTGCCGTATAACGCCCAACGTATATACTACTACTCAGGAACTGGATGTGCTGGTGCAAGCTCTGGCGGACATGGGTAAGTAATGGTGAATATGGTGGAAATGTAAAGGTTTTCTTAAAACGGGTTGGATGTAGGAGGGTCGGCATAGTTTTTGGGTGGGAAGGGGAAAACTATATATGAACAAACATATTTCTACTGTGGCCATTGCTGCTGCATCTGCGCTTTTTACAATGGGTATTTTTTCGTTTCGTAGCCCGGCACCTGATAACAACGTACCTGTGACGTATGTGTATAAACAGATAACTGCTGTGGAGTCGGTGGTGCCGGGAGGGCTGGGCAGGAGCAGACTGCTGACTACTGATGATAATGGGCAGATGCTGGAAAAAGAGTTGAGAAACTTTTACAGTATGGTGGGTATCAACTTTGAGAATGTGGCTAATAATGACCGTGTGATAGTGGACCGACTGAATGAGTATAGTGCTCAGGGGTGGGAGCTAGTGCAGGTGAGCACTGCTACTAATCAACAGAGCTCTGGTGGCAGTAGCAGTGGGGGTATATTTATTACCCGTTATATTTTTAGGAAGGCTAAGTAATAGTTGGTTAAATATAGATAAAAAGAAATGGGGCTAACTGTGATGGTTAGCCCCATTTGTATTATATATTAGTATAATTAATTATGTTTGTTGTTTTCTGGTGGTTAGAATGCGCTGATGATGAGTGAATAATCGGCGGTATCGGGTAGGGTGACGGGTGGGTTGTTGTAAGGTATGCCGGCTTTTAGGTTAGTAGAGTCGAGGCGGGTGGTTTTGAAGGAGAAGTTGAGTTTAAAGGATGATTCGGTGAATTCGGTGATTTCGGCGCCGAATATGTCGAATTTTCCTAGTGGGTATTTGTTGAAACGCAGTTCGCGGATGGTATCTAGTACGATAAACTCTTTGAGGAAGCCAGGTATGGTATCGAGGCGACCTATGAGGGTATCGAGCTTGAGGGGTGATGTAGAGAGGGTTTCGATGCGGTAGGGCTCGATGGTGGTATTGACTGCGAATATGGTATTGAAGCCATCACTGAGATCTATGTACTTATCGTTGTTGTATAGACGCCAAGTGAAAAAACGTGATGTTGGGTCGGCGGCGTTGCAGCGGGTGTTGCCCGAAAACAGGTTGCCGAAGTTGAGCGAGTCGAATTTGATATAATCGTCGAGGTAGCAAGAGTCTACAAAATTGAGGTATTGAAGATTGGTATCTATGCCGTTGGGTTTGCGTACACGGAGTGTGCCACCAGATATTCTCCATTTTTTGGCACGCATTAGGTTTTCCCTGTTTGGGGTTACGGTAGGGTTTTTTTCGCAAGATGCAAACAGGAGCACTGCGGTGAGTGCTAGTAAAAAGTACTTCATGCTATATATGATATATTTGACGGTTAAAGCTACAAATTATAATTGAGTAGTAGAAAATATGGGGTAAAAATATTGTGGTGTGGGTTTTGGTGGTTTCCGGTTTTGCCGGTT
>CAZRPA010000223.1:0-5603 GCA_964601855.1 uncultured Flavipsychrobacter sp. | reverse complement strand
ATATTGGGTTGGCTATGACAATAAAGGTTATTGTACTTGTATTAGGTGCCGGAGGAGTAGCTACGCTTTGGGAGGCAGTAATCGCAGATGTTGGCGTGGCATTGCTGGCGGTTTTGAATGCGGTTAGGATTCAAAGAATGAAGTTATAGTAAATATGAAATAATGTATACCCCCTGGATAATTCATACTCCCCTTAAAATTCTTGGCATCTGAACTGCGTTCTATGATTGGTTTTCAAATGATTCTGATTGTTTTCAAATAGTTCTCAAATATTTTCAATCATTTTCAAATGGTTTTCAAATAGGTTTCAAATCCACCACAAATGGTGAATGGACATTTACAATCAATAAATCTTTCTCCGCATTTCCGGCAATAGCTCACCCTCCTCATTCACCCATTCCGGCAAGCAATAAAAATTGCCCCGAACACCCGGTAATTTGTAAGGGATTAGCCGCTTCGATTTTATTGCTGAATTAAGCGATGGTGAAATGAACTTTTCCTTACTTTCCTTTTCATGAAGCACAGGTTCTCTTCGCAATAGCAGCGCGATAATCTCGGCTGAACGAAGTGGTTTGTTTGCCTTGGCTACGATAAAAACGATTTTACTGACCCACGTTCTGCTTTTGTTGTATTCATCTTTCGGGTTTACATAGTTGTCCAGTAACAAACGCAGTTTTATGTTTTCGTTTTCCTGCTTGTACAACTGATTTTTTGTTTCACTAAGCTCTTTTTGTGTTTCAGCAAGCTTCTTTTTCAGCCTTTCAAGCTTTATTTCCAGAAATGATGGCGGATTCTGACTGTTTTTCTCCATGACGGTAAAACGTATTTAAACCTTTGCAAACAATTTCAAACCAAATCTAACATTAATCTAAATTGTTTGCATGATTTTGAGCTTGAATTCTCAGGTTAATCTAAATATGTTGCAAATGTTTTGTCTCGTCCTGGTTTTAGTTGACACATTTTGAAGATAATCCGGCTATTTGTTGACATAGTCGGAGTATAGTCTGATACAGCGCCATTGGGCAAGGTACTTTAAATAATACTTTATACGTACTATATGTAAAATAGAAAAAACACTTTTGCGTCTAAAATAGATAAATTCATTTACCTTTATACAGCATTATACGATTTGTATTATGAGTGAAGACAATCTTGGAGTTAAGGCAAAAGAAGCCCTGAAGCATATACGGAATTGGCTTATGAGATATGGAAAGGTCTTATCTGTCAGAGAATTGATGAACGAAATGGACTACAAATCTCCACGCTCTGCTATGCTATTAATGGATGAATTGGCAAAAAATGGGTTCTTGGAAAAAAAATCTGATGGTAGTTTTCGGATGATTAAAGATCTAAGTACCGAAACAATGGCACGTACAGTATTAATTCCATTAATTGGTAATGTTACTTGTGGAATACCGATGCTTGCCGAAGAAAATATCGAAGCGATGATTCCAATTTCCACCTCACTGATTAAGGGTAGTTCTAAATATTTTTTACTGAGGGCTAATGGTGATTCAATGGATGATGCCGGGATAAATCCGGGAGATTTAATGCTTATTAAACAACAACAGATTGCAGAGAATGGACAAAAGGTTGTAGCTCTTATTGACGATGAAGCAACCGTTAAAGAATTCCAACACAAAGGGGATGTGGTTGCACTGTTACCAAGATCGACAAACCCAAAACACAAACCAATTATCCTTGAACAAGAATTTCAAATACAAGGTATTGTTATCGCTACGATACCAAATTTAACTACTTAAAATTTTTTAATATGTCAAATTATCATGTAACACAGAAAAAAGGACAGGATGGTTGGAATGTCCAAAAGGAAGGCGGGAAAAAAGCTTCGGCTATTGCGCCTACACAAAAGGAAGCCGAGGCATTAGCTAAGCAATTCTCCGGCAATAACGGTGGGGGTGAAGTAAGAATACACAAACCCAACGGTGGTCCCATTCGAGATAGCGATACTGTTAAGCCCGGCAATGATCCAAGGTCTATAAAAGACACAAAACATTAATATACCTACCTGAACCTATAAATACCACTAGAATGAGAGATACGGTATTCATTAGTCACGCTACACCTGAAGATAATGGATTTACGATATGGCTTGCTTCCAGATTAGAATTAATGGGCTATAAAGTATGGATAGATAGAAAGGAACTATTAGGAGGTGAAGTCTTTTGGAAAGACATTGAAGCTGCAATTATTAATAATGCAGTTAAATTTTTGCTGGTATACTCGAAAAATATCTGTTATTCTGAAGATCCAAAACAGATAAAAAGCGGCATTCAAAAGGAGATCAACTATGCGAATCAAGTAATTCGCAACAACCCAGAGTTAATTGATTTTTTTACTATCCTACATATTGATGACGCACCATTCGACCTTTTCCCTGGGTCGAAAGATTTAAATCAAATCCCATTTTCAAGTAATTGGGGGAGAGGGATTGTCTGTACTTCTAAAAAAGTTAGCAAAGGATTGTGTCCCTCAAAATACAAATGCTATTTCCAGCAATGCTGCAGATTGGTATCTTGAACATTACCTGATTAAAAATCCTATTGTTACAAAAAAAGAACTCTATTACACCAATTGGTGGAGTGTAAAAGATTTGCCCGAAGTGTTTTACGTACTCAGATTTAGCAATGAAAACCAAGCGGCAACCGTTCATAAGACCAACCAAACAGAATTGATGGTTTGCAGTGCTAACTGCATTGTGAGTTTCAATAAGAATCTTGACTTTAATTACGTTACCGAGATTGACACAATTTCAATTACCCCTGATGAAATTTTTGAAATCAAAATAGTTGATGTCATAAATGGTTATGACCGAGAAATTTTCCCCACATGCCGAGATGCAGAAAATCATTTTAAAAAATTATTAAAGAGAGGATGCCATAATTTCTTTAAAGAAAAACAATTTCTATGGTATGACCTTGCAAACAAAAATATAGCCTACTATCATACGACTACCAGCTTGCCATCTTCAAAGGTGGATTTCACATACCCGTTTAACAACAAAAAGAAAAAGAAACAATTATTTGGGAAATACCTGACAGTTGGGAAATGGCATTTTGCAGTGTCTGTCAAACCAGTCTTGCATCCATCGATAGGGTTTCACCTAAAAAGTCATATAGTGTTTTCCAAATCAGGATTTAAAGCTCTGGAAGATAAAGAACTACAGCACGCCCATCGCAGGAAGAAAGGTAAAAGAATGTTTAATGAGGAATGGCGAGATTTATTAATTGCTTTTATAAACAGTCTAAAAAACGACGATGGCTTAATTCAATTTAAAACAAGCGCAGATCAACCCATTGTTATGAAAGATATGGTTGAAATGTTTTGGTCGAATTTCGGATACTTCGACCCCAAAGATTTAGAAAGACAATCTTTATTCACATATAATGAACGAGAAGAGGAGGCCGATGAAGATGAACAATCGCATTGATAATTGGATAGAACCCGAATTAAGTTTCATTCCTGAACCGCAGCTCTCATTTGGCTACAATCAAAAAACGGCTGACCCAAGGGATGGGTTAATGCTGTATGGGCCGTTTGATAAAGAAAAGATCAAAGGGCAGGTCAATATTGGAATCATTGGTTGTGATAAGCAAAGGAAATATCTTAGAGACTATTTACTGAAGATACACGCGCCAATTCTTAATACTGAGAATGATGTAGCTAGACCTTTTTTCCCAGGCTTAGAATCGGTTTTTGGTATTCACGTTAATTTCGAAAGCATCGTAGAAATTTCCGTTTCGGAAAACGAGGTCAATAAGTTTTTGCATTATTCTGACGGTCACCAACGAGTATTTAATCTTTCAAATTTATTTGCAGAGCAGTTAATAAAATACACAAAAGAAGAGGAGAGGCCGGTAACAGTTTGGTTTGTTGTAATTCAAGATGATATTTTTAAGTTTGGAAGACCTAAATCAAAACTCCCGAAATCAGCAGACAATATAAAACTTGGCCTGAAAAAAAATGACCGAAATCGAATTCAGCCGTTTCTCTTCAACGACCTAACGGAACTTCAGGATGCTTATGATTTTGAAATTAATTTCCATAATCAGGTCAAGGCAAAATTGTTGAATGATAAAATAGTCACTCAAATCATTAAGGAAAGTACAATAGCTTATGATAAAATATGGACTGATGTAGCTAAAATAGCAAGTCAAAAATTATTTGATAGCGCAAAAGCATGGAACATTGCTACAACATTATATTATAAGAATGGCGGCCTTCCTTGGAGGTTAGGAGAAATAAGAGAGGAGGTGTGTTATCTAGGTTTAGTTTACAAAAAGCTAGATGATGATCCCAACAACCGGAGCGCCTGCTGCGCTGCACAAATGTTCATAGACTCTGGGGATGGGATGGTTTTTCGAGGAAATATTGGCGACTGGTTTAATCCTGAAACAAAAGAATTTCACATTTCTAAAAACGATGCTGTGAATTTAATAAATCATTCTTTGGAGGCATTTAAAGAAAAGCTTGGTAAAGGGAAGTACCCCAAAGAAATATTTATACATGCCAAAACGTATTTTAATGACCAAGAATGGGATGGATTTTCTGAAGCTGTTAGCGGTAAATCTTCTATTATCGGAGTGCGAATTCAGGCAAGTAATGAATTCAAATTGTATCGTGGCCATTCGTTTTGTGTTCCGAGAGGGATGGTAATGAAGGTTGCAAAGCATAAAGCATTTTTATGGACTAAGGGGTTTATTCCCCGGCTTCAAACACAAATTGGATTGGAAACACCAAACCCCGTTACCGTTGAAATTACAAGGGGAACAGCGTCAATAGACCAAGTTTGTAAAGATGTTCTGGCATTAACTAAGTTAAATTACAATGCCTGCATTTTTGCTGATGGGCAGCCGGTTACTTTGAGATTTGCTGATTCAATTGGCGAAGTACTTACAGCGGGTAAAAACGTAATAGCCAATATTTTGCCATTTAAACATTATGTATAGTGCAGGATGATAACCCCAAAAAGTTTTTTAGTATGTAGAACTGCCATCATTTCATGACACGCTAAACCCTAACAAACGCCTATTTGACAAACTGAAAATAAATATACATTGCACTATTTGAAAACCATTTGCGGCGATTTAGACGAGAATTAGAACTCATTTAAACCCGAAAATTTGTCAAAAATGCCCTGTTTTTTGGTGTGCCAATTGTAGTACAATATGGTAAATCATTTTGGCATGAAAAGAAAACTACTTGGCGTAAATTCGTATGACCGGACACATGACATTACCCCGGAAGAGGTAAGGCAATTTGCAAGATTTAAAGACTATACTGATGAGCAAGTCAATGAACTGATAGACACTATTAAGAAGTACACTCGATTTATTTATAATGTGGTTTCTAAACGTCAAAAGTTTGGCAAGAAAATTGCACTACACATTGATAATCAACAAACTAAGGCAGCATGAGTGACATCACACTATTCAAAACCTTTGCTAAAGGCTCACATAAGGCAAAAACTAAAGGAAATAACTGCGTTATCTATACTCGTGTTTCGACAAAAGAACAGGCCGACAACAATTTAAGCCTTGATACACAGAAGAAGGCTTGTGAAATGTTTGCTAAAAAGGGTA
>CAZRPA010000222.1:0-5629 GCA_964601855.1 uncultured Flavipsychrobacter sp. | reverse complement strand
TATTACTGGTACACTGTTAAACAAAGTAGCTCAAGGAACTGTATGTTTTCCATTAGCAGCTAAACTGGAACTATCAGCAGCCTTCATATTTATTGATACACTTAATGCTGTATAATTAGCTGTAATAACTGGCCATATGTACAAAACTATATTATTTGTTAATCCTACTCTACACTTGTAAATTATATTTTTTAACCTAAGCTTTATACCATTTGAGTCTAAATTTGTATATACTGCATCCAAAAATAAATCTCCTAAATCAGGATTAAAACCATATAATTCACTAGAACCAAATGATGGTGTCACTCTTGCAGGCATATTAATTATTTTCATAGCTGATAAATCAGCATTTATTTCTAAAATCATTCCTCTTACAGCATTTCTTGGTAAATTTATATCAAAAATAGCTAATCCAAATCCTCCAAATGTGGAAGAAAAATTATATCTTATTCTTTCTAATTTAGGATAAAATGATGATGTTGCATCTGAAATATTTTCAATTTTTCTACTTGTAAATGATAAAGTTGCCATCTTATTATTTGTTCCTGTTACTGGATCTTCGTACCATGTTGTTGGATAAGTCGTATATACTCCTGATGGAATGGAATTAGTTAGGATAACTTTACCAGTAGAAAGTTCCATTGTTGTTGTAGTTGTACCATTATCGTAAATATT
This sequence comes from uncultured Flavipsychrobacter sp., assembly GCA_964601855.1. Taxonomy (GTDB): domain Bacteria; phylum Bacteroidota; class Bacteroidia; order Chitinophagales; family Chitinophagaceae; genus Nemorincola. Next base: position 4,954 of record CAZRPA010000222.1, on the reverse strand, counting down.
ATAACAACAAACATCAATTAATGTTGCTCTTTTGGAATTTTTACAAGTAATAACTCCAGTTGTTACAGTACATTCAGTAACTATTTTGTCTGCTCCATTTTCAATTAATCCACATTTAGTTAAATTTTGTTGAACAATTGTTCCTCCAAATGTTAACTCTATTGATGATCCAATTGGAATTTCAGAAGGTAATGTTGCGTTTATTTTAATATTTGCACCTTTATTTTCATTTGTTGCAACATATTGCGTATCAGCTTGTAATGAAGCACTCCATGTTGATTGAGATGATGTAGGATGCCATAATATAAAACTATTGAATGAGCTTGTTTCATTACCATTTGTTCTTAAATTAGTAATTATTTTGTATAGTGTATTATCCCATGCTACCCCAGCATAATTACTTCTAGATGTCATAAATATAGCTAGAAAATTTAATGGATTAATTGCTGTTGCATTATCTAATGTATCTAATGTAGGTCTTGTTATTCCTTCTACTCTTACAGTTAATGTATTTGAGAAAGAAAATGAATCAGTTGTAGGTGTTGCATTTTGATTTATTATTTGTTGGACTATTCTACCTGCAACAGTTGTTGTTCCATTACTAGATGCTTCTGTACCATTATAATCTGAAAATGCTAAGAATTTATTAAATGGTTTTCCTAATATATATATACTTGAATTCATTGCTTTATATTTAAACAAATTATTTGTCGAATTAGATGTAATATCATGTGTAACAGATGTAGCAACAGTTGGCAATCTTGAACTTAAGAACATTGATATAGCACTAACTCTTCTTGAGGTTCCAGTCGAAACTAAATTCATTGTAAATCTTTTATCATTATTATCTGTTGTAAGGTTATATCTTAAAAATCTAACTTCTAATTCTTGTAATGATAAATCTCTAGTTGTAAGTGCACTATCAGTTGGAACAATACTTGCTCTCATGAATTGTTGAGCTGCAGTTTCTACATTTGCACCAATTGCATTTGCAGCATCTGTACAATTTCCATATCTAAATAATGGAACGTGAACAGAAAATTTTGTTTGTGTAACTTTCAACATATGATTTGAAGTAACTGTTCTTCCTAAGCTAGAAGAATGAACATATCGATTTAATTTTGATATACTATTATATTTATCAGTTGTCATCCAACCTATTGTAATTATAGGATGAGTAAAATATGTTGGATTACTTGGGTAATCTAAAGTAGATCTAAGATCTCCAGTTTGAGGACATAAGAAAGGTATGAACATATTAACATATGTACTTGTTGTATTTCCAGTAGGACTTGCTGATATTGAAGGAATTATTATAAGAGATCCTAGGTACATATGATACAATGAAGCTTTATCAGTAAATCCTGGAAAATCTGTATCAACAGCTCTATCAGCAATTTCTATACCTAAATTATTTTTATTTATAACTTCAAAAAAATAATGTTCAAATTCAGAATAAACATTATGGTCAGAATGGTTTACTGCAAGTGTTGCTATATTTGATGCCCCTTCAGCAGCCGTAGCCGTTGATCCCATTTTAAAAGGATAAACTGCACTGATTGCTGTTTTAGCTGCTAAATTTAAAGGATCACCAATTCTTCTAAAACCTAAAGACATTGTTTGACCTGAATTTAATCCATAAGCTGTACTACTTGCAAGAGGAGCTACAGGATATTCAGATGACACATCATTTACATCTACATCTATTAATGAAGTAGAAAATAACCATATAGCCAAAGTATTTGAAGTTCCTCTATGTGAATCAAGGAAATATGAATTTATTTCTATTAAACAAACAGCAAATGGAGATGAACTATTAGTGGTAACTTGATAGTTACTTGTTATCCATGCTTGAGTAGCAGTGGTTGCAAGAGGAATTATAGTTGATGGAAATGCAGTAGCTTCAGAAGGGTCATGAAAAACACCTACTTCAGGAAATAATTTAATGATTCTTACTATTCTAAATGGATACTTTCCATTAGATAACAATATTTTTTGAATTTCAAAATAAGTATTTAATGTTTTTACTGTTGTTGGAATTGCTGCAAAAGACAAACATGTCGTATAAATAGCTAAATGCACAGAATGTCTAACATTTACATTAGCTGTTCGATTATTTCCAGCTGATCCTGTAGCTACAGATGTTGCTGCGACATTACCATAAACTAATTCATTATCTACACAATGATCACCTTTAAGTAATTCGGTATTATCTTTAGCATTAAATTTAGCTGTAAATGATAATCTATATTGATTATTTGTTCCAGTATACCTTGCATTTGTCGAAGGTGCTGCTAAAGCATTTGATATAAAAGTATTTGATGTAATGACATATTTTGAGTTAGTTCCAACTGCATTTGCTGAGCTATCAATTCTACTTAAATTTTGATCCATATTTGAATTATAAGTGTTTTCCTTTTGATGGGCTGCAGTTGTACTTAATGAAGTTACTGTAATTGAAGTTATGACTGTTCTAATTCTATATATATAATTAGCAGCAGCATTGTCTAATACTAATGCTGAATATCTTCCAGTAGATCCATCTGCTCCTCCATTATTTACCTGTTCAGTTATAGTTCCCAAAGCTGCTGAATAATAACTCCACCCTACAGAGCATCCAGTAGTAGATGTTATTGCATTTCCTTGTGTTAAAAATAGTCTACTGAATAAAAATTGAATTCTTGGTTCTATTAAAACATTTGCAGTAGCAGATATATAAGCTGTTCCGTTACATTCATTAGGAACAAACATATGTAAATTAGCATTTGCTTCTGTCATTTTTGCATCTGTTGCACCAGTAGTCCATCTTACTGTAGGAATAAATCCAATAATCATTAAATTAGTGGATGCTAAATCAGTAGCAGTTGAATAAAGATATTTTTTTACGAAAATTGTAGTTCTATCAGTTATTACGTTATCTATATAATTATAAGATGTTGTAGCAGTCATAGCATATCCATATAAATTAGCAATTGTTGATGGAGGTTTAATAATGTTGAAATTAGTTATTTCAATTCCTATTGGTAATTTTTCAAAAGTTGCAAGTAATGCAGTAGGTAAAGCAAAAGGTCCTGAATTAACTTCAAGTGTAATTGTTCTTATATCAGCTGTATTACTCCACACATTACTTCTTGATTGCAAAGGAAAACACCCTTCAGTTAGAGTTGCGAATGTTTCTGCCAAAATATAATTACTAGCATTTCCAAAAAATATTTTTTCATTAAGTAAAGTATCATTTTGAATAGCAAATTTGAATAATCTTATAGAAAATGTTAAACTTTGAGCATAATGATTAGCAGAATTAGAGCTTAAATAGCATCTATCAATAAAACCCCATACTCTTATTTTATATGATTCAACTGATGATTGAATTGAGCTTAATCTAAAATATATTCCTTGGCCTTCTGATGTTACATCTCCAGTACTTGTATCATATCTAAAATCGTTTCTTAATGGATAACAATTCCATCTTTTACCATAACTCTGTTCTAATGTTGTTTCTGAAAAATCACAAGAAGATGCAACTAGTACTACAGAAGCAGCTTTAATATCATAATTTTTTTGTCTGATAACGACCCATCCCCCATCATTTAAATCAGATTGAAACTTAAAATTAAATTGAAAAGGCCATCCCATTCCATCATACATATAAAAGTATTCTGGATGATGAACACTTACATTAGACATTAGAACTCTATTTACAATATCCATATTTAAATTTGAATATGAGATAATGCTATAAGTATTTCTATAATAAAGAAACAATTCTATTTCTGTTCTTTTTAAAATCTGTTTATCATTTGATTTCATACCGGGAAATGATAATTTAACTTTTCTACCTTCAAACATATCTTGTTTTAAAAATCCTTCAATTATTAATCCTCTACCACTCAATTCAGTTATAGTCAAAGGTCCACTTAAAGCTTTTTCATTACTTAATGTTGAAATTGCCTCAGATGCAACTGATGTAGGGTTACTAAAACTTACTGTATCATATTGTAATACAACAAAAAAATCTTCTGGTTCTAAAGTAAATAATTGACCTATTTGTAAATTAAACTTTAAATCAAAAGTAAAATTAGGGTATAAAACTTGAGATGTAGTGGCAGGTGATGTTATGAATGCTAAATTATTAGTGTCTGATGTTATTCTCATAAATTTGTTATTTGTAGAAGTCAAATAGTTATTATATAATCCAATTGAACCAAAATTTGGTAAAGAGTCAATTATCATTCCATCTATATTATTTGAAGTTGTTGTGTATAAAGATATGTTACTAATGAATCTTGTTGTTATTTGATTTGTAAATGTTAATGTTAAAGTTACAGTAACATTTGGAAGAATTTTACTATTTATTGTGTCAGTTAGTTTACAGAAAAAATAGTTGCTATTAGCATTAACATTTGAAAATGCAGCGTTTTCTGATGTAAATCCTACAACAGTATAAGAAGTTGTACCAACCATAACTGAACAACTTGGTGGATTAGATGTAAAATTTAAAATATTATCTTGAAATCTTAAAGCAAAATATTGATTGAATTCTAATCCTCCTGCACTTGAATTTCCAAATCTTCTTGTTGGTAATTGAAATCTGAACTCTAGCATTGTTGACTGATCAACTGTATGTCTATTTGGAGTGACAAATAAAGGAAAATTTGTGTCTCTCATTATATTTTCTGTGCTAATTAATGTTAAAATCGTTATTAACAATATTGTCTTGAAAAAGTTTTTCATTTTAAGTGAATTTTAAATAAATCCTTATATAAAAGAAAAGAACTTTCTATTTTTAGTAAAAACTACTAAAAATAGATTCAATAAAAATATAATTATAAATACAAGCAATAATTAATTAATATTAAGATTAATAGAGTAAATAAAAATTTTGCTTATTATTTTATATAAAATATATTTCAATTGGGGATTGGGGATTGGGGATTGGGGATTGGGGATTGGG
>CAZRPA010000221.1:0-5703 GCA_964601855.1 uncultured Flavipsychrobacter sp. | reverse complement strand
GTTCCACCAGTCACTGTGCTTGCTAAAGTAGTTGTGGCCGCAGCACAGACAGAGGAAGCACCCGTGATAGTACCTGCAGATACCGAACAATTGACAGCACTTACACCAGGAAAAATGATAAACTTGCCGCCTCCAAAAAACACTGTATCTCCTGTGGCACTTACAGTAGGAGATATGGCTTTGCTAAACAGGCTATATGGTACACTCATCATTTGCTGTGTACCCATGTCTATATAAGTACTGCCACCTGTTGGGTCTAATTCTACTTGAAGATACTTAGTGTCAGAGCCCCAGCTGATGCTTTCAAACGAGCCGACAACCGGCGTTCCCAGCCCAACTGTAAGCGAAAAAATCCCGTTGACATCTGTATAAGCGCTATGTGTTTCTTGGTAATTTATCTCGCCCATAGCATAAAAACCTCTAATTGTAAACCTTACCGAGATAGGTGTGCTAGCAAGCACTGCGCCACTGCTATTGCGGGCGGCTGCCTGATAGGGTATGCCTTGTGGGGCTTGTCCTTGAACTGTGCCCACCAGCAGCAAAAATGCAAATAATGTGAAAATTTTTTTCATGCTTTGGAATATTGATGATGAATAAAGTGTGTAAGACTGTTGTGATAATTTGTGAATTTACACTATTTATTCTCATTTTCAATATGTTGGTGTTAACAAATTATTTAACTCTGACGAATGGCGGGGAAAGCCCCTCAATGCCCAGCACGTACAAGAGCTGTGACACAATGCCCGCGGCTAGTAGTACCTAAAGCTGGTAGCCTGACACAGTAAAAAAGGATGAACAAGAATAGTTACCTTTGCGGCTGAAAAAACACTAAATCGTAAATAAATCTCTCTGATAATGAATAATGCCTATTTTGATTTTGCGGAACCTAAGAATGAGGCGGTGCTGAACTATGCACCGGGTAGTGCTGAACGTAAGGCACTACAAGCTGCACTGAAGGAAATGAAAAGCCAAGTGCGCGACATACCCATGTATATAAATGGTGAGGAAGTGCGCAGTGGCAAACTAATGGAAATAAGGCCACCACACGAAACGGCTCATCTGCTGGGTAGTTTCCACATGTCGGACGAGCAACATGTGTATGATAGCATAGATGCGGCACTGAATGCACGCGATAAGTGGGCGGCTATGAGCTGGGAGCACAGAGCGGCTATATTTATGAAGGCGGCTGAACTGCTGGCTGGCAAATACAGGTACAGAATGAATGCGGCTACGATGCTGGGGCAAAGCAAAAATGCGTATCAGGCAGAGATAGATGCAGCGTGTGAGCTGATAGACTTTTTGAGATTTAATGTGTACTTCCTGAGCCAGATATACAAACAACAGCCTATATCGCCACTGGGCATGAACAACCGTATGGAGTATCGTGCGCTGGAAGGTTTTGTGCTGGCGGTGACTCCGTTCAACTTTACTGCTATAGGCGGCAACCTGCCTGCTAGTGCGGCAATGTGTGGCAATGTGGTGGTATGGAAACCTGCTAATACGCAGGTGTACTCGGCTAGTGTGTTTATGGAGATACTGATAGAGGCTGGCTTGCCCAAGGGTGTTATCAATCTGATATACCCTCCAGGACCAGTGGTGGGCGATATTTGTTTTGCGCATCCATCGTTTGCTGGGGTACACTTTACTGGGTCTACGGGTGTGTTTCAGAACATGTGGAAGACGATAGGCAACAACATAGCCCGCTACAAGTCTTACCCACGCATAGTGGGCGAAACAGGTGGTAAGGACTTTGTGTTTGTGCATCCGTCGGCTAATGTAGATGCTGTGGTAACGGGACTGGTAAGGGGTTCGTTTGAGTATCAGGGGCAGAAATGCTCGGCTGCATCGAGGGCTTATTTGCCATCGAACCTGGCTGAGGAAATAAAGAAAAAACTGGTATCGACTGTGGCTACACTGAAAATGGGCCCAGTAGACGACTTTACCAACTTTGTGAATGCGGTGATAGACGAGAAAGCATGGAACAGCATAACTCGCTACATAGATAATGTAAAGAGCGGTAATGGTGATGCTACTATACTGTGTGGTGGTGGCTATGACAAATCGAAAGGATGGTATGTGGAGCCAACAGTTATAGACACTACCGACCCACAATATGTGACGATGTGTGAAGAAATCTTTGGCCCAGTGCTGACTATATATACTTATGAGGCAGACCAGTGGATACAAACGCTGGATGTACTGGACAACACATCGCCCTATGCACTGACGGGTGCGATATTTGCACAGGACAGACACGCTATAGAGTATATGACTAAGGCACTGGTGAACAGCGCGGGTAACTTCTACATCAACGACAAACCTACAGGTGCGGTAGTGGGGCAGCAACCATTTGGTGGGGCACGTGCATCGGGCACCAACGATAAGGCAGGCTCTATACTGAACCTGTACAGATGGCTGAGTGCAAGAACTATAAAAGAAACACATGTATCGCCTACGGATTATAAATATCCGTTTCATCAGGCAGACTAAGACAGACTAACAATGAATGACAACCGGCAAATCCTACAGATGGGTTTGCCGGTTTTGTTTTTATATGGATTATAAGAATGTAACTATTAGAATAAGGTAGCCTGTACTGGACGAATATGGGTGGCATGGTGTGCCTGTGCAGCGCCTGTGATGTAGTGCAACGGACTCTCGGAGTAACGAGAAGCTACTGACACTGCTGTAGTGCCAGCATAAGGGCGAAAAACATCGAGTGCGAGGTCGGGGTTGTTGTTGTCTTTGGACAAGTGCGACAATAACAAATGAGTCATGTGGGGCGGGCGATGGGCGGTGAATAGCTCCAGTGCCTGCACATTGGATAGGTGACCCTTGCTGCCCCTAATGCGCTGGCGCAGGTGGTGGGGGTAACGACCGTTTTCGAGCATGGCATCGTCATAGTTGGCCTCGAGAAAGGCTGCATGGCACTGGGCAAAGTGGTGCTGCACCTGCTGGCAAGGCTCCCCTATGTCTGTAAACACCCCTATACGTATGCCACCAGCATCTACCACAAAGCTATGAGGGTCTATGGCATCGTGGTGCTTAGTGAAGCCCATAATGTTGAGCCCACCTATAGCTACTTGCTGCAAGGCCGCAAAGTGACGAACAAGATAAGCGGGCGGTTGGGTACGGCTACGCTGAAGGGTAGCAGGCGTAATGTAAACCGGTATTTGATAGCGAGCAGATAGTAAGCTAACACCAAGGATATGGTCAATGTGCTCGTGAGAAATAAAAATAGCCTTAATGTTTTCCATTTTCAGCCCAAGGCGGTGCATACGTATTTCGGTTTCGCGGCAAGATATACCCGCATCTATAAGCACAGCATCGGTATGGGTGCCTACGTAATAGCAATTGCCATTACTACCAGAATTGATGGAGGCTATAAATACAGACATGCTGCAAATATAACTGTAGCAAGGCTGATAAAATGATTGTGGTTGTACTAAAACACTTGCTTCTCAAATATTGAAATACGAATTGCTATTTTTTAGCGTTAGGTGTGTGATAAAAAGCAATGGTTTACATTTGTGTCTCTATTCTACCGAGGTATGCGTTCTGCTCTGATTGTTGTGGTTGTTTCATTATTAATGCCCTGTGTGCTGCTGGCACAAAAAGTAACACTAAGTGGCTATGTGCGCAATGGCAGCACAGGCGAGTCGCTGATAGCTGCTACTGTATATATAAAAGAGGCAGCACAGGGTGCCAGTACCAATAATTATGGCTTCTACTCGGTATCGGTGCCACCGGGCAAGTATACGGTGATATACTCTTATGTGGGCTATAGCCCACTGGCACTGGAGATGGACCTGAGCACCAGCCTGACCCACAATGCCGACCTGAGCCCCAGCACTACCATGAAGGAAGTGAAAATAACCAGCGGTAGAAAAGATGCCAATGTGAAAAATGCTGAGATGGGCACAGTGAGCCTCTCGATAGGCAGGATAAAAACACTGCCAGTACTGTTTGGCGAGGTAGACATACTGAAAACACTGCAACTACTGCCGGGTGTGCAGAGTGCGGGTGAGGGCAATTCGGGCTTTTATGTGCGGGGTGGTGGCCCTGACCAAAACCTGGTGCTGCTAGATGATGCGGTGGTGTATAACACAGGGCACTTGTTTGGGTTCTTCTCAGTTTTCAACGGCGATGCCATAAAAGATGTGACCCTGATAAAGGGTGGCGCACCTGCCAACTATGGCGGCAGGCTATCATCAGTAGTAGATGTGTCTATGAAGGAAGGTAACCTGAAGGAGTACCATGCCGAAGGGGGCATAGGGCTAATAGCATCGCGGCTGACGCTGGAAGGACCTATAAAAAAAGAGCGTGGCTCGTTTATGGTGTCGGGCAGGAGAACGTATATAGATGTGCTAGCACGCCCGTTCTCTGAGCGGCTACAAAATACAGGTTACTACTTTTATGATGCCAACCTGAAAGCCAACTACAAGCTGGGCGATAAAGACAGGCTATATCTGAGTGGGTATACGGGCGTAGATAAATTTAAGTTTCAGAACTCCAGAGGTACCTTTAAAGCAGATATACCCTGGGGCAATAATACTGCCACACTGAGGTGGAACCACCAGTTTAGCGACAGGCTGTTTGCGAATACTACACTGGTATATAATGACTATAATTTTGCATCCAACTTTAGTCAGAATAACTTTTCGGTGAAGCTGGCATCGGGGATAAGAGATTACAATGCCAAAACAGACTTTGACTATTACTCGCCTACCAACCACCACCTGAAGATGGGAGCAGTATACACCAATCACACCTTTATACCCAACCAGATATCGGGCAGGGTAGATACCATAACGCTAGAGCCTGAGAATGCCTATATAAAACATGCACACGAAGCGGGTGCCTACATACTGGATGAGTGGGAACCTACAGACTGGCTAAAGATAAACGCGGGCATCAGGTACTCGTGGTTTGGGCAGACGGGACCTTATACCGCTTTCAAATTTGACGGGGCGGGTAACATAACTGATAGTAATAAGTATGGCAAGGGTGATATAGTAAAAACCTATGGTGGCTGGGAGCCAAGGCTGAACCTGAGATTTGCGCTGAATGATGCATCGTCTATAAAAACCAGCATATCGCAAACCTACCAGTATCTGCACCTGGTGACCAACAATGGGTCTACCCTACCCACCGATATATGGGCACCTAGCACCTACCTGATACGCCCACAAAAAGCACATCAGTTTTCGGCTGGCTACTTCCGCAATTTTCTGGACGATCAGCTAGAAGCATCGGTAGAGGTATACTACAAGGATATGTATAACCAGCTACAATACCGCGAAGGATATACCCCCAACACCATAAGAGACCCCGAGCTAGACTATGTAATGGGTAGGGGAACGGCATATGGTGCCGAGTTTTTTGTGAATAAAACCAAAGGGAAGTTTACCGGCTGGCTGGGCTACACATTGGCATGGACCTACCAAACCTTTGAGAAACTGAATAATGGGGAGCGTTTCCCGCTGAAGTATGACCGCAGACACGATATATCGGTTGTGGGTACTTACAAGTTCAGTAATAAATGGACATTCTCCAGTGTGTTTGTGTTTGGGTCGGGCAATGCTATTACCCTGCCTACTGCATACTACACCATAGATGGTCAACTGGTACAACTGTTTAGCAAGGTGAATGCCTACCGCATACCCAGCTATCACCGCCTAGACCTATCTGCCACCTACACAC
>CAZRPA010000220.1:0-5707 GCA_964601855.1 uncultured Flavipsychrobacter sp. | reverse complement strand
TTACCGGTCAGCCTCTTTTATATTTACAGAGCACAACCTCTCAATAATGCATATCAAACCAACTTCTATTCTATCACTTATTGTAGCTTTAGTTCTGTTTTCTTCCTGCAGTGACAATAAAAACAGCAAAACACTACATACTGCCAATAACGAAATCATCGCTTTGCAAGCAGATGAAAAACCTCTTGACCTAAACAAAGCCGATAAATTTACCATCAAGAGATATGAACATTATTTCAACACCCTACCCGGCAAACAGAGTCCTCTCAATAAAATATTTCAGAGCCGCACCTGCCAGTATTTCTATGGCATTCCGCTCGATGGCAACGTTTCTTCACTATACAGTGCATTCCAAGAAAAATACGCCAACAACATAATCCTCAAAAACATTAATCAAAATGCTACAGAGGCAAACATTTTTGCCAAAGACTCCGTTAACTTTATACTGATAACTGTAATTAAAACGAAAGCAAATAACTATCTACTGGGCGGGGCTATAAGTAAAGACTCAGCCCTCTTAATGCACAATTTCGAAACCAGCAACTTAAGAACTAGAATCTCAAAATGAACTATAAAGCTACTTACAAGCCGTTATTTGCACTTACTACCCTATTGCTCCTGCTATTATGCTCTTGTGGCATAAGAGTAAAAGGCGCAAAAAGAGGCGATAACTCAAGTGTAGAAACTTTTCTGGTAGAGAATGGCATCATACAGTACTTTGTAAAACCACTTACTTTTTCATCGCACAGCACCGACATACGCATCGATTTTACCTTCCGTGGCAAAAACGATAGCCAATTCAAAGCAAAAATCAACTTTACCGTAGCCAACACTAAAACCAGCAAAATAGACTCTTACAAGGTGGTCGACTTTACCACAAATGAAGCAGTTATTACAGTTCACAAGCCACGCACCAGCATGGTCAATACTGGCCTCAGGTATTTTTCAGAAGTTACTAACAACACCTTGTTCCAGCTTTTTGAGAGTGGTCACAGCCTCACTATTATTACATACAGCAACGCCAACCCTACCATATTTTCACCATCCAATAAATCCAAAAGAAAAATCAAAAAGATACCCCAAACCCTTATTTCCGATTAACCCTTTACCTCTTTATTGGGTCACCAGCCACCGCACACCCATCACCGTCCCTTGTGTCACACTCTTCTACGTTCAGGGCAGGGAGCAGCTATTGTCTCACATTACCATTACTACAGCTATATGTCACCTACGAATATCGAAGAACTATTCTCTACCGACCCTATACTCAAAAACATTATCCTTCACATACCCAAACCCATTATACCCTCTACCTACAGTGTTTTTCATGACTTGCTAAGTTGTGTGGTCGAGCAGCAAATACACTACAGAAGCACCAAAAAGACATTCCAAAAAATGCTTGCCAAAGCAGACATAACACTTATAACCCCCGATAATTTTAATATTTTCGAAGAAAAATCATTCGCCGGCAGCAACCTCGCTACCTCGAAATACGAAACCATTGCCAGCATGCTCCACTTTTGGGATACACACAATATCGATTGGCAACAACTTACCGATGAAGAAATAATAGCCATACTATCTACCATCAAAGGAATAGGCAAATGGACTACAGACATGATTCTGCTCTACACGCTACAACGCCCCAACATATTCCCGCCCGACGACTATCACCTAAAACTAATCATGAGTAACCTCTATGGGCTCGACCCCAAAGTAAAACTCAAAGCAAAAATGATAGAGATATCCAATAACTGGGGCAATCATAAATCACTAGCAGTACTTTATCTACTAGCATCGAAAGCCAAAAAATAATGCACAGTATATACAATAAGCCCGTCTTACGCGAGTCTCCCAGCGTCCGCCGTAGTTGGTCTTATTTTCTCCTGTACAACCATCTTCCGCCGTAGTTGGTCTTATTTTCTGACCAACTACCTCGAGCAGAGAAAATCTACACAGAATAAATATTTAGCAAATTTATTTTATTTTGCACACCATGGCATCCCCTAGATGTTCGAGATATTTAAAAGGTTGAAATAATAAATTTAGATGAAATTTATACTATTTATTGTTATTTTTCTTTCCATGGGATGTTTTGTAAAGAGAAAAATTATTGTCAAGGACTTTGATAGTCAAATACTTTACGACAAAACTTGCTGTAATTTTATTAGTTCTTTTGGAGAATTCGACATGTTAATTCTGGAGTATGTTACGAATTGCGAATGTACCGGCATTGTTCCTTGTGCTTCAAATTGTGTTGGATTATATAATGAATATGACACCATTCGTGTTTTATCTTTTTGTAATTATGATCATTTGTTGCGCACGGGTGATATTATACATGTTGTCCCTGATACTAATAGATATGAACCTACAAGTGTAAGAATTGCATTAAAATGGGAGCATATCTGTGGTGATACATTTTCAGTAAGTAGTCTTTCAAAAACAAAGTACAATACTATTTGGGGTAAATTAGACAATAAACATTCTAATTTCCGTCCCTAATGAGGTGTGTCACGAATGAATAGAATAAGGATAGTTTCCGCCTTAGTTGGTCTTATTTTCTCCTGTACCCAGTTGTTCCTGGATGTTATCGTAGCGCATCCGGAACTGGGAATGATGCCCGTTCTCCGAACGTCTTCACATTGACACAGTCACATGACAAGCACTGTCCCAATATAAACTGGCTGAATTCAAAAATTTCAAGTCAATAATTGTAAATTGCCATAGTAATATGGACTGAAAGTTGGAGAAAAGACAACAAGAACATTGAGCAATATCAAGATGAAGGCCGTCGAGAGACGGAGTTATATATTTAGTTCCAGATGACCCCTGCGGGAACATCCGAGAACAACGGATTTGATCAGAAATCAGACTAACAACCGCGAAAATTCTAATCTACTAATATCTTCTATAATACAACCAACTGATATCACTTAAGAAAACATTAATTTAAATATGAAAAACATAGTACTGTGCCTAACAACACTTATTATATGTAAAAATTGCTACTCTCAGTGTAATGTAACTTTTGAGTATGAATACCGTCATGACAAGGATCGGTTTAGCTATAACAGAGATACTACTTTAAACTATTTTAGCATAAAAATTAAAAGTGATAAAAGAATATTTTATTGTTATAATAAAGATACATTTTGTGAATATAAAACCGTTTTCAATGGAGATACATTAGAAGTTATTGAAATCTATAAAACATATGATACAATCACATTTGATAGTATAGCAATAATTGACAATGATATAATACTAAGCAGAAATGATAACAAATATAAATTATTTAGTGCAAAATTGAATGATACTACACTAAATGATATTACTCACAATATTTATCCAACAGGTAGAATTTTTTATGCTAAAGACACTTTTTACAACATCAAATCAGATACAATAAAATGCTATTTATATTACATTAATTATGATGCTGCTGGCACTATGCATAGACAATCTTACAATGGGATAATGTTATTGGAAAAAAAATATTTATTGCCGATGTTTATTAATTTAAATAAACGCAATAGACATTATAAATGGTATACCAAATGTCTTAGAATATCATACAATTAATTTAATATACTAAGACAGCGGTTCACAATAAGTGAGTCACCATCTGGTCGAAGCGTCCTCTCACTGGCGCTAGTTTGTAGCCTAGCCCCTGTGCGCCTGCAAACTAGTGCCTCACACAAAGAAGCCAGTTTGTAACTGGCAAAACACCGATTTTAACCCCCATAACCACACCTTCCCCCCCCCACTGGTCCTCGTTTGCAACAGCCAGTCCCGATTTTTCTTCGGGAAGGATCACATGGAACGGCGTTTGCAACGCCTTTATTAATTTCTGATCGAGTCATCTCCCCCATTTGGGCTAAAGTGTTCAAACATAAACTTGGCGCCAGGTGTTTCCAGTTGTTCCTGGATGTTAGCGTAGCGCATCCGGAACTGGGAATGATGCCCGTTCTCCGAACGTCTTCACATTGACACAGTCACATGACAAGCACTGTCCCAATATAAACTGGCTGAATTCAAAAATTTCAAGTCAATAATTGTAAATTGCCATAGTAATATGGACTGAAAGTTGGAGAAAAGACAACAAGAACATTGAGCAATATCAAGATGAAGGCCGTCGAGAGACGGAGTTATATATTTAGTTCCGGATGACCCCTGCGGGAACATCCGTGAACAACGGGACAATACCAATTTTTACTGCATTTTACCGTACAAAGTACATCATTACAACAAAGCTGAAAACTATTGCAATAATCCTCTTATAAAAGCACCCAATTATCCTTAACTTTAATTAATATCAATTACTATGAAATACTTATTATCAGTCCTATTCGTTGTATTTAGCACCGCAGCTAGTGCGCAAACAATACAAACATTTGCAGGCAATGGTGTCCCTACCAGTAGTGCGAGTTTTAATAAACCTTGTGGTGTAACCTCTGACCGTTGGGGCAACATATACCTCGCATCAGATATAGATAATATAATTAAGAAAATAGATACTTTCGGAGTCCTAACAAGATTTGCAGGCAATGGATCAAGTGGCTATAGTGGAGATGGCGGCCCAGCTATTGATGCTCAGTTGTCACTCGACGTTTATTGTGGAATGGCTACTGATTCTATGGGCAATGTGTATTTTTCTGACGGTTCAGTAGTGCGTAAGGTAGATGTAGCTGGCATTATTATTACAGTAGCAGGCAATGGCTCACAGGGTTACTCAGGCGATGGAGGTCCAGCTACAGCAGCCCAACTATACGTCCCAACAGGCATTAGTTTTGACAGAACTGGTAATTTATATATCATAGACAATCTTACTAATAAAGTTCGTAAAGTTAATACCTCAGGTATAATATCTACTATAGCTGGTTCAAGTGCGTCACATATAATGTTGTTTGGAGGAGAGGCTATAGCAACAGACAATAACGATAATATATACATAACAGATCGCTTTCCTTTCAGCGATGACAGAATCAGAAAAATCAACACCGCAGGAACCATCACTACATTTGCTGGTGGCGGCACCGAAATCAGTTGTAATGGCTGTCCTGCAACCAGCTTAGCATTGATAGATGCAAATGCATTAGCTACAGACCGCTATGGAAATGTATATGTTAGTGATGGTACTAGCAATCGTATCCACAAAATAACTCCTGCTGGTATTGCATATCACATTGCAGGAAATAACATTTCCGGCGGCTATTCAGGCGACGGTGGTCCCGCAACAGCAGCTGCATTATATACCCCCTCAATGCTATGTATTGATCCGAAAGGCGACTTATTATTTGCCGATAGACGCAATTATCGTTTCCGTAAGATATCACTATCTACTAATAATGTACCACTATCACAGGAATCACAGCCTCAGTTTAAAATATATCCTAATCCTCATACTGGCAGCAATTTCTCCATTCATGTATCCAGCAGTAATGTAGCGGAAGAGGGCACCCTATCCATTACTAACACTTTAGGTCAAAAGGTGTATAGCAGCACAATAGCTACAAATTCAACAAAAAATATTCACTTACCATTGAATGCTGGCTTGTATTTCGTCACACTACACTTTGCATCGGGTACAGCGTCATCACTTATGATTTGTGATTAATCCCTCCATTTGGCTTAAGTGTTCAAACATAAACTTGGCGCCAGTGTTTTCCACTGGCGATGAAAACGAAAATCGCTGCCATCTACC
>CAZRPA010000219.1:0-5781 GCA_964601855.1 uncultured Flavipsychrobacter sp. | reverse complement strand
AGTCCTCATTGCTATTATAGGGGCAGCATCCCTATTGGTAGTATATATCATATCTGGTTATCAGTTTGCAGGGCACAACACCACCCTTGGTGTTATATTGATGGTACACTTGGGGCTACTTGCAGCTTGTTTTCAGTCGCACAGGGCAAATGCGGCCTACTTTAGCAGCTACACACTTACCGTAAACCCAGAGGCTATATCGCTGCAAACCAACCACAAAACCACCACAATAGATACCGACAAAATAGCGGTCATTGCCACACAGCCCGACCAGTCTGTGGTTGTTGTGAGTCGTTCTGGTAGCAAACAAATAATTATACCTGCCGGTATAGATAACCGAGAGGAGCTACTGAAGACGCTCATAGCCATAAAGCCACTGACGGTAGGCACTACCACACAGCCGCCCACATTGCTGCGCAATGCGGTAATACTTACCACACTACTATCTAGTGCAGTAGCAGCCTTTACCACTAGCCACACTGTATTGCTTATTTGCGGAGCAGTAATGGGCAGTGTAGTAGCAGGCGGCAGTATATACCTCCTAGCCACACCTACCGCTCACCCCCGAATGAAACTTTTTGCCAAAATAGCCTTAGCAATCATGATACTCGTAGCAGCAGCTATGGGTTATGACCGATTCTCCTGATGATGCATTGTAACTTACTGAATATTAGATACTTTATAATAAGGCAGGTATTTTCAATACCTTTATATAGGAAAATGTTGTCGATTTTGTAATGAATTATTACAAATAACAAAGCAACATAGAGGTATGAGTGTATTCAAAATAGTATTGCTGGTATCTTTATCTGTGCTGATACTTTATTCTGCACTAACTTATGCCGCAAACAGCAAAGTGGAACGTCAGAAATATAGGCTCGTAAAAACCATCAACGATGTAGAGTTCAGGTTTTACCCCAAGGTGATCATGGCAAGTGTAGCATCGGGTGGATCTACCTATATGGGCAATAGCAACAACCATTTCAGAACACTAGCAGGGTATATCTTTGGTGGCAACAAAAAGGATGAAAAGATAGCCATGACAGCACCCGTACACATGGCAAAAGATGACAAAGGCACCGAAATGAGTTTTGTGATGCCGGGCGTGTATGATATGGACAAACTACCCCAGCCCAAAGACAGCCTGGTGAAACTGCACTACTCTGTAGAGGGCTATTATGCTGCGCTGAAATTTGGGGGATATGCCAACGAAAATAAAGTGACCCGCAAAATAGAAGAGCTAAAAACTGCGCTTGCAGCAATGGGCTACACCACCATTGGCAGCTACACCTATCTGGGCTACAATGCCCCGTGGGACGTTATAAACCGCGAGAACGAAATAATAGTGCAAATAGAGTTTACGGAGTAGAGAAGGCGGATAAATAACTACTAAAAAGGCTATGTGGGTGGGTAACCTGTGTAGCCTTTTTTTATTGTGTAGCTGTGTAAACATTCCCCCACTTTACCTAAATGCAACCAAAAAATAAAACAAAAAATGTCTATTTATAAAATATTAGTGAGTATTTTGTATATCTACTTAAATGAGTAGCCCTAAACAATTACTACTAATTGATAACTAGACAACATCTAAAAGCATATGAAAAAACTATTACTCCTATTGGCCTCAATAGCGATGAGCCAATTGAGCAACGCTCAAACACCACAAGCCATACCCTACCAGGCAGCAGCCCGTAATAGTAGTGGAACTATACTGGCCAGCACACCTGTATCAGTAAGGTTTAGCATACACGATGCCACAGCCGATGGTACTGTAGTATATAGCGAAACGCATAGTGTAACGACCACAGCCCAAGGAATGTTCTCTGTAAATGTGGGGCAAGGCACACCTGTCACCGGCACATTTAGTGGCATAAACTGGGGCACCAACGCCAAGTATATGCAAGTGGAGCTGGACCCTGCAGGTGGCAGTAGCTACATAGACATGGGCACGCAGCAGATGATGAGTGTACCGTATGCACTACATGCTGGCACCAGCAGTAGCTCATCGCAATGGACAACCAGCGGCAGTAACATACACAATGCTAATACTGGAAATGTAGGTATAGGCACATCTGCACCAGCAGCTAGGCTGCAAGTAGCAGATAGTAGTGTGGTTTTTACTGGGCCTGAATGGTATTTGTTAGAATATGGTGAAGCTTATGGCTACTCGCCTGGCAATCCTCCAATTAGTGGCTCAGGTAGCAGAATGATGTGGTATGCTGATAAGGCTGCTTTTAGGGTAGGAAGTGTTGGTGGAGACAATTGGGATAAAGACAGTGTTGGTTTATATTCTTTTGCATGTGGGCATAATACAATAGCAAGTGGAGAAAACTCTTTTGCAAGTGGAAGAATGTCAACTGCAAGCGGAAGTTATTCTACAGCAATGGGAGGAGGACATGCAAGCGGGTTAAATTCATTGGCAACGGCAGCCAGCACTGCAACTGGCATTAATTCTGTCGCAATGGGAAGCGGCATGGCCAGTGGAGATTATTCTATCGCAATGGGAGGAGGACATGCAAGCGGGGTAAATTCATTATCAATAGGACTTGGCAATGCCATTGGATTAAATTCGTTTTCTACGGGTTATGCAAATTCAGTAGGAGAAAATTCAACGGCAATGGGTTATGGAACATATGCCAATGGAGAAAATTCAACGGCAATGGGATTTAATACAAATGCAAGTGGAGAAAATTCACTCGCTATAGGAGATTATACGACTGCAAGTGGAGAAAATTCTTTTGCAATGGGTAAGTATTCTGCAGCAAGTGGACGCTACTCTACAGCTATGGGCACATCAGGAGCAAATGGAGATTACTCTACTGCTATCGGGTCTTCTGCAGCAAATGGAGATTACTCTACTGCTATGGGACAAGCTACTTCTGCAGCTGGACAGGCCTCTACAGCCATGGGGTATTTTTCTAATGCATTCGGAGATTACTCAACTGCAATGGGTTATTACGCTGTTACATTTGGCAATAACTCTACGGCGATGGGAAGTGCTACCACAGCTAGCGGAGCGTTCTCTACTGCAATTGGTAATTATGTATCCACAAATGAGAAGAATGGTTCGTTTTCAATAGGTGATAATAGCACAACCACTTATACAAACAACGACGCTAACAACCGAATGATGATGCGTTTCGCTGGTGGGTATAAACTATACAACGACACATTTGCTACAAAAGGGCTGGAAATCACCTCTTCAGGCTCAGCTAAGTATATGAGTAATGTAACTGCTACCTTCACAGACCGTAGCCTTGTAGACAAACACTATGTAGATAGTGTAGCGGTTGGTGGCAGTAGTACAGGCTGGGCTGCCAGTGGAACTAATATTCATAACACCAATACCGGCAAAGTAGGCATAGGCACATCTACCCCAGCAGCAAGGCTACAGGTGGCAGATAGTAGTGTGGTGTTTACAGCAAATGGAGATATATCAGGTACATATGGGAATACACCAGTATCGGGTTCAGGTAGAAGAATGATGTGGTATGCTGATAAGGCAGCGTTTAGGGCAGGGTATGTATCAGGAGCAAACTGGGACAATGATAGTATTGGCAATTACTCAGTGGCAATGGGTAGAAATACAAGTGCTAAAGGTATTTCATCAACTGCTTTAGGTGCATCCACTTCAGCAAGTGGAAATGGTTCAATTGCTTGTGGTGATAGTTCAATTGCCAGTGGTTATTCAGCAGTTTCATTAGGAAATCTTACAACTGCCAGTGGAGATAATGCAATTGCTTTGGGTTACAATACAACAGCAAATGGCTCTCGTTCTTTTGCCATGGGGTCAGGTGCAATATCTAGTGGAAGTTATTCTTTTGCCTTGGGCACAGCCGTAAATAGCTCACATATTGGTTCTTTTGTTTTGGGCGATGCAAGTGCAGGAACATTTACTAACAGTATTGCAACCGGAGATATGACTATGCGCTTCTCTGGAGGTTATAGATTATTCACAAATATCTCATCCACTGTAGGCGTTTCCCTCCCCGCTGGCGGCAACTCATGGGCTACTATCAGCGATCGCAACAAAAAAGAAAACTTTGCGGCTGTGGATGGTGAGGCTTTTTTGAGGAAGATAGCAAAGTTTAACCTCACCTCATGGAACTACAAAGGGCAAGACCCGGCTACTCACCGCCACTATGGACCTATGGCACAGGATTTTTATGCTGCCTTTGGCAAAGACCAGTATGGCACTATTGGTAATGATACCACCATCAGTCAGGCAGATATGGAGGGCGTGAGTTTTATAGCCATACAAGCGCTGGTAAAGGAAAATGAAGCTATGAAAGCAAAAATCAAGCAGCTAGAAAACAAAAACAGCACCCTAAACAACGAGCTAAATGTGCTGAAAGCAGAACTAACCACCAATCTGCAAGAAACCAATAACAGAATGCAAGAAATAGAAAAGCTACTGCGCAAAAAAAATACAGCGTCCAAATAATGATTATCCCCCAGCATACATGTAGTGTGCTAGGGGATTTATTACATTTCACTAATACTCTTGGTGCTATAGTGTATTTATATAGAAACCGTATGTTGTAGAGATTCAATTACAGATTGTACAACTTCCCTTACCTCACCCCAAACTTATCCATCCAGATATTGGCAGAGGCGGCACGCCATATTTGTAGGGCTTCGGGTACAGTTATGGTGTTGGTATTTAGCTTTTGCAACAGCGATTTTGACACCTCGGGGCGCAAGAGCGTGCGGGTTTGTAGCTGTGTGGCTACCCATTGCTCGTCGCGGCGCATCGCATCTATGAGTGGGGTATAAAACCCTATCTTATCGGTGCGGTTATATACACTATCGGGTAGGTATTGCCTGCACGAGTCGCGCAGCAAGTACTTGCGCAGCCCATGTTTCAGAAAATCTGCCGATCGTATAGTGGCTACACAGTCGGCTATGCGGTGGTCCATAAACGGCATTCTACCCTCCAGGCTTTGCGACATACCATTGCGGTCGTCATACTGCACTAGGTGGGGTATGTGTACTCCATATATACTCTCTCGCCACACATCGTAGGGGTTGTTGTAGTCATATAGCGCCACAAGGCTATTGTCTACCCCTGCCAGTAACGATGGTTCTATAATATCCCTGCGTTTTATCCTCGATTGGGTGCGGAGGTTGGTTTCCAGTCCTGGCATTACCGACTTCAGCAGTGTGCGTGCCATATACATCTTACCCAGTTTCATCTGGTTCAGATTGTCGTAAAACGTACCCAACTGCATAGACTTGAACTGCCGGAGCAATATAGCCTGCGCCATATTGTTATACCCAAAAAACAGCTCATCGGCACCCTGCCCGTTCAGTATCACCTTTATACCAGCCTCAGCAGCCATGGTCATCAAGAAGCCATGAGCCATTATAGACGGGTCGCCAAAGGGTTCTTCTTGAATACCAATATATTTACCCAGATCTTCCTTTATTGAAAGTGCCGCCAGATTCTTCTTATGAACAATAAAATTGCCCTTTTTGTTCATGGCTATCACATCATCTACATACTTCGATTCGTCGTAGCGGCTACCCTGTGCCTGTGCGGTAAATACATGTATCTCCCTGTCATAGTGCGCTGCCAGTATGCCTGCTACTATAGAAGAATCTATGCCACCAGATAGGGTGATGCCCACTGGTACATCTGCCAATGTTTGCGATAGCACGCCTTCTACTATGCTGTCGTGCAGTTGTTTTTTTGCAATTGCATCGTAGGGTCGTTTGTCTTTTTCGGGTATGTTGGGCAGTGTCCCGGAAGGTTGTGTGTTAAGTGTTTTAGGATTTGAG
>CAZRPA010000218.1:0-5801 GCA_964601855.1 uncultured Flavipsychrobacter sp. | reverse complement strand
ATAAATATCTACGTCATCATTAAAAACAACAAATACAAAGCTCATACCGAACATACTGTTGGCCCTTATATTTTTGACTTTAGGGATGCCTTGTAAATTGCTGACTAATGGATACGTTATCTGGTCTTCTATTATTTGGGGATTACGCCCCATCCATTCTGTAAATATGATAACCTGGTTTTCGGATAGATCAGGGATAGCATCAACAGGTGTGTAGTAAATTGAGTAAATGCCTCCAGCGATAATAGCAGCAATGCCCAGCCATGCAAACAGACGGTTATGAATAGACCACGAGATAATTTTTTCAATCATGTTCGTTTCATTTTGCGCCGCTTGATTTAATTAGAAATGTTTTTCCTAATGCTGTTTTTTGAAGCATGTCTACTTCATATATATCTACCACAGGTGATAAAATTTCCTCCTCCAGCAATGCTGATAAAATAATAGCTCTTGTTTTATCTATGTTTTCTTTACTGACGTGCTTAACTAATGACACGGCTAGCACGTTACCTAGAACGTAATAGCAATATTCTCAGTATTTCAATTGAATTCATGTCAATAGTTTAAGCAAAATGCAAACTCATTTTGACAACTACTTTTTGTGCTTCATATCAAGCTTCATACCACATTTATGGCAATCGCCGGGTTTGTCTGTAATAACTTCAGGATCCATAGAACATTGATAGTACATTGCTCCGGTAGCAAGTTTAGTTGTGTCAATCGCCTGGAATGCGGGTGTCTCGTTTGTTGGTGCTTCCACAGTAGCATCCGTGGTGGCTGCACTTTCTGTTTTTTCAGAATTGTTGGCTGCATTGTTGCACGCGCTTGCAATTGTTATGGCTGCAATTGCCATGATTATCATTTCTTTTTTCATTTTTTCAAATTTTATTGTTTACAATATTTTTTTTCTGATAATAATTGATTTCAGTATGCTTAATAAAAACCTCCCTACTGTATTGATTGAGCTTTTCATTTTTCAATTTGATAGGTTACCTCTTTTTTCCATCATACTGGCAACACTCATCAAGTTCTTTGTAAGCTTTTTCGTCCCCGGTGTATTTTTCGGTATCATAACCAACGGAGGCTATTTTCTTTTGAATGGCATCGTTCGATGTTTTAGAAGCATTATAAGTAACACTAAGGATTTTTGTTTTTTTATCCCATTGGGCTTTGTCGGCACCCGCTGCTTTGGCTGCTGTTTCTATGTGCTTTTTGCAGCTTCCACAATTTCCCGATACTTTGATAGATTCTGCTTTTGTTTGAGCGCTGGCAGTTAACCCGAAGCTCATCAACAAGGCAATAATTAAATATTTCAGTTTTTTCATTGCGATTATTTTTTTTGTTTTTTTAATGGAAAGGATAATAGAAAGGAATAAAGGCAACAATAAAAGCAGAATGCATAATAGCATTGCCTTTTATTATTGCCACCAAAAAAACTATACTGGTAAATACGAAAATTTCGATTCAGTATATATATGGCACATGTTCGCCAGACGGTGGGTGGGGCATGAGCCATTGCTCTATTACCACGGTGTTGAGATGCGGCCAATTCGGCTGTTACAAAGCAATATTGTCTTATAATAGATGCAAATCCATGATGAAAAAAATCAAATGAGGCTTTAGCCAGTTGATGATCATTAGCTTTAAAAGTTTTATGATCATCTTTGCAGCAATCTTTGCTTCTTTCACTTTTTTTCATTCCACATTTACCACATTCCTCTTCTTCTTTATCAATAAAACGGATTCCTGCAAACTCCCCCATACAATAATGCACATGAACAGTTAGGCTCAAAGCACTAGCCATGTATAGTACAGATAATATGGGTACTAAGAATTTTTTCATGCTTTATTTAATCAACAAAATTACTCCATTTTAAATTACTAAGTTCTGATTCTCGTCATGGAACATGAAATACTTTTTAAGTGTCCGCTTTGAACTGGAACAATTTGCAAAAAAACAGGTGATTTTAGCTGAAAAGTCTACCAATATGACTATTGGAATCTGTTCATAATTGAAACTTTATTTGTAATAAATTATTACATCCAAAGATAATTTATCAAACACTACTGACGTTATACATTTGACTAGAAAAATTGCAAAATTCTCACATTAATAGCCGGTATTTGTATGGTACCATTGGATCCGCAAAGGCCTCGGATTTGGTCAAAAATTTAACGCTGTCCCCCGGCATTATCTACACTATATGTTTCCAAATTGGTAAATACACTGTCCTCTACAGATGGGAATTACATTCTTGTAACCAAGCATTCCCGGAGTCGTTCAAACGCAATTTGTGGTGCACCAATGAAGCAATTATCAGCTACAAAAACCTGCGATAGAAAAAATTGATACACTAAGGCGTACTATATCTCAATAAACCGTTAAATTTGTGTAAGGTTTGTTTGCGAAAGAAATAATGTTATATAAGTCTTAGATTATTTAACACAATAAAAAACAAAATATGAAATTATCTGGAATGCTTAAGAAATTTATGGTGGTATCAGCTACCATGGCTGCAAGTGTGTTATATGCCCAAACTCCTGTGGAACTACAAATAAGACACAAAATAGGTACGTCAGATTTTGCTTTTAGTACAGCTACAACAAATAATCTGGGTAATAACTTCAATGTAACTAGACTAGAGTACTACATCTCTAAAATAAGTATAAAACATGACGGTGGTACGGTGACAAACATTTCCAACCATTATATATTAGTTAATGGCAGTGCGAATGTAGCGGATCTTTTGGGCTCGTTTCCCATTACAACGGTTGAGTCAATAACCTTTTATATTGGAGTAGATTCACCGGTTAACAATGCTGACCCATCTTTGCATCCAGCTGGTCATCCGCTAGCTCCCAAAACGCCTTCTATGCATTGGGGCTGGTCATCAGGGTATAGATTTGTGGCTATGGAAGGTATGGCTGGTAGCTCGCTGGGGCAGGCATATGAAGTACATGCACTAGGAAATAATCTTTATGACAAAGCTACGGTGAATGTAAGTGGGGTAATGGTAAGTGGGAAACTGGTTATAGCACTCAATGCCGACTACACACAAGCTCTTAGAGGTATCAATGTATCGTCGGGTTTTATATCTCACGGCTCAGGAAGTGATGAAGCAGCAGTGCTCAGCAATTTTAAGAACTATGTATTTTCGGCAGGTACACCAGTATCAGTAACAGGGGTAGAAACATTAAATAATAACTTGGTTGTTTTCCCAAATCCTGCGCAAAATGGAACTACTACTCTTTCGTTTGGCAATACACTACAAACAGCAACAATCAATATTACAGACCTTCAAGGCAGGGAAATATTGACAACTGAAAAGAAAGCAGGTGAAACAAATGTGAACATTTATTTGAAACAATCAGGATTATACTTTGTAAGAGCACAAATGGCAGATGGCAGCATTGCCAACAATAAGCTGGTAATAGAGTAAAGGCTATGAGGTATACGAGGATAATAAGTGGGCTGGTATGTGTGGTAGTGGTATTGTATTCTTGTAGTAAGAAAAAGTCTGAAGTATCAGAGCAGATAAAGCAGGAAGATGTAACAGCATTGCCTATTGGTTTTCCGCCTGTTCCTTTCCCTGCTGACAACCCATTTACGATGCGTAAATGGGAGCTAGGCAAAAAGTTGTTTTACGACAATATATTGTCTGTAGATAACACAATAAATTGTGGATCTTGTCATAAGGTAGCATTTGCATTTAGCGATGATGTGCCCAAGAGTTTGGGGGCTGGCAAAACTGCGGGCAGACGCAACTCTCCTTCGCTTGCCAATGTAGCTTACCACCCATACTATACCCGCGAAGGTGGAGTGCCTACATTGGAAATGCAGATACTGGTGCCTATCCAAGAGCACGATGAATTCAACTTCAATATAGTAGAAATAGCAGACCGGCTGAAGCTAATACCTGAGTATGTTGCTATGAGTAAAGAGGTCTTTGGCAGAGAGCCCGACCCATATGTGATTACCCGTGCTATAGCCACCTTTGAGCGCACACTTATAAGCGGCAACAGCACCTATGATAGCTATCTTTACCATGGCCATACAGGTATACTTTCGGCAGCTGAAAAACGAGGTATGAACTTGTTTTATAGTGCGCGTAGCAACTGTGGCAGTTGCCATAACGGTTTCAACTTCACCAACTATAGCTTTGAAAACAATGGTTTGTACGAAGTGTATGCTGATAATGGCAGAGAGCGTCTAACAGGCAGTAGTGGAGACAATGCATTATTTAAAGTGCCATCGCTTAGGAATATTGCACTCACGGCACCTTACATGCATGATGGCTCTATGGCTACACTGCATGACGTTATAGAACACTACGACAGTGGAGGGAAGCCTCATCCTAACAAAAGCCACTTGTTGAAACCAATTGGGCTTACGAACGATGAGAAAGAAGACTTGATTGCCTTCCTCAACACACTAACAGATAAAGAGTTTGCAAACAATAAAAACTTACAAAATGCACAGTAAAAAGATACTATCAATACTAGGTTTAATAACAGTGGTAGTGGTGATGAGCCATTGTAAAAAAGACGCCATCTCGCCCGAACCAGTAATATACGACACCACCATTTATAACTTGCAAATCGGAGCATTTCCTGCTCCTGTATTTGCAGACAATGTTCCTACCAATGCGGGTGTGTTGCTGGGCAGAATGTTGTTTTATGAAAAGCTGTTATCTAAAAACAACACTCAGTCGTGCGCTAGTTGCCACTTACAATCGCATGGGTTTACTGACACTGCGCGTTTTTCATTGGGGGTAGAGGGTAAGCGTGGAGGCAGGCAGGCAATGAGTGTATTTAACACAGCTTGGCATAGCACAGGTTTCTTTTGGGATGGCAGAAGCACGTTACTAAGACATCAGTCGCTCATGCCCATTCAAGACCCGTTGGAGATGAATGAAACGCTGGATAATGTTGTTACTAAAATATCTGCTAAGAAAGAATACAAAGAACAGTTTTTAAAAGCATTTGGCACCAACGAAATTAATGCCGAAAAGATTTCGCTGGCGCTAGAGCAGTTTATGAATAGCATTATATCAAACCAGTCTAAGTACGATAAGTTTCTGGCAGGTTCAGCTACGCTTAGCGAAAGCGAAGAAAGAGGCAGGAAATTATTTTTTACTGAGTATAATGAGTTTTTTCCAGCACAGTCTGGTGCCGACTGTGCGCATTGCCATAGTGGGTTCAATTTTTCAAACAATGCTTACCGCAATAATGGTCTTGACTTGGCATCTGATATAGTAGACATAGGAAGGGAGAAGGTAACTCAAAACCCTGCTGACAAAGGAAAATTTAAAGTTACATCACTGCGCAACGTATCCCTTACTGCACCGTATATGCACGATGGTCGTTTTGGCACTCTTGAGGAAGTTATAGATCATTACAACAACGGTATAAAACAATCACCATCGCTCGACCCTGCATTGCAGGCAACTATTGGCACAGGCCTGAGGCTTACTGAACAAAATAAAGCAGATCTGGTAGCATTTCTCAATTGCCTCTCAGATAATACACTTGCCACAGATAGCAGGTATGCTGACCCACACAAATAATAGCATTGCAAAAGAAGTGTCACTGAAATTGGTAAATGGATTTGTCGCAATGATCATACTTTTATTGATTGAAAGAAAATTGGCTTTCTAATTGATGTGCCAAATGGCTTTCAATCAATAATAATCAAGATTATTCTCTGATAAATTTCTGTGTCTGAAAACCGTTATCTGTCTTTATCTTTATGAAATACATACCTGGTGCCAGTGTAGATGTGTTTATTAATATTTGATTAT
>CAZRPA010000217.1:0-5871 GCA_964601855.1 uncultured Flavipsychrobacter sp. | reverse complement strand
TGTACTATTGCTGAGTATTGTAGATTGTCCGGCACATACCTCTGTAGTACCAGTGTTAGCACCAGGCGTAGGATATACAGTTACCGTAGCAGTGTTGGCACATCCATAAACGTTAGCATAACTGATCAGTGTTGTACCCGCAGCTACACCAGATATGGTACCACCAGTTACTATTGCAGCTATTGCAGTATTGGCTGTACTCCACGTACCACCTGTAGTACTAGATAGGAATGTGGTTGTTCCGCCCACACACACAATACCAGTACTACCGTATAATGGAGCAGGTATTGGATTCACAGTCACCAGTCTCATTGCAGAGCAGCCATTAAGAGAAATATAATTAACAGATGTTATCGATGGACTGGAGAAGCTGGTGGCTACCGCAGTAACAGACCCAGAAATACTATCCACAGCTATTGCAGAGCTTGTGGTTGTCCACGTACCACCCGCAGGAGTAGCCGTTAATGTCGTAGTTACTCCCGGGCACAATGGAGTAGAAGCACCTATTACAGGCAATGCATTAACCGTAGCTACAACTGTCACATAGCAACCATTACTGCTATTGCGGTAAGATATTGTAGCAGTCCCTGCACTAACCCCAGATAGTGTGCCAGCAGCATTTATAGTGGCTATAGATGTCGTACTAGAGCTCCATGTACCACCTATTGACGATAATGAAGTAGTAGCTCCAGCACAAACTACTGGTGTACCCGAAATAGCAGCAGGTAAAGACTGTACAGTTACAGTAACCGTCTTGAAACAACCTGCACCAAAGATATAACTGATAGTTGTAGTACCCGTAGATACACCACTCACCAAACCGCTACCATCTACGGTGGCTACACCAGTATTGCTCGATGACCATGTACCACCAGTTACTGCATAGTTTAGGTCGGTAGTAGTACCAATACACACAGATGTAGTACCGGTTATAGGAGCAGCAGTACTGTTCACAGTTACCACAGATACACTGTAGCAACTAGCACCTATGCGGTAAGAAATGGTAGTAGTACCAGCACCTATACCTGCCATCAATCCAGTACCAGAGTTTATAGTGGCTACAGAGTTATTAGCACTGCTCCACGTACCACCAGATGTAGTGTTTGTGAGCACTGTTGTTTGTCCACTACACAAATCCAGTATACCTGTATTATCAGCAAGTACACCATTTACAGTCACCGTACGAGTGGCAAAACAACCAAACGAATTGGTGTAACTGATTGTAGAATTACCTGATGTATTAGCAGTTACTACCCCTGTAGTACTTACTGATGCTATAGCTGGTGTAGCACTACTCCATGTACCTGAAGCTATAGAAGTAAGCATAGCTGTCGTCTCCCCTAAGCATAAACTCTGCGATCCACCATATATTGGTGCCGGCATAGGATTCACCGTAACAATAGCTGAACGCAAACAACCTGTTGGTAATGTGTACCTAATTGTAGTTACAGAAATCGCTGAATAATTAATAACGTTTGCAGTACTAACACCAGTCGTAGAATCAACAGACACCACAGATGGATTAACACTGCTCCATACGCCACCAGCAGTAGCAGAAGCCAAATTTAACGTTGTTGTAGGGCAGAATGCCGATGCACCTGTTATAGGAGCCGGAAGAGGATTTACTGTCACCTCACGGGTCACCCTACAACCAGTAGCACTAGCTCTGAACGATATTGTGGCATTGCCCAATGAAACACCCGTCGTAAAGCCAGAACCTGTAATAGAAGCTACACTTGGGTTGCTAGTGCTCCATGTACCGCCCACAGTGTTAGACAGATATGATGTAGCACCAACACATAAGTTGGCATTTCCCGCTATTGGGTTAGGTAATGCACTTACAGAGGTAGTACGAGTGGCATAACATCCTTCTTCAAGCAAGTAGGAAATAGTAGTAGTACCTACACTCAAACCCGACACCACACCTGTTGTAGATATAGTTGCATTCGTAAGATTACTACTCACCCATGTACCTCCAGAAACTGGATGCAACAGATTTGCTGTTTCACCCAAACAAACACTAGCAGGGCCAGTGATGTTAGGTACAGCAGTATTCACTGTTACCTGCACAACGCTAAAGCATCCAGTAGGTATAGTGTAAGTAATATTCGCAGTGCCTACAGATACACCATTTACAAAGCCACTAGTAGCATTAACCGTTGCTCTTGCAGGGTTGCTGCTAGTCCACGTGCCACCAGATATTGAAGGTGTAAGCTGTGTCACATTGCC
This sequence comes from uncultured Flavipsychrobacter sp., assembly GCA_964601855.1. Classification (GTDB taxonomy): domain Bacteria; phylum Bacteroidota; class Bacteroidia; order Chitinophagales; family Chitinophagaceae; genus Nemorincola. The sequence goes on along the minus strand of CAZRPA010000217.1, from coordinate 3,642 downwards.
TGCACACACAAAGTTTATTCCGCTTATCACTGGTCTAGGGTTGATAGTAACTATTGCTGTATCTACACATCCAGTTGATGTGATTTGTACTGATATCATAGCAGTACCGGCTGTTAAACCAGATACAATACCAGTACTAGCAGTAACAGCCGCATTGACAGGTGATGCTGAACTCCAGATACCTCCAGACAAGCTACTGGCCAATGTTCTGGTACTACCCTCACATAATACATAAGAGCCTGTAGCAGATGTGATAACTGGCAATGCAAAAACACTAACCAATTTCAACGCTCTTGCCGAACAACCAAAACCATTTGTTACTGTATAAGTAATGGTAGTATTGCCCACACTCACTCCTGTCACTACTCCTGTAGCAGATACAGTAGCTATTGATGAATTATTGCTTGTCCACACACCACCAGAAGTAGTATTAGATAAAGCAATAGATACATCACGACACACACCTGAAGGTCCTGAAATAACACCTACTACAGGTAACGGATTTACTGTTACTGTAGTCGTTACTATAGTAGTGCAACTAAATGCACTAGATACACTATAACTGATAGTAGCCGTACCAGCAGACACACCTGTTACTAAACCTGTAGATGTAACGTTAGCCACAGCAGTAGTACTGCTTGACCATACACCACCAGTTGTAGTATTGGCAAGCGATGTAGTAGCAGCCTGGCAAACCTGGAATGTACCAGTTATAGCTGACACTATTGGAAGCGGATTAACTGTAACAACAGCAGTAGCAGCTGTTACACAACCAAAACCATTTGTAACACTATAAGAAATTGTAGAAGTACCGGCTAAGGTACTTGTAACCAAACCAGCAGTACCTATGGTAGCAACTGTAGTATTGCTGCTAGACCATACACCACCAGATGTGGTGCTGCTTAGTAAAGTAGTAGCGTTTTCACAAATGTTGCGAATGCCAGTAATAGCAGCAACAACCGGAGCTGGATTAACAGTAACAATTGTAGTTACGCTGGTTACACAACCAAAGCTGCTTGTTACTGTGTAAGTAATTTCTGTAGTACCAGCAGCAACACCTGTTACAGTACCAGTACTGTTTACAGTAGCTACCGACGGTGTACTACTTACCCATGTACCACCAGTAGTAGTATTGCTGAACATAGTGGTAGTACCAGCACACAATGTAGCAGTACCAGATATAGCAGCTACAGTAGGCAATGGATTGATGGTCACATTAACAGTAACTGTAGTGCTACAGCCAAAGCCATTTGTAACCGTATAAGATACAGTAGATGTACCCGGAGTTATTGCAGCAACAACACCTGTACTACCTATCGTAGCAATAGCAGTGTTAGCACTTACCCACGTACCACCAGATACACTGTTTGTAAGTGTTCCATTACTTCCCTCGCAGATGTTCAATGAACCAGATATTGCAGCTACTGATGGAGTAGGATTAACCGTAACTATAGTAGTAGTCCTGTTGCTACAGCCTAAGCCATCTGTGAAAGTATAACTTACTGTAGATGTGCCAGCAGTTACCCCTGTAAATATACCAGTTGTGGCAATTGTACCTACAGCCATGTTACTGCTGCTCCATACTCCACTTGCAGTAGTACTGGAAAGCGTAGTATTATCATATCTGCAAATTACCAGTGTACCTGTTATAGGTTCAACAACTGGCAATGGATTGACCGTAACAACAGCCGTAGAAGTATTAATACAACCAAAACCATTAGTTACAGAATAAGTAATAGTAGCTGTACCAGCAGAAATTGCAGTAACAATACCAGATGATGCTATGGTAGCTACTGATGTATTGCCACTAGTCCATGCGCCACCAGTAGTTGTGTTGGCAAGTGAAGAAGTAGATCCCTGACAAACACTAAGTGTTCCTGTTATAGCATTTACTGTTGGGATAGCATTTACTGTAAATATTCTCGTAACCTGCGATGTACAACCAAAACCATTGGTAACTGCATACGTAATAATAGTAGTACCAGCAGCTACTCCAGACACTACACCTCCTGTACCTATCGTAGCAACTGATGTATTTGAAGAAGACCAAACACCACCTGTAGTAGGACTAGATAATGTAGCAGATGCATTCGCACATACCGAGGTAACCCCTGTGATACCAGATACACCATGAACAGGATTAACCGTAACTACACTTGTTACCCTTGTCACACAACCAAATGAATTGGTAACAGTATAAGAAATAGTAGAAGTACCTGAGGAAACACCGGTAACAACACCAGATGAATTGACCGTTGCAGCTGAAACATTACTACTTACCCATGCACCGCCTGTAGTAGTATTAGAAAGAGTGGTTGTTGTATTGGCGCAAAGTGTCAAGGTACCAGCTATAGATGGAACAATTGGTAAAGGATTAACTGTTACTGTAACAGATACTACAGTAGAACAACCAAAACCATTGGTAACAGTATAAGAAATATTAGTAGTACCTGCTACCAAACCAGACACTGTACCAGTTGTGCCTACCGTAGCTACAGTAGTATTGCTGCTTGTCCACACACCACCTGTAGTAGTAGAAGAAAGCACCCTTGTAGCACCTTCACACAACGTTGGTGTGCCTGTAATAGAAGCAACAGTTGGTAAAGGATTTATTGTTACTGAACGAACTACATAAGAGGAACATCCAAATCCGTTGGTGACACTATATGTAATAACTGTACTGCCAGCAGATACACCCGTAACAACACCTGCAACACTTACTGTAGCGATTGATGTGCTTGATGCAGACCATACACCACCGGTAGTAGCACTAGCAAGAGTAACTGAATCGAAACGACACAATGACGCTGTACCGGTTATAGCTGATACTGTAGGCAATGGATTAACAGTAACTTCAGTAAACACCTGAGTATTACAGCCAAACGCACTTGTGACACTATAAGTAATTATAGAAGTGCCTGCTGAAACACCAGTAACCAAACCAGAGGTACCAATTGTTGCAACTGATGTAGTTCCACTAATCCAAACACCAGATGAAGTAGTGCTTGATAACATTGTAGTACCAGCCACACACACAGTAGTAGTGCCAGTGATAGCACTTACAACTGGCAAAGGATTTACGGTTATTGTTGCTACTGATATGGTAGTACAACCAAATCCGTTGGTAACACTATAAGTGATATTTGCTGTGCCAGCTGATACTCCAGACACAATACCGCCAGTGCCTATAGTGGCTACTGCCGCATTACTACTGCTCCATATACCACCTGTAGTAACCGTACCATAAGTAATAGTACTACCTACACAAACATTAGTAGGACCAGTAATAGAAACAACAGTTGGCAATGGATTTACAGTGACAATAGAAGTTACAGTAGTAGAACATCCAAAACCATTTGTAACTGTATAACTAATTGTAGCATTACCAGCTGTAACACCAGTAACGGTTCCTGAAGTACCTACAGTAGCAATTGAAGTATTACTGCTTGACCAAACACCTCCAGTTGTAACACTAGACAAATTTGTAGTAGCAGTTTCGCAGATAGTAGTAGTCCCTGTAATAGCTGCTACTACTGGAACTGGATTAACTGTGATAGTTGTTGGTACTTGAGTATTACAACCGAATCCGTTGGTAACACTATAAGTGATATTAGTATTTCCTGCTGTGAGCGCTGTAACAAT
>CAZRPA010000216.1:0-5970 GCA_964601855.1 uncultured Flavipsychrobacter sp. | reverse complement strand
GCAGCAGTAAATCAGGGTACAGGTTATACTCTCACCATGGGGCTAGGTACAGGTGGCACACAGTATGGAGCAGTGTGGATAGACTACAACCACAATGGTACATTTGACGCGAGTGAATATACCTTTATTGGATCTGGAAATGGAGTAAGCAGAAGTGCCACAGTATCTATTCCAGCTAATGCTATACCAGGTATAGTGAAAATGAGAGCTAGGTGCAGATACAACACTACACTTGCCAATACGGATGCATGTACTGCATATACCTATGGCGAAACCGAAGATTACTACGTAAATATATCATGTAACACACCCGCTATAAGTGGTGTAACCACAATTTGTGTAGGGGCAACAACAACTTATACGAATGCAACCAGCGGGGGCAATTGGAGCAGTAGCAATGCTGAGATAGCAAGTATAAATGCAGCAACTGGATTGATAACTGGTGTAAGTGCTGGAACTGCTAGCATAACTTATATCACAAACCTTGGATGTCCGGTTTATAAAACTATAACTGTTAGTCAACCCAATGCCATCGCAGGTACTGCAGAGGTGTGCATAGGCAGCAACACTACTTTAACTAACACATCTGGTGCAGGTACATGGTCGAGTAGCAACGTAGGTGTAGCAAGTATAGATGCACCTACAGGAGTACTTACAGGTAATGGTGCTGGAACAGCCAACATAATATTCACACTTACATCAACTGGCTGTAGTATAAGCAGAGTAGCCACAGTAAATCCATTGCCAGCTGCAATCACAGGTAGTCTGAGTGTGTGCGAAGCAATAGCTACATCGCTTAGTAATATTTCGGGCACGGGTACATGGACCAGTGGCAATTTGACTGTAGCCACAATAGGAGCGACAAGTGGTATAGCAACGGGTGTTAATTCGGGTACATCTGTTATTACATTCACCCTTGCATCTACAGGCTGTAAAACCACCTCAGTATTGGTAGTGAATCCATCCCCTGACCCAATAACAGGAACTCTAAGTGCTTGTATTACTGCCACCAGTGCACTGAGCAGTACAAGTATAGGTGGTACATGGAGCAGCAGTGTGCCAGCTATAGCTACTATAAATACTACAGGGGTAGTAACAGCCGGTGCAACTTCTGGGACCACAACTATCAGCTATATAGTGTTAGGATGTCCAGCAATAGCAACATTTGCAGTCAATGGCTCTCCAAGTGCTATAACGGGTACTTCAACATTATGTGCTGGTGGAAATACAACTTTGTTTAATGCAGGAGGCACTGGAACATGGAGCAGTGGAAACATAAGCGTTGCTACAGTAGACGGTAGTGGTATAGTAACAGGAGTTGCTGAAGGTACAGCCACTATTAGCTATTCGAATGGTTGCGGAACACCAGCTAGCAGAATAGTAACCGTATTAGCTACACCAGGTACTATAAGCGGCGCTACAGAAGTTTGTGCAGGCGCTACATCCACTTATACAAATCCAATATCGGGAGGAACATGGAGCAGCGGTAGTACATCAATTGCAACAATAGTTTCAGGTACAGGTGTACTAAGCGGTCTAACAGGTGGCACAACAATTATTACTTATGACCTGACAAATGGATGTCCTGCAGCTACACTAGCGGTGACCATTAATGGCGGACCGGCTGGTATAACAGGAACTACTAGTGTATGTGCAGGTGCATCTACAACACTTAGCAACACTGAAACTGGTGGCACATGGAGCAGTAGCGCAACATCTATAGCAACTATCAATCCTTCTACAGGCTTGTTGTCTGGTATAAGTGCAGGTACAAGCACTATATCATACAATACTGGATGTGGAACTGCGGCAACAGTAACGATAACTGTAAACGGCATACCTGGCACAATATCGGGTGCTGGTTTTGGATGCATTGGCGCTACAACAACATTAACAAACACTGCCACAGGTGGAACTTGGATAAGTTCTAATGGATCTGTAGCAACAATAACAGCTACTACTGGTGTACTCACTGGTGTGAGTGCTGGCACAACAACTATCAGTTATGCCAATGGATGCGGAACTGCAGCCACAAGGATACAAACAATCAGTGCAACACCAGCCGCAGTATCGTTAACACCGTCGTCAAGTGCAACAATATGTGCTGGTAGCGGTGCAATGTTTACTGCGAGCACAAGCCCCATAATACCCGGAGTATTTAGTTTGGCATCAGGCACTATTTCCGTGTCGGTACCAGATGGTATAGCTTCGGGTGTGCTAGCATCATTATCTGTATCGGACATACCAACAGGATCAACTATTACGGGGGTGTCAATAACCATGAATTTGATTCACACTTGGATAAGCGATATGATCGTGAACCTAAAAGCACCAAATGGCAATATTCTAAACTTATTTAACCAGCACGGAGGTAGTGCAGATAACTTTACAAATACGGTTATAAGTTCCAGTGCATCCACAGCAATAAGCGGTGGCACCGCACCCTTTACTGGCACATATTCACCTGCAGCTATTATAGGTGTAGGTGCTACAGGTAACACTTCAAATGTTGCAACATTTGCATCCCTATATAGTGCACCAAACGGTACATGGTCGTTAGTATTAAACGATGTTACTTCATCTGATGCTGGAACATTGACATCATGGAGTATCAATATCAACTATGTAAGTCCACCACCGTTAACATGGGCTCCTATTAGTGGACTATACACCGATGCAGGACTTACTATTCCTTACACAGGCACAGAATTAGCAACAGTATATGCTTCACCAGCAACGTCCACTGTATATACAGTGTCTGCTACATTGCCCAGTACAGGATGCGCTAGTACTAATAATGCTGTCGTAACAGTAAACCCTTCACCAGATGCTATAACAGGTACGCTAAGTGCATGTGTAAGTGGTACCAGTACCCTGAGCAGTGGCACACCTGGAGGAACATGGAGCAGTAGCACGCCAGCAATAGCCACAATCAACTCGGCAGGTCTTGTAACAGCTGGAGGCAGCGCAGGTACTACAACCATAACGTATACGGTAGCAGGTTGCTATACTACAGCAACATTTGTAGTCAACGGTTCACCAGCAGCTATAACTGGTACTGCAAGTGTATGTACCGGACTTACTAGTACACTTAGTAATCCAGGTGGCATAGGTGCATGGAGTAGCAGCAACACTGCAGTAGGAACCGTAGGAGCTTCTACTGGTATTGTCTATGGAATAAGTGGAGGTACTACTATAATATCTTATTCAAATGGATGTGGCACACCAGCAAGTTTAATATTCACTGTAAATCAAACACCATCAATTACTGGTGGAACAGGAGTATGTGCCGGTATTACTTACACACCCACAGGTTTATCTGGAGGCGGAACATGGAGTAGTTCGGTTCCAGCAGTGGGAAGCATCAACAGCACTACAGGTGCATTTACAGGTGTTAGCGCTGGCACTACTACACTTACTTATTCGTTAGCTAATGGATGTACAAATGCTACTTATTTACAAGGGGTTTATGTATCGCCGTCCGTGTTGACTATAACTCCACCTAGCAGCACCATTTGTTCAGGAGAAGGTATAGCACTGACCGGATCTGCAACGCCTGCAGCAACTGGCGCCACCGGTGTGACCTCAGGTGCCTTATCTCTTATAGTTAATGACTTAAGCACAGCTGGCTCTATTACACCACTTACTATTACTGACGTACCTACAGGTGCCGTTATAACTAGCATGACAGTAACGATGAACATGACACACACCTATGTGGGCGATGTATCTATAAATCTGAAAGCACCTAATGGAAATATTCTTAACCTGTTTAATCAACACGGTACAAGTGGCGACAACTTTACCAACACAACAGTTAGTTCAACAGGTGTTACCACATTTGCTGCAAGTGCTGCCCCATATACAGGAACCTATTCAGCCACCGCAGCTATAGGAGCAGGTGCTACTGGTAACTTATCAAACGTAAGTGCATTCAGCAATCTGTATAGTATTCCTAATGGTACTTGGCAGCTAGTACTTCGCGACCATGCAACAGGTGATGATGGTGTTCTTACTTCTTGGAGCATTAATATCAACTACAACCTTCCTCAATCTTATTCGTGGTCGCCCACTACAGGATTATATTCTGATGCTGGGTTAACAACAGCATATACCGGTGATGATAGAAGTACAATATATGCATCACCTGCTGCTACCACAACCTATACTGCCACAGTTACCCTTCCAGCTACAGGCTGTAGTAGGACAAACAATACTACAGTAAGTGTTAATGCATTACCAGCTACAACTACTGTAAGCACATCTGGCACTTATTGTGGTAGTACTACTATATCAGCGTCTAATGGTAGTGATGGCACCATGTACTTCCAAGGTACTACATCAAACGGCACTTCAACAGCTACTCCTGCTTCCTCACAGTTGATCACTACAAGTGGCACCTACTACTTCAGGGCAATATCTGAAAGCGGCTGTTGGGGACCACAAGGAAGTGCAACTATTACAATTAACCCATACCCAACAGTTCCAAGCATAACAGGAACAACAACTGTATGTGATAATAGCACTACTACTCTATCTAACACTACATCAGGCGGTGTTTGGACAAGTAGCAATAGCACTTTTGCCGCTGTAGGTAGTAGCTCTGGCATTGTAACTGGTGAATCTGCTGGTACAGCAATAATCACCTATAGCGTCACAAACGGATTTAGCTGTACTACAGAAGTAAACACGACTGTAACAGTAAATCCATTACCTACTGTTGCTGCGATAACAGGTACTTTGGTAGTTTGCGAAACAGGAACTAGCATACTAGCAAGCAGCACTACAGGTGGCGTTTGGAGCAGTAGTACTACTACTGTAGCTACTATTGGTAGCAGTACTGGTATTACAACAGGTATAACAGCTGGAACATCCAATATAAGCTATACGGTCACAAATGGCTTTGGCTGTACAAACAGCGTAGGAATGATGGTAACAGTAAATCCGTTACCGACTGTTATTACTATAACTGGGCCTACATTAGTATGTGAAGGATCAACTATAAATTATACTACACCTACAACAGGCGGTATATGGAGCACCAGCGATGTTGCTATTGCTAGTATTAGTTCATCGGGATTAGTATCTGGACTAACAGCCGGAACAGTAAATATTACTTATAATGTCACCAATGAATTTGGTTGCACCACAATATCCACAGCAACTATAACGGTTAATCCAACACCAGTAGTAGGTGCTATAACTAGCACACTTACATTGTGTGAAAACAGCAGTAACACTTTGACTAGCTCGACTACAGGTGGAGAGTGGACCAGTAGCAATACAACTATAGCTACAATAGGTAGTGGATCTGGAACAACAACTGGATTACTAGCTGGAACGTCAACAATTAGCTACACAGTGACTAACGGTTTTGGATGTAGCGCAGGTGTAGGAGCTATATTAACGGTTAATCCTACTCCTGTAGTTCCCGCTATTACAGGTATTGTGCTAGTTTGCGAAAGCAACAATACTACCCTTGCGAATACTACTACAGGCGGCGTATGGAGCAGCAGTAGTAGTTCTGTAGCTACTATCGGATCGGTTTCTGGTGTGGCAACTGGCATAAATGCAGGTACTACTAGTATTACATATACTGTTACCAATGCTTTCTCATGTAGCAATCAAGCAAATACTATATTGACGGTTAATCCTTTACCTGTTGTTACAGCAATATCAGGTGTCGACTTTTTGTGTATAGCTGGTGCAACAACATTCACTAATAGTACAAGTGGTGGCGTTTGGTCAAGCAGCACCACAACAATAGCAACAGTGGGTACTGGTGGAGATGTTACAGCTGTTGCAGCTGGTACAGCTACAATTTCTTATTCTGTTACCAATATACATGGATGCAACACAACAGTAACAAAAGCAGTTACAGTAAATACTACCCCAACTGCTGCGCCTACAAACAATGGTCCAATATGTAATGGTGGTACTGTGACGCTTACAGCTAACCCAGGTGGTAGT
>CAZRPA010000215.1:0-5986 GCA_964601855.1 uncultured Flavipsychrobacter sp. | reverse complement strand
GAACCTGCTAACTTCCTAGATGTAGGCGGTACCGCAAATGCACAAACAGTTGAAGCTGGTTTCCGCATCATCATGAAAGATCCTAACGTTAAAGCTATCCTTATCAACATTTTTGGTGGTATAGTACGTTGCGACCGTGTAGCTGCTGGTGTGATAGAAGCATACAACAAACTGGGCAACATCAATATCCCAATCATTGTGCGTCTGCAAGGCACTAATGCTGAAGCTGCTAAAGAACTGATAGAAAATTCAGGTCTTGAAGTACAAAGCGCAATATTGCTGAGCGAAGCTGCTAATTTGGTGCAGAAAGCTGTTAGCGCAAACTAATACATCTTACAATAATAATATCTCTCAAAATAGTTGCTCCTACCGAGCAACTATTTTGTTTTTGAGCCTACACCTTATTCAGGCATGGCCCATTGCTGGTCTGCGGCTATACTGGGCTTAGGATCAGGATATAAAGACACCAACGCATACACCATGGCTGGCATTAACTGATGCAAAAGCCTATCGGCTGAGGTAGATAAATGCCACTCCAAATCTTGCACCGAAAGCACGTAAATCATGAAATATGCCACAACACATGTACTCACCAACAAGAACTGCTTACTAGGCATCTTTCGTTTTAGTAAATGATAACCTAAATAGAGTAAAACAAGAATTTTTAGCGTACCAAACTTTTGCTGAAAATTGTCAGTAAAGTAGCGATATATTAGTTGATACCTACTTGTATCTAACAATTGCTGCAGTGTGTGTATGTTCTGTCCACCCACCATATCATTAGCTGGGGCATATACCACTTTGAAAAAGATAAATACAATCACTGGGAAAACCGCACCTAGCACAAAGGGCTTCAATAGTCGCTGCATGAACAACTGCCTGATATAAAACGCTAAAAATATCAGCGACAACACCATTCCCTCATTTTTAGTCCACAAACAACAACCTATACATGCGCCCGCTACCATGTTCCACAAATACTTATTTTCTTGTTGCCGTACACTGATGAGTGCTGCCATAAAAAAGAAAGCCAAAGTAGTGTCTGCATACATTGATGCCCCTCTAGTAATATAAAACGAATCTGTAGCAAAAAACCACAACAACACCATAGCCATAAGCAAACTCTTACGCAATGTTTGGATAAAAAGCACCACAGGTATGAGTATAGCGATCCAAAAACTGAACGCAAATGATACAACTTCTATACGAGCATTCCCCATCAATCTGGTGAAAAATGCAGTCACGCCCGGCACCAGTAACGGATAATCAGGATGTCCAAACTTAGTATTCAGCAGCATTTTTTTCCAGTGTAGTGGATCTACAAGATACTTTGCCTGCAAATTCCATATAGCCCAAGCATCCCATTCGCCATACCTTTCGGCCACCGCTATGGTTTTACCAGTGATCGTAGAAAGAAAAATAAACAACACCACTACTACTGGCAATATCATCCTGAATTCATCATCTCTAAACAGTGAGGCTTGTTGTTTGGTATACCAAAATAAAGCCACTACACACAGCAATACCACCACCGCAGTAATTGCAAATGGCAAAAAAGAAAGCTGTAACGATAGAAAATACAACAGGCTTACCAAACCGGCAGCTATGCCACTAGCTATAAGATATAAAGTAGTACGTTGCAATTATCTGTGTTTTGAGGAGAGCATATAACAGTAAGAAGTGTCTTGATTTTGCCAAATAATAGTATTTCCATTTAGATCAAAAGAGTTGAAAAGGCTATCTTTTTTACTCAAGGCAGATACAGTAAATATTGTATCGTACTGTTCTATATTATTAAATGACAATAAACGGGGCGCCAGCAGATACCTTATTGGCGACTGCATTTCTTTAGGAGCACCTACAGCCGAAAAAGCAATATTAGCACTTGTGGGCAAAACATTCACTGCTCCGCTAATACCAGCTACATACTTATCTAACTCCGAAGGTTTGAAGTCTTTTTTTATGCTGTATTGATATACAGCGTTCATAGATGCCAGTACCAGAATAGATATAATGTAGGAGACCTTCATGCTGCTACCGAAATTAGCCCAAATTGAATAGAATATCTATTGTTCTTTACGTTGATAGTATCACCTTCCTGTTTTTTTCATCACTTTTTTCCCTTTTGCAGCTCCACCCTCCAAATCTTCCTTCACAGATTCTGCCACTAGCTGATTCATTTTATCTATCTCCGCAGGGTTAAAATAACGCCACTTACCCACAGGCAGGTTATCTAGTTGCACATTCATTATCCTTACTCTGGTCAGCGACATTACTTTGTAATCCAATGCCTCACACATTCTTCTTATTTGCCTATTTAGCCCCTGAGTCAGCACTATCCTGAATCTTCGGCTACCTTCTTGTCTCACAAAACACTTACGAGTAGTAGTACCCAGAATCTGCACTCCGTTCGACATACGTTGCACAAACTCGGGTGTCACTGCCTTGTCTACCGATACTATATACTCTTTTTCGTGATTGTTAGCAGCTCTCAGTATCTTATTTACTATATCACCATCGTTTGTCAGTATTATCAGCCCATCCGAATCTTTATCCAGCCTACCCACCGGAAAAATACGTTTAGGGTGATTGATGAAAGATATGATGTTGGTTCTATCTTTAAGGTCAGTAGTACTGGTAACCCCTACTGGCTTATTGAACGCTATATAAATAGGGCGTTTTGCCGATGATTTTATTGGCTCACCATCAACATCTACCCTATCACCTGCATATACTTTTGCACCCGACAATACCAGCTCACCATTTATTGTTACTCTGGCCTGTTCTATCAGTTTATCTGCCTCTCTGCGTGAGCAAAAACCAGATGAACTGATATACTTATTGAGGCTTATTCCATCATTATCCATTGTGCTACAAATACCTGCTACTGCGTGAAAATTAAAGTGAATTGGTTTTCAGTACTATCCTATCCAGGCTTTCCTGTGCCAGCGGATGATAATTGAGCCTGTATTTGTTGTATATCCTTTTAGCCATTTCTTCAGTTGCAGGTTTCCTCATCATTTCAGAGTATAACGGCTCCAAAAACTTCCTACGACCTATAGTACTCAAGAATTTTTCCATAGCAGGGTATGCGGCTGTGTAGTTGGTTCTTATAGATAGCAAATACCAGATATCCGCTATTTCACTATTACCCGTCACAGATAGCTTAAATGCATTGTCTAGTTTATTCATTTGCGCCACTGTTAAGGTATCAGGCATTCCCCTCAAGAAGTGTAGCCACTCATGCGCACTCCAGTGTACAAACATCAAAGCTTCAGGCTGTGTACCAGTTAGGAATTTTTTACGCTCAGCATCTACCTTACCAAACAATTCATTACCAGCTCTCGGACAATTTTTAGGTATTCCTGGTCCATAAACCCACTCATCTATGTTTAGTTTTTTGCGTAGTATGGTATCATTCTTTATGAGCCCTGTATCCATAAAGTTCAGAAATGTTTCTGTGGTTATGGTTTTAAAGGCATTAGCATCAAAGTACTTCATCAGAAAGCGGTCAAACCTATCTCTGCCAGAGGCTATTTCTATCATTTTCAAGAAGTGACAACCCTTTTCATAGGGTATATCATTCAGCCCATCATCTGGGTCTCTGCCTTTCAAGTCTAGTTTCAGCCAAGTGTCCCTGTGTTTTGGCCCCAGATGTGTTACTGTATTTTCTAGGTCCTGATATCCCAATTCCCACAACATATCAGCATAATTCTCGCCCATAAGTTGCTCCATTATCCTTCTCTCAAAATAATTAGTAAAACCTTCGTTCAGCCAAAAATCGTTCCATGTGGCATTGGTTACCAGATTTCCACTCCAGCTATGCGCCAGTTCATGTGCCACCAGCGACACCAACGACCTATCGCCAGCTATCACAGACGGTGTAAGGAAGGTAAGCCTTGGATTCTCCATGCCCCCTATCGGGAAGCCCGGAGGCAACACCAGCACGTCATACCTACCCCATCTGTAGTTGCCATATAGCTGCTCTGCACTACCAACCATTATACCTACATTCTCAAACTCCCATCTGGCTTTATCTATCATTCCCCTTTCAGCATACACCCCGGTTCTGTCATCTATACCTTTAAAGGTAAGGTCACCTACAGCCAACGCCATAAGGTATGCCGGTATGGGTTGTGTCATTTTGAAGTGGTAGATGCCTGTGTCATTTACCACATCTGTGTTTTCTGCGCTCATCAATGCCATAAGGCCTTTAGGCACTGTTACTCTGGCAGTATACGTGAACCTTATCCCAGGTCCATCTGGGCATGGTATCCATGAGCGGGCATATATTGACTCAGATTGAGTGTACAAAAAAGGAAACTTTTTATCGTGTGTTTGTTGTGGCTCCAGCCATTGTAGCGCACGCGCCTTAGGTCCTGTTTTGTAATATATAGTTACGAAAGTGCTATTCTCCTGTATAGGTATCCTCAGTGCATTACCCAGATACCTTACTGGGGCATCCATGTTATACCCCACTATCTTGCCATCTACCTGCACACTGTCTATCGTCAGGTCATAGGTATCCAGCACCAGCTCTTTTTGTTTATGGGTGTTGTTAATGGTCCACAATGCGCTACCAGAAATTTGCTTCTGAGCCATATCTACCTTAATGTCCAGATGAAGATGTTTCACCAACACACTATCTGCATTACTTTGGGTATGCTCATCTACCCACACCTTGGGATCTACAACTTTTAGGGTACTAGCTTCACCCTTCTTGCGTGAGCGACAACCCACAAACACCACAGCTAAAAGCAAAATTGTTACTGAAGTCTTTAATATATTCATTCTTATCTTGTTAGTTGAAGGCCCTATTTATACTAATATATTGATTGTAGATGCTTTGGATTGCGCCAGTTCACAACTTACAAATCACGCATTACCTAATATTATCTTATTGAAAACGCAAAATTACGTAAAGCAAATGGTAAAACTAATTGTACAACTTAGTATGCTGTACATTAGACAACAGTATTGTTTTTATACTTACGTAACTTGCAGCGTATATGGCACTGAAAAGTAAAAAAATAATTGTAGCTGTAACTGGCAGTATCGCTGCTTATAAAATCCCGCATTTTGTACGCCTACTCGTAAAAGCCGGCGCGGAAGTACAAGTATTGCTAACTAATGCAGCAAAATTGTTTGTAAGTCCACTTTCCCTAGCTACAGTATCAGGCCGTGAGGCGCTTACTGATGTTACCGATGGCTCTACCTGGAACAATCACGTAGCCCTAGGCCTATGGGCAGATGCTATGATAGTAGCACCCTGTAGTGCCAACACACTAGGCAAACTTGCAAATGGCATTTGCGATAACATAGTGGCTGCAGTTTACCTATCTGCCAGATGCCCAGTTTTCATAGCTCCTGCTATGGACGAAGACATGTGGCTACACCCATCTACCCGAGGCAACATAAACAAACTAAGTACCTACGGCAATCATATCATCCCCACCGAACATGGCGAACTGGCTAGTGGACTCATAGGACCCGGCAGAATGGCAGAACCTGAAAATATGATAAAAATACTGTCTGATTTTTGGGATGCTACCACCCACCCTCTTCACGGACAAGTAGCAGTAGTAACCGCTGGGCCTACTTACGAACGAATAGACCCAGTAAGATTTATCGGAAACTTCTCTACCGGAAAAATGGGTATTGCTATAGCCGAATCTCTGGCAGATGCAGGCGCAACAGTTACACTGATTCTGGGCCCTACCCAACACAAACCTTCACCCAGCAGTCTGATAAAAGTAATAAACGTAGAAAGTGCCGCTCAGATGTATGATGCTACTATGGCTATTGCCCCTCAAGCCCACATAGCTGTGCTGGCAGCCGCCGTTGCCGACTACAAACCGCTGGAATATGCTGAAAACAAAATAAAAAAACAAACGGATGACCTCACTTTATCACTCACAAAAACAAGAGACATATTAGCATCGCTAGGCAAAATAAAACAAGACGGACATACGTTAATAGGCTTTGC
>CAZRPA010000214.1:0-6171 GCA_964601855.1 uncultured Flavipsychrobacter sp. | reverse complement strand
CTCAGCATCACAGATATTCAATATCAGAAACAGAGCCACCGCCACTGTTAGTGCGGCTTGGGTTGTGGCTGGAGCAGGATCTAAGATCATAGTAGGAAACGGAGTAGCTGCGTGCAACTTTACTGTTCCCGCTGCGTTTGCTGTTACTGGTACTATAGACGTTTCAGCAGCAGCGACGCTCACTATTGTCAACACTACTATTCCCACTTTAGGCTCTATTAATGCAGCATCTACTGTAGTTTTTGGAAGAACAGCCGGAGGACAAAATATACCTGCTACGACTTATGGTAATTTGACGCTGTCTAATACAAGCGGAACGAACACGGCATTAGGCGACATCCAAGCAAATACCAGTTTGACCACTACAGCTGGTGGCACCTTTGATATGTCTGTTTATATTTTAGGTGGTACGTTAACAACCATAACCAATAATGGTACAATTGCTACAAACGGTACTGGAGCGCAACTGCCAAATGGTAAATCTTGGGGTGGTACAATTAATTATACGAAAACAGATGGTGGTCAGGCAATAGTAACTGGAACATACAATAATCTTACGCTTAGCAATACAAGTGGATCGAGCAACGCCAATGGCAGTATAACAGTAAATGGTACTCTGACCACCACAGCTGGAGGGACTTTCGGTTTCAATGTAACTACATTTTCGCTTATTGGTGCTTCAATGACGGTTGCACATAGTGGAGTATTGAGTACATTTAGTACAGAAGCACTTCCTATTCCTGCTGGTAAAACTTGGGGTGGAACAGTGAATTTTTCCCGTGCTTTAGGTGGACAATCAGTACCAGCAGGCACATATAATAACCTTAGATTATTGAATCATAGCGGAAATACTTCTACCGCAACAGGGGCAATCGATGTAAATGGTACACTGACAACAACCACTAATGGCATTTTTGACATGTCAACATTTGCTCTCGGTGGGACATTGACAACTATCGACAATAATGGCACAATAACTACAGGCAGTACTAGTGGTACGCCTCTTACTACTGGTAAATCATGGGGAGGTACCATTAATTATACCCAAACTGGTGGTGGTCAGACAATAATTACAGGTACGTACAATAACCTAACACTAAGCAATACCAGCGGTACCAACACCGCTAGTGGTGATATAACAGTAAATGGCACACTAACTACAACGGCTGGGGGTAATTTTAGTTTTACTGCCACTAACAGAGAACTGATTGGGGCATCTATGACCGTGGCACACAGTGGCACGTTAAACATGGCGAGTACAGCTACTACTCCTATACCTGGGGGTAAAACTTGGGGCGGAACAGTAAATTTTTCTCGTGCTGCCGGTGGGCAGTCAATACCACCGGGTACATATAACAACTTATCTTTAGCTAACACAAGTGGTACCAATACAGCTACTGGTGCAATAGCAATAAATGGTGCATTGTCTACAACTAGTAATGGCATATTCAATATGTCTACTTTCCAACTTACTGGTGCTCTTACGGGTGTTACGCTTAATGGTTCTTTATCTACATCTTCTTCTGCCAATCCTGCTATACCTACCGGCAAAACATGGACTGGTACTACGGGATTAGTGACGTTCGCCAATTCTACTGGTGGGCAATTTATACCTACCGGTACCTACAAAACACTTACCTGCAGTAATACTAGTGGCACAAATACTGCTACTGGAAATTTAACTATTACTGGTGCTTTCACTACATCTGCAGCAGGAGGCACGTTCAATTTAGTTACAAACACCTTTACTGCTGGGTCCATCATCAATACAGGTACATTAGCTACCCAAAACACTTCGCTCACACCTTTGCCCACTGGTATCACATGGGGGGGCATTGTCAATTATAATGCTACCGCTGGTGCGCAAACTATTATGGCAGGTACTTATGCTACGCTTACTTTAAGCAATACATCTGGTACTAACACAGCCTCTGGTAACTTGGTGGTGAATACTTTGCTCAATCTAGTGAATGCAGGTAGTACATTAAATATGTCCACTTTTACGCTTACTGGTACTTTGACCACAATCACAAACAATGGAATAATATCTACTTCCAATACTTCGGCTACTCCTATTGCAGCCGCAAAAACCTGGGGTGGGACGGGCACAGTTACATATGCACTTACTACTGGTGGACAAACTTTAGTTAGTGGAACATTCGGCCGTCTCAGCTTCCTTAATACAAGCGGCACTAATACAGCTTCTGGTGCAGTTACCGTTAATACTGGTTTAATTACAACAGCGGGCGGCACTCTGAACATGTCAACATTTGATTTAGGTGGTACATTGACAACAATAACAAATAATGGCACTATTTTGACTAGTAGTACTGGCACTCCACTTACAACTGGTAAATCTTGGGGAGGAACCATAAACTACACCCGAACCAATGGTGGACAAAGTATTTTAACAGGTACCTATAATCACTTAACACTTAGCAATACTAGTGGCACAAATACTGCAAGTGGCGACATAACAGTAAATGGTATATTGACTACTACTGCAGGTGGTAATTTTAGTTTTACCGCTACTACCAGTGAGCTAATAGGTGCATCAATGACTGTTGCACATAGTGGTATCCTAAATACGACAAGTACAGCTGTACTCCCTATACCGTCAGGTAAAACTTGGGGTGGTACTGTGAATTTTTCTCGTGCTGCAGGTGGACAGTCAATACCTACTGGTACATATAATAATCTAACGTTGAGCGCAACCAGTGGTACCAATACAGCTACTGGCGCTATTACCGTTAATAGTAATTTGTCTGTAGCTAGCAATGGCACATTTGATATGTCTACTTTTCAGCTTGCGGGTGCTCTTACCGGTGTTACGCTAAATGGGTCTTTATCTACATCCTCTATCGCCAATCCTGCGATACCTTCCGGTAAAACATGGACAGGTACAACTGGCCTAGTAACATTTGCTCGTGCTACCGGTGGGCAGTTTATACCAGCGGGTACTTACAAAACACTTACTTGTAGTAATACCAGTGGCACCAATACCGCGTTAGGAAATCTGGCTATTACAGGTGCATTTACTACTTCAGCAGCTGGTGGTACCTTTAATTTAGTTACAAACACCTTAACTGCTGGTTCTATTGTTAATAATGGGACACTAGCCACACAAAACACATCTCTTACTCCTTTACCTTCGGGCGCTACATGGGGTGGTATTGTCAATTATAATGCCACTACAGGCGGACAGACAATAATGGCCGGCATATATGCCACTTTAACACTAAGCAACACATCTGGTACCAACATTGCATCAGGAAATTTAGTGGTTAATACTTTGCTCAATCTAGTGAATGCAGGTAGTTCATTAAATATGTCCACTTTCACTCTTACTGGTACTTTGACCACAATCACAAACAATGGCACAATATCTACTTCCAATACTTCGGCTACTCCTATTGCAGCCGCAAAAACCTGGGGGGGGACAGGCACAGTTACATATGCACTTACTACCGGCGGACAAACTCTAGTTAGTGGAACATATGCTCGTCTTAGTTTCCTTAATACAAGCGGCACAAATACTGCTACAGGTGCAGCTACGGTTAATACTAGTTTAACTACTACAGCAGGTGGCTCTCTGAACATGTCAACATTTGATTTAGGTGGTACATTGACAACAATAACAAATAATGGCACTATTTTGACTAGTAGTACTGGCACTCCACTTACAACTGGTAAATCTTGGGGAGGAACCATAAACTACACCCGAACCAATGGTGGACAAAGTATTTTGACAGGTACCTATAATCACTTAACACTTAGCAATACTAGTGGCACAAATACCGCAAGTGGTGACATAACAGTTAATGGAACTTTAACCACTACTGCTGGCGGTAGTTTTAGCTTTACACTCGCCAATCGCGAACTTATAGGCGCATCGATGGTCGTGGCACATAGTGGCACATTAAATATGTTAAGTAATGCGGCCACACCTATACCTACCGGTAAAACTTGGGGCGGAACAGTAAATTTTTCTAGTGCAACTGGTGGGCAGTCAATACCTACTGGTACATATAATAATCTGTCATTTACCGCAACAAGCGGTACTAATACAGCTACTGGCGCTATTACGGTTAATGGCAATTTGTCTATAGCTAGTAATGGCACATTCAACATGTCTACTTTTCAGCTTACTGGTGCCCTGACGGGTGTTACGCTAAATGGTTCGTTATCTACATCTTCTACTGCCAATCCAGCTATACCTGCTAGTAAAACATGGACAGGTACAACCGGTCTAGTTACATTTGCTCGTACTGCTGGTGGCCAATTCATTCCATCAGGTACTTACAAAACTCTAACCTGCAGCAATACTAGTGGCACCAATACAGCAGTCGGGAATCTGGCTATTACTGGTGCATTTACTACAACTGGTGTAGGTGGCACTCTAGATTTAGTTACTAATACTTTTACGGCAGGTTCTATAGTTAATAATGGCACTCTCGCCACACAAAATATTACACTTACTCCATTACCTACTGGTATTACTTGGGGAGGAATAGTAAACTATAATGCAAATACAGGCGGTCAAACTATTGTGGTTGGCACATATTCTACTTTAAGATTAAGCAACACATCTGGCACTAGTACAGCTTCAGGCAATTTAGTGGTCAATACTTTGCTTAACGTAGTTAATGCAGGTAGCACATTAAACATGTCCACTTTTACTCTAGGTGGCACACTAACTACAATTACTAATAATGGTACTATTTCTACTTCCAATACATCTGCCACACCATTTACTACTGGCAAAATATGGGGCGGCACTGGTACTGTGCGATATGCTGTTACCACAGGTGGGCAAACAATAATGTCAGGCGTTTATACTAACAATTTGGAGCTGAGTAACACCAGTGGTACAAACACTGCTAGTGGTGCTATTACTACCAATGGTACTTTAACCGTCCCTTTAGGTGGCACTTTTAATATGGTTACTTTTGCATTAGCAGGTACAGGAGTACCAGCTCTTAGTGGCACTCTAAGAACACAAACTATTACAAACCCAGCTTTACCAGCTTCAAGAAGCTGGGGAGGAACCGTGATTTTTGATAGAACTGCTGGTGCACAATTTATACCTCTTGGAACTTTCAATAATCTTACATTTAGCAATACTAGTGGCAATCAAACTGCTCAAGGTGCATTGACTATAAATGGTGCCTTAGCAACAACAAATGGTGGTACTTTGGTTATGGGAGCTAATCAGCTTTTAGGCTCTTTATCATCTGTTACTCACAATGGCACTATTTCTTCAACTTCAACTGCTAACCCTGCATTACCCACAGGCAAAAATTGGTCTGGTACGGGTGGCACTAGCTTGGTTAGTTTTGCCAGAACTACAGGCGGTCAATTTATCCCTGGAGGTACTTACAAAACTTTGGCTGCCGCAAACACCAGCAATACAAATAACATAGTAGGTGGTGATATCAACGTTACTGGCACATTTACAACTGTACCTTCTGGTGGTACACTAAATGCAGGTACAAATGCTATCGCTGCTTCTGTTATATCTAATAATGGAACACTTTTAACTCAAAATACATCTGCAAATCCATTACCCTCAGGTAAAACATGGGGTGGTACTGTTAATTATAATGGTACTGGTGCACAAACAATGGTAATAGGTAATTTTGTAAATCTTGCACTGTCAAGTGATCACTCGAGTGCCAACATTACATTAGAAAATGGCACTATTAGCTTATCTGGTAATTTTAACGTTACTGCCACTAATATTGGTGGATTTAATACGGGTACAAACACTTTTACATATACTGGAAATACCAATAATGCTTTAGGAGGTATCACATACAACAACTTAACGCTAACCAATACTTCTAACACTAAAACGGCTGGTGGGCCCGTAACAATAAATGGTACACTTACTACAGCTTCAGGTGGGGTATTGTCAATGTCCACATTTCCTTTATCTGGGTCATTAACATCGATTGTACATAATGGTACAATTAATACAAATGCTACTGACAACCCTGCAATACCGGCAGGAAAAACATGGACTGGCACTACAGGATTAGTTCAATTTACTAACACCACAGGTGGGCAATTTGTACCATTGGGTACCTATAAAGCACTTAATTGCACCAATACTTCTGGTACTAACACAGCTACAGGTAACATTACTGTTACTAACACTTTTCAAACAGC
>CAZRPA010000213.1:0-6304 GCA_964601855.1 uncultured Flavipsychrobacter sp. | reverse complement strand
AGGGTGTTCTACATCTAAAACTTTTAGTAGCCATAGCTTTTTCAGCGAAGGCTACTGCAAAACTGAATAGCATTGATAATCAACTACTTAAGTACCAAAACCCATGAAATCACCGGCAACAAACCGGCAAAACCGGAAAATCTAAAATTCTCATTCAGACAAACTACCACTTGCACTATTTTTGCATACACAAACACAAACTAAATGAGAGATTTTTCGAATGCTATAATAGAGTGCGTACCCAACTTTAGCGAAGGGTCCGATATGAACATCATCAGACAAATAACAGATGAAATAGAAAGAGTAGAAGGTGTTCGCCTACTCGATGTAGACCCAGGCAAAGCCACAAATCGTACCGTAGTTACATTTGTAGGCAATCCCCATGCAGTCATAGAGGCAGCCTACCGTGCCATCAGCAAGGCTGGCGAACTCATAGACATGCGCAGCCACACAGGCGAGCACCCCCGCATGGGCGCTACCGATGTTTGCCCACTCATACCCATCTCAGGCATTACTATAGAAGAAACAGTAGAATTTGCCAAAATGTTAGGTAAGCGCGTAGGCGAAGAAGCAGGCATACCCGTTTACCTTTACGAATATGCAGCCTCAGCTGATTATCGCCGCAATCTTGCCGACATCAGAAGCGGAGAATACGAAGGACTCGCCACCAAAATACAAAAGCCAGAATGGCAGCCCGACTATGGCACAGCCACTTTCAATGCCCAGAGTGGAGCCACCGTTATAGGAGCCAGAGATTTCCTCATAGCCTACAACGTCAACCTCAATACTACCTCTACCCGCCGTGCCAATGCTGTAGCGTTTGACATAAGGGAGAAAGGCAGACAAAAAACCGACGAAAAAGGTAAAGTAGTAAAAGACGAGGCAGGCGAACCAATTTGGGAGCCCGGCCTGCTGAAAAACGTAAAAGCCATAGGCTGGTACATAGAAGAGTATGGTATAGCTCAGATATCTATCAACCTTACCAACATGAACACCACTCCCCTGCACGTAGTCTTCGATACCGCTTGCGATCGTGCTGCTGCCCGCGGCATGAGGGTTACCGGCAGTGAGCTGGTAGGGCTGGTGCCACTACAAGCTATGGTAGAGGCCGGTAAATACTTCTTGCTAAAACAGCAACGCAGCGTAGGTGTCAGCGAGGCAGAACTGGTGCGTATAGCAGTTAAGTCGCTGGGCCTCGATGAGTTGACCCCCTTCGACCCACAAAAGAAAATTATAGAATATAGATTGCAAGACATATCAGCTAAAAAGCTGGTAGATATGACCATCACAAAATTTGCAGAAGAAACAGCCAGCGAGTCTCCTGCGCCAGGTGGTGGCTCAGTATCGGCTTACTGTGGTGTGTTAGGTGCCGCACTAGGCACTATGGTGGCCAATCTCTCATCCCACAAAAAAGGCTGGGACAGCCGCTGGGAAGAGTTCAGCAATCATGCTGCCACAGGCCAGTCGCTTATCAAAGAGTTGTTATATCTCGTAGATGAAGACACCAACGCATTTAATAAAATCCTAAATGCATTCGGTTTGCCAAAGGCTACCGACGACGAAAAAGCCGCCCGCAAAGCAGCTATACAAGAGGCTACTATATATGCTATAAAAATACCATTCCGCACCATGGAGCTGGCCTTTCAGTCGTTCGATCTGGCTATCCAAATGGCTGCTAAAGGCAACCCCAATAGTGTAAGTGACGCAGGTGTAGGTGCCTTGTGTGCCAGAGCAGCAGTAAAAGGTTGTTACCTCAATGTAATGATCAATGCTCAGGACCTCAAAGAACACCCCGAAGTAAAATCACTACTACAGCGTGCCGAAGAAATGAATACTGCCGCTGATCTGAAAGAAAAAGAAGCCTGGAACATAGTACTGGCTGCTATGAAGTAGCCCACTATTGTTATACAAAAACAGAGGGCTGTCTCGCATCAGCATCAGACAGCCCTCTGTATATTGTTAATGTGTAGTCTATTAATACTCAGTACCCTTATAGAATACTTTGAACAAGTTTTGACCCATTTGGTATTGCAGCACATCATAGTTGAGCTGCCAGTTGGTAAGCTCAGCATTCGTTACATCATATATTTCCCCTTCTGAGAACAAGCGCAGTGTATTGCCATAGTTCACATAAGCCAGCGAGTTATACTGTATCACCATATTGCTAGGGTAGTAATTGTCCAAGGTAGAAACATCGCCCTTATAAAAAACTTTCAGCATATTGCTCTGATCTTTGAATGCCACTATATTGTCTACAACCTGATAGTTGCCACTCATAAAGCCTACGGAGCGTGTGCTGTCGCCATAAAATATCTTGAAGTAGCCATCTGCAGTTACATAAGCCACCACATTATCTCCGGCTTTATAAGACTTAGGTGGAAAATCGTCAATAATAAAAGTTTTACCATTATGAAACACTTTAAATTTCCTGTCTATGTCTACATAAGCCACCGTATTCCGCCCCACCTCAAAACCACTCACTGGGTAGTCTTCCTGAGCCAGTAGCTGCCCCCGGTAAAAGATCCTAAACTGACCCGCAAAGTTGTTGTAAGCTACTATATTATCAGTCACCTTTATGGCAGACAGAGAGCTGTCGGCAAAGTAGTTTTCTATATCATATATCTGGCCTTTGTAGTAAGCCTTATAGGCACCCTTGTAGCTATCCAGAAACAGTATTACGCTATCAGCCACAAAGTACTGATCACACACACCAGTCAGGTTTTTTACCACCCCATTTTCAAATACATTGAGCGATTTCTGGTTCAGAAAAGCCACCAGATTGTCGGTAGCAAAATAGGCGTTAGTAAAGCCAATATTTACGGGTGTTACTCTGCTATTATGGTATATCTTAAACGAACGTGAGTTGTCGAGATAGGGTATAGCAGTACGACCAATTTTCATGTCGGTAGGAGGCAGAAAATCTATTTTTCTTATCATACCTCTATCCCATACCATTACCTGATTCTGATTATCTATGAAAGATGCCAGTTGGCCAGTCGCAGGCAGGGCGATAGAAAACAAGAAAATGTATAGCAGAAAACGCATAATTGTCTGTTATTTTTGGTGAATTTAAGTAATTATCCTGAAACCCTTTACCCTACAATCAGCTATTGTATATATGGCGCTTGGTATTAACAATTACCTACAATACCTCGCTATTTGCTGAATGCTTAAACTAAGACTACAGATGCTTTTTTTGCATTGTTGTTTTGGCTAATTATCAGGTAATTGTACTGTTATCGTTAGTTATAGCCATTAATACACCACAACAAAAACCGGGGCAAATCTAACAGTAGATCTGCCCCGGATTATAATTCTTCTTATCTACAATCGGTTGCTTCTTTTTTCTTCCAGTTCTTCTTCTCTCACTTGCTCCTTATCATACGCACGAATGATCATTTTTACCAGTCGGTGGCGCACCACATCTGCCTCATCCAGCTGCACATGAGCTATACCATCTATGTTTTTCAGTATTCTGGTAGCCTTTAGCAAGCCCGATTTTTGGTTCTTAGGTAGGTCTATCTGGGTCAGGTCGCCAGTTATTATAGCCTTTGCAGAGGCTCCAATACGTGTCAGGAACATCTTTAACTGAAGGTCGGTAGAGTTTTGTGCCTCATCTAGTATTATAAACGCATTGTCTAGCGTACGACCGCGCATGTATGCCAGTGGTGCTATTTCTATTATACGGTTGGCCATGTAGTAGTTAAGCTTGTCGCTGGGTAGCATATCATCCAGTGCATCGTATAGTGGGCGCAGATAAGGGTCTATTTTTTCCTTCAGGTCGCCAGGCAAGAAGCCCAGACTTTCGCCTGCCTCTACTGCTGGGCGGGTAAGAATTATTTTTCTTACAGCCTTGTTTTTCAATGCCCTCACAGCCAGTGCCACAGCGGTATATGTCTTACCTGTACCTGCTGGGCCTATCGCAAAGATGATGTCATTTTTCTCAGATACCTGAGCCATTAGCTGTTGGTTTTTCGTCTTGGCTCTAATCACCTTACCATTCGGTCCAAAAACGAGTATATCATTAGCCACAGTCTCTTCATTGGCACCATCACCCTGCTCATCCTCGCCCAATATTTTAGAGAAATAGTTTTCAGATAAATGCCCGTTGCGTTCCAGGTATTGTATCACCTGCCCTATTTTTACTTGTGCAGCAGCTACCTCTTCAGGTTGTCCAGTTATCTTTATCTGTGTTCCCCTCGATAGTAGCTTTAGCAGAGGGAATTTGCGTTTCAGTATTTCGAATTTGCTGTTGTTTATCCCGAAGAACTCTATGGGATTTACTGTTTCGAGATTGATGATTGCTTCTGTCAATGTAGTTAGGTTTTTGGTGAACAAAAATTAAATCGCAAATACTATACCAATAACAATAAATCACAAAATACAGGATGCCATACGGATATAGGCACAAGCTATATTACTGCTTACATACGGTAGTCGTTAGCCTTAAATGTCTCTAACTTATCAGCTATTGCTGGTTCGCTTATTGCAAAGATGCGTGCGGCTAGCACTGCTGCATTGCGGGCACCTGCTTTGCCCACAGCTAATGTGCCTACTGGTAGACCAGCAGGCATTTGCACTATGCTATACAAGGCATCTATGCCCCCTGGTAATCCTCCCTCAAGCGGCACTCCCAGCACTGGCAATGATGTGTACGCGGCACACACCCCTGGTAGTGCTGCTGCCATGCCAGCAGCGGCTATAATAGCACCATAACCATTGGTTTGGGCATTTACCATCAGGTCTCTCACCATATCAGGGTTTCGATGAGCCGATGCTACTACCATATTGTGCTCTATACCAAACCAATTCAGCCATTTGCTACTTTCCAGCATTACGGCCTCGTCGGTCTGAGACCCCATTATTATCATTACTTTCATTTATTAGTATTTACTGCTTGGGTATGAAATTAGGGATATACAGATTATACATTGCTGCTACTTTTCCACGAAGGTTGATAACTTTTAGCAAGTGGTAACATGCTAACAATAAAAAGTACGTATGTGAGTATAGGGATGGTTTAGTGTACAGTACATTCATGTATAGTCACTTATAGATATTACATATCAAGTGTAAATAAAGAGCCACAACTGCTATGGGGGCTGTTGTGGCTCTTGGTACTAGTATTGTTCTTTTGGGATTGTACTAAATGTAGCATCTGCTTACAGATAGCCATTGTTAGCATCTTTCAGCAAAGGTTGATTCATGTCTTTTTCTGATATTATAGCTTTCGATAGGTCTATTTTCCAGTCTATACCTAAGGCTGGGTCATTGTAATAAACACCACCTTCAGAAGGCTTGTCATAGAAGTTGTCGCATTTGTAAAATACTTCCGATGTGTCTGTAAGGACTGCATAACCATGCGCAAAGCCATGAGGTATCAAAAATTGACGTTTGTTTTCGGCAGATAGTTCTACACCATACCACTCGCCATAAGTCTTGCTGTTTTTGCGTATGTCCACCACCACATCCCATATACTACCTTCCAGCACTCTTATCAGTTTTGCCTGTGGCACGGGGTAGTTTTGGTCATGAAGTCCGCGGAGTACATTTTTTACAGATCGAGCCTGATTGTCTTGAACAAAAGGGGTGTTGTAGCCAGTAAGCGTTTCTAGCAAGCGCATATTGTAACTTTCGAAGAAATAACCTCGCTCGTCGCCATGTACTTTAGGTTCCAATACCAGCAATCCCTCGATAGGGGTTTTTATAATGTTCATATTTGTGCGTGTTTAGCCTATTAGTTCGAGTACGTTTTTAGTAATAAAAGACAATTCTTCTTCTGTCAATTCTGTATGTATGGGCAGAGATATTACACAGTCTTGTAGCATGTTGGTAACAGGTAGGTCGTTATCGGCTGTGCCATAAGCCTCCAGCATTTGCTGTTTGTGGCAGGGTACCGGATAGTATATCATAGAGGGTATGCCGCGGGTTGCCAGTTGTTTTTGTAGTTCGTTACGGTCTATACCCGCTACCTTTAGGGTATACTGATGGAACACATGAACAGCATTTGCCGCCCTGAATGGAGTAGTTATTTTGGGGTTGTTGGCAAAAGCATGGTCGTAATAATCTGCTGCTGCTCGGCGTGCATCGCAATAGCTGTCCAGATGGCGAAGTTTGATGCGTAGTATTGCTGCCTGTATAGTATCTAGGCGGCTATTGCAGCCCACCATTTCGTGGTAGTATCTTACTTTCTGTCCATGATTAGCTATCATTTTCAGCTTCTCTGCCAGTACACTGTCATTAGTGAATATGGCACCACCATCGCCATAGCACCCCAGGTTTTTAGACGGGAAAAATGAAGTGC